>NZ_JACJOZ010000031.1:0-23895 GCF_014695795.1 Phormidium sp. FACHB-592
GCAACTTGTGAAAGGGGAGCGCCTTCATAAAATATTTTTTTGTATAAAGAGTAACTAACTTTAGGGTGCCCGCTTCGCTTTTGGTCCGCTCAGTCGTCTTGCTGACCCTGCACCGCCGTTTTGCTGAATCACCCCTCTGATACCGCCGCTAGAAATGGCACGACGCCCGCCGGTTACCAACGTTAAGCTTGGGCTTGCTGTCAAAGTGGTTGACGTTGAAGCTGGCATCGAAAGCAGGCACGAGCGCCAGACGCCCGTTTCACGGGTAGTCAGACGAGGCTTCTAGTTCCTAAAGCGTGTCACGTTAGGGGTAAAGGTAGCGAAGACACTGTTGGCGAAACATTGCTTAATACTCTGTAAGTTCTGCAAACCTGTTGTCCTCTTGTTAAAGCTGATTGAGTTTGGTGGAGCAGGCAACGCTGGCACAGAGGTTCCAGGTATGAAGAAATTATTCGCCAACAGTGTCAGCGAAGCTGCAACCAAGTGCCACGCGAGCACTGAAACGATTGCATAGCAAGCAGTCCAGCTAAAAACTTGCAACTTGCCCGTAAATCATAGCCGAGCTACCGATAAAACTCACGATAGAATCAGGGTTTCAGGCACTTCTTTCTGCAAAACTTGCCCGTAAATGGTCGTTTTTCGGGATGTTTTAGCGAAATTGCGAAAATTTTCTAGAAAATTTTCGCAGCAAAGCTTTCAGACATTACGTGGCACTTCGTTGCAGCTTTGCTATCTTTAGCCCTATTAATAGTTGAGCTGCCTTGTATTAACTGTTAGCGCTTGGGAACACTATAGAGTAAGCGGCACCCAAACCCTGCGTTGGAGCCGACGAACACCGTTAGCCCTGACAACGCGATCTAAGCGGCGTTCGCGGCTCAACTTCGTTGTTAGGCGTTTCCTAGCACACACCGAAAATGCCCGCCTGCCATCTCGAACCCAAAGTCAAGAAAGCGTTTGTCGGAGCCGTCGGCGAAGAACTCGTGCGCCGACACGGCAAGCGCAAATACTACAAGCCCGCCGACGTCGGCCGCGCCGCTTCGTCGCGTGGCTACCCAGTCGATATTTACTGCTGGGACTACTGCATCTTTTCCACGCCGGAGGACTTCCAGTCCATTCACGAAGCAGCCGGAGAGACCTGCGATTACGCAGCCATGAAGACGGAGGTTTTAACCGACCTTGCCACAGGCGGGTTGTTCGACTGGATCGACATCGACTTGTCGTGGCTCGAGTGGCCCGACATTGATCTCTCATCCCTCTTCGATTGGTTCGACTTTTCGTGACTACTCCAATCCGACCGGAAACGCCTAACCGTGCGCTGAAGCAGTCGCTGAGCTTGGGGTCGTTAGGCATCACGCTACGATGGAGTTTGGAGGCAAGCCTGCCATCACTTGGAGTCTTCCAATGATCCCCACCATCACCGCCTTTGAACAGTCGCCCGATCATGGGCAGGGGCTGGCGCGTGATATGTCCGTGCGCTGGGCGCTCGAGGAAGTGGGCCAGCCTTATGACGTTCGTCTTGTTTCATTCAGTGCGATGAAGGAAGCCACACATCGTGCGCTTAATCCTTTCGGGCAAATACCGACCTATGAAGAAGGCGATCTCGCCTTGTTCGAGTCGGGGGCGATTGTGTTTCATATCGCGGAGCGCCATGCGGGTCTGCTGCCAAACGATGCGAACGCCCGGACACGCGCGATCACATGGATGTTTGCCGTGCTCTCCACAGTTGAGCCTGTGATCGTTCAACGCGAAATCTCTATGTATTTGGAGCACGACAAGGTCTGGCACGAGGAGCGCCTGCTGATTGCCGAGGAGCGCATCCGCAGCCGACTAGATGACCTCTCGACTCGGCTCGGCGCTGGCGAGTGGCTCGATGGGGCGTTCAGTGCTGGCGATCTGCTGATGGTACAGGTGCTGCGCAGGCTGAGCGGATCGGGCATTCTGGACGACTATCCGAACCTCATAGCCTATGTCGTCCGCGGCGAAGCGCGTCCGACCTTCAAACGTGCTTTCGACGCCCAGTTGGCGGTTTTTACTGGCAAGCCGTCCAGCCAGTTGGAACGAGATGCCTAACAATCCCGTTGCACACCGACCGTATAGAGCGCGCACTTCTGCATTAAGTCCGAAAGGTTATCTGCGGCGGGTGAACGGGACCATTAGCCGGCAGGTTGAATAATGGATCGCTATACGTTCGCAAAGAAGTTTCAGATAGAATGTAGGGAGACTTATTTAGCTGAAGGGGACAGAGGCCCTGTTTATAGCAGCTATCGTGGTGCTATCTGGTTTGAAGGTAATGTATCCGGGAATACAGCGATCCACACCTTTATTGATAAATCAATCGTGGGGCCAGGTGAGTCAGTCTTGGCAGTTATAGAGTTCCCCGATATTTCATTTGAGGAAGTATCAGAATTCATTCATCCTGGGTCGAGGTATCGCATTCAAGAGGGAGGGCGTGTCGTAGGCCACGGGTTGATTGAGAGAGTGCAAAGGATAGCTGGCTAACAACGGCATGCAGCGGACGCGCAAATAGGCGGGCTTCTCAAGATAAAGTCTTGTGCGCGCCGCTGATGCCTGGCGTTATCACCTTCATAATTGCCGAAAATGAGTCGTCTCGGCAGAGTTCCTAGTCTGCATCTAGGCATCATAAGGGTCCGAAGCATACCACACGCGATCGCTTCAGGTTCATTTCCGGCATGTTGTTCAACTCAGGTTGGCTAGAGACGACAAAGCAAGCCTAACCATTGGAGGCAGGTTCCCGACTCGAACAACCGAACGGTTGCCGAATTTCTGTTGCTCTTGTGCAAGTCTTGGGCTGAGTTGCCAATGACGTGTTTATCTGACTGCTTCCTCAATCCATGGGTCTCTGAACGTTTACAGCCTTTCGGCATCGAAGTTGTCTTACATTAGCCAGATAGAGATAAGTGCAATTATCTCTATCTGAAATCCACCCAACTTTGGCGATCGACGATGTCTGACGCCTCTACTGGCTCTATTTTGCCGATCGTGATCGCGCCCATTGAGGGCAGCATGAACTCCGGTTCAGAGCAGCTTCCTAGTCCGGCATTTCCTCGATGCTTCGCGGTTCCCCCTTGGGCTGCTGGTTCATCTGATGACGGTAACGACTGGACGCCTCATAGACTTCCTTGCGTAAACGCTGAATCGATCCCAGCGGCTGATGCTCTGCAATACAATGCCAGGCATTGAACGACAAAACGTCGTCTATGTACACCTGCCGGGCAGGACTGTATGCCTCCTGCATTCCAATTGTGAGTTTGGCGATCGCCTGGTAAGGACTTTCCCCTTCTGACCACTCAATCGACGCATCCTCGATCGGCATCGTCTCCAGATTGGTGCAAAGCTGGACACGGAGTTCATACTCGGCAGACTGTTGCCGGAAGAACTCAACGATTAGATCTCGCAGTACAGAAGCGTTCTGTGTATCAATGCGTTTGCTAATGAGCGGTTGAAGGCTGGTAGAGACGGGAGTGACACTCAATTTAGCAATGTAATCTCCGTAACGCAGGGCAGCAGAGGTATAGTAGGTTTCCCCCAGAATGTGAGTTTCGGGTTGGGTGAGACCTAACGCGCTCGGATAGAGGTTGATCCCTACTTTCTGAGTCATCGCATTAGTCATTCGGGCAACCATTCCCAACAGTTGTTGTGCCTCCTCTGGGGCACTGACCACGACCTTTTCCTGGAGCAACTGTTCCGGGAGAAAGCGAGCAATATTGCCCGATGGAAAAATCGGACTGTTGATCATCAAAAAATCCTGAGTCACAGCATCAGGTTCCGTCTCCAGGAGCTTCGGTCCTGCCACATCAATGACCTTGATGGCCATGCCGCGAAAGCAAGATAGACCATCCGGCATGATGTCACCGGGAACGGTTGAGAAGCGAATCATCACCGGATAAGTGCGGGGTTGGCAAAACAATCCCTGCGCAAGATGAGCAGGCAAGTTGTCGTAGATCCTCAGTTCCCCCTTCAGTCCGCCATGACTCTTGGCATGAGCCCCCCGCATGGCATGGCGATGCTTGTCAAACACCTTCTGCCCCTGCCGGGCAACGGAATCAACAATTTCGCGAATCAGCCGCTCCTCGTCGGGTTGCTTGACTTCTACAGTTTGGGAGTAACGGATGTATGGTTTGGGGGTGAGCATGGAACGATCGATTCTGTGGGAACTGAACTTATACATTTGTAGTTTAAGGATTTGCTCCTGGCTCCTGCACTTCATCCTACTTAAGGAGGAAATGACTCAGAATGTTGCTGTGGGCAAGGAGGGTAGCCGATGAACCTTCCCGCCCCTCAATTCCAGGCAATCCAGGAACCAGACGCGTTTTTGCAGCTCTTTCCACAACAGTTTGATTTCATCTATGCCGAGCATCCTGACCCCGGCGAGCGCCCCGACTGGAAAACCGAAGACAGGCATCCCTTGAGTGATCGAGGGGTTAAGCCGACATACGGGCAAAAAGGTGCAAGTAAAAATTTCACCTGCCCTTCATTTGACCACTGGACAGCTTTTGGACTAAATGCTCCCACTGGCACAGGGCTCAAAGGTCGATTCTTTCGTTGCGAGGCACCTCTAGAACCCTCATGCTGCCGCTGCCCTGCTGCTGTACAAGCAATAGTGCTGCTTTGAAGACAACAGATCATTGCTTTTTTCAAACTCAGTCCAGGTAAGGCTTCTAGGTCATCTGGCACCTTTTTGCCTCTATGTCAGCTCAACCTCAGTAACGTACGTGAAGCACCTTTGTTGTTGAGTAGAGATGGAAAGCCGACCCTTAGGCTGAGACTCGTGCTCGACAAAATTCTAAAAACTAAGTTCTATCTCCAGACAGATTGCTGCGGCGCTAAAACCCATCCAAAGTGACAGAGATAAAGGACTTTATACTCCAGGCTACTTATGCTCCTCCAGCCAAAAGCTCTAGGCATCAAACAGCCAGCGGTTGGCTACCTGGTTCAAGACCTGCGGCAAGCCTTGAGACTGACCCAGAAGCAGTTTGCCGCTCACCTCGGAGTCACCTTTCCCACCATCAATCGTTGGGAGAATGGACATGCGATGCCCTCGCCTCTAGCGCTGAAGCAGCTTGCCCTCTTACTCAACCAATTATGTGAGTCACCAGATGTCGCTTTACAGGAGCGTAGCAAGGCGATTCAAGCAAAATATTGCTTGCTGGAGGAGCCCAAAGCATGAGTGCAGCCCCTTGCCAGCACCGTGCTGACCATTGCGTTGACACCTATGATGCGAGTGCGTCAAGGCGGTGGGTCGAAACCGCTGCTCATTCATGGCTCCTTACCGACTCCAACCCTTGATCCCTGCCCTCGCTGCTGTCTATGACTGACCCCATGCCTCACAAGCCTGCGATGCCGCTGCCTGCAAACGAACCGGAGCGGTTAGCCGCCCTGCATCGCTATAAGATCCTCGACACCCCCCCTGAAGCGGCGTTCGATCGTCTTACCCGCTTGGCAGCACGGCTGTTTAATGTGCCTATTGCGCTGATTTCGCTGGTCGATGAGTCGAGAGCCTGGTTTAAGTCTGGCATTGGCTTTGGTGCCCATGCAGTGCCGCGTGATAACACCCTGTGCAGCTTTGCTGTGTCCACCGACGAGCCGTTGATTGTGCCGGATGCCCGCTTGGATGAGCGCTTTGCCTGCAATCCTTTTGTGCAAGGTGAACCAGGGGTGCGCTTTTACGCGGGTGCGCCCTTGCTCAGCCATGATGGCTTCAACCTGGGGACACTGTGTCTGGTCGACAATCAACCCCACAACCCATTCACGCCAGAACAGCAAGCCACACTCGTTGACCTCGCTGCCATGGTGGTGGATGAACTGGAACTGCGCTTGGCAGCGCAGCAGGTTGCCCAGTCCGAAACCAAATATCGCACTTTGTTTGAGTCACTCGACGAAGGCTTTTGCCTCTGCGAAATGCTGTTTGACGCAACTGGTGCACCGAGCGATTACCGCTTTCTGGAAGTGAATGCGGTCTTTGAAGCGCTTACCGGCTTGGAACAGGCAACGGGAAAAACAGTCCGAGCACTCATGCCCCAGCTTGAAGCTGCTTGGGTCGAGCTTTATGGTCGTGTCGTGCGGACAGGCGAAGCGGTGCGGGTTGTGGAGCACTCAACTGCCCTGAATCGCTGGTTTGATGTCAACGCCTTTCGCGTTGGTGAGCCGCACAACCACCAGTTTGCCCTCTTGTTTACTGATATTACCGCTCGCAAACGTACAGAACAGACACTGCGGGAAAGCGAGGAACGATCACAGCTTGCCATTGGGATCGCTCAACTGGGAACCTGGCGCTATGTCATTGCTACAAAGCTGGTGGAGTTAGATCAGCGGATGCGCGCCATCTTGGGTGAGAAGGATAGCGTCGTGCTGCCACTCTCGCAGATGGTGGAGCGGATTCACTCAGACGATCGTGCCAAGGTCACGAGTGCGCTTGAGGCGGCGCTGACTCCAACGTCATCAGGAGCTTACGACATTGACTACCGGGTGATCTGGGATGACGGCACCGAGCGGTGGCTCGCTGCGAATGGGCAAGCAACCTTCGCGGGTGAGGAAGCATGGCGGCAAGCCGTTGAGGTTTTGGGCACTGCCGTTGACATCACCGATCGCAAACAAGTAGAGATCGCCCTGCAAAATAGCGAGGAGCAGTTTCGCCAGATGGCGGATCATGCACCTTTTATGGTTTGGGTTACAGACCCCTCTGGTTACTGCACCTACCTCAGCCAAAGCTGGTATGACTTCACGGGGCAAACTCCAGCAACAGGCTTGGGCTTTGGTTGGTTAGAGCGAGCCCACGCAGACGATCGCGCCGCTGCCCAACGCATGTTTCTAGCAGCCAATGAGCAACAGCAGTCGTTCCGGCTGGAGTACCGCTTGCAAAGCAAACAGGGGGACTACATCTGGGCAATCGATGCTGCAAGTCCGTGGTTTGGAGTAGATGGCGCATTCAAGGGTTACATTGGCTCCGTCATTGACATCACTGATCGCAAACAAGCCGAAGCCGCCTTAGCACAACGAGAAACGGAACTTCGTTTAGTCACCAATGCCGTCCCTGCCCTCATTGCCTTTGTGGACTCAGACGAGCGTTACCGCTTTAACAACCGAGGCTACGAAGCATGGTTTGGGCAACCGGCAACGGAAATCTATGGCAAGCCCGTTCGCGAAGTGTTAGGTGAAGCTGCCTACGCAGGCATTCGTCCGTATGTTGAGCAAGTCCTAGCTGGGCAACAAGTCACCTTTGAGAACCAAGTGCCTCATCAAGAGGGCGACACTCGGTATGTGAGTACCACCTATGTGCCACGCTTTGATGCTCAGGGGGTCGTTGTGGGGTTTGTGGCGCTGGTCAACGATATTAGCGATCGCAAGCGGGCAGAACAAGCTTTGCAGGCAAGCGAAGCACAGATCCGTAATCTTTTGGAAAGCATTACGGATGCCTTCTTTGCCGTGGATGAGCATTGGCGCTTTACTTATGTGAATCAGACTGCCGAATTGATGGTTAATCGTGCTGCGGATGACTTAATTGGAAAAGTTTTTTGGGAAGAATTTCCAGGGGTGAATGACAGTGCGTTTGAACAGATGCACCACCGCGTCATGCGCGATCGCGTGGCTGAGTCACTCACGGCGTTTTACCCCAACCACGAGCGCTGGTATGAAGTGCGTGCCTACCCCGCCGTGAACGGCATCACCATGTACTTCACAGATGTAACCGAGCAAATTCAAGCAGCAGTTGCCCTGCGTCAATCTGAGGCACGTTATCGGACGCTGTTTGAGTCGATCGATGAAGGCTTCTGTGTGGTTGAAGTCTTGCTCGATGCCCACGACACGCCGATCGACTACCGCGTTCTAGAAGTCAACCCCGTCTTTGAGCAACAAACCGGACTGCAACAAGCTGTTGGTAAAACAGCGCGTCAGCTCAATATGGAAGCGCACTGGATTGAAATTTATGGTCGAGTCGCGCTGACGGGTGAAGCCATTCGGTTTGAAAACGGTTCCGCCACCCTCAAGCGTTGGTTTGATGTGTATGCCTGCTGTACGGGTGAGCCGGAAGCGCGAAAAGTGGCGATCGTCTTCAAAGACATTAGCGATCGCAAACGAGCAGAAGAAATGGTGCGGCAAACCGCTGAAGCCAATGCTTTTCGTGTCTCTCTGACTGACGCGCTCCGCCCACTGGTTGACCCAGTAGAGATGCAGGCAACGGCGAGCCGTCTGCTAGGTGAATATCTCGGCGCGAACCGTGTGGCTTACTTCGAGGTACGCGACGCTGACTACGTGATTGAGCGCGATTACGTCAATGGAGCCGCAGGACTCGCTGGACGCTACCCGATTGCTTCGTTCGGTCCGAAGCTGCTCGCAGCCTACCACGCAGGCTGCACCGTGTCCGTGTCCGATGTGCCAGCCGATCCCAACCTTTCACCAGATCAACGCTCAACCTACGCTGCGCTCGAAATTGGAGCTTATATCGGCATCCCGCTGGTCAAGGAGGGCAAGTTGGTCGCGGGGCTGGCGATTCACACAAGCGAGCCGCGAGTTTGGACACCGGATGAGATCGCACTGGCGGAAGAAGTCGCCGAGCGCACTTGGGCGGCAGTCGAACGCGCCCGTGCCGAAGCGGTGGTCGCGGCAGACCTTCAAGAGACACAGCGACTGCGCGCACTGGGGGCACGGCTCATCACTGAAGATGATACTCAAACGTTGTACCAAGAGATTCTGGCGGCGGCGATCGCGCTGACACGGGCTGATGCTGGCACAGTGCAAATCCTGGACGTAGCGACCCAAGAGCTGGTGCTGCTTGCCAACCAAGGCTTTGAGCAAACCATCATCACTCATTTCGATCGGATGAGTGAAAGTGCGAACACGCCCTGTGGCATGGCATTGAAGACTGGCAATCGTAGCTTCGTTGACTTTGATGTGCCGGAGAGCGAAAACCCTGACGGAGCGAGGCGAATGCTGCTGGAGGCTGGCTACCGCTCTGGACAGTCCACCCCGCTGATCACCCGTGCCGGCAAAATCATCGGCATGGTTTCTACCCATTGGCACCAACACCACCGACCGAGCGAACGCGAGTTGCGGTTTCTAGATTTGCTTGCTCGTCAAGCGGCTGACCTGATTGAGCAACGGCAGACGGCAGAGGAACGAGAACAACTCCTGGTGCGTGAGCAAGCGGCACGAGCCGAAGCCGATCGCGCCAATCGCATCAAAGATGAATTCTTGGCAGTGCTGTCGCATGAATTGCGCTCGCCCCTGAACCCGATCCTGGGCTGGACGCAGTTGCTCCAAAACGGCAAGCTGGATGCGGCGCGGCAAGCTGAAGCACTGAAAACGATCGAGCGCAATGCGAAACTGCAAGCGCAACTGATCGAAGACTTGCTTGACATCTCTCGTATTATGCAGGGCAAGCTGTCCTTAACAGCGGTGCCTGTCAGTTTGGTGTCTGTGATTGCTGCTGCCCTAGAAACCGTGCGGTTGGCAGCAGACGCGAAAAAGATTCAAATCACGCTTGATCTGACTCCAAACATCGCCCCGATCGCTGGTGATGCAGCGCGGTTGCAGCAAGTGGTCTGGAACTTGCTCACCAATGCCGTCAAATTTACACCGGAGGGCGGGCAAGTCACCATTGCACTGCGGCAACTGGAACAAGCGGCTCAAATGCAGGTCATTGATACGGGCAGAGGCATTCAACCGCAATTTCTGCCCCACGTGTTCGAGTATTTTCGGCAGGAAGATGGCTCGACCACCCGCAAGTTTGGCGGGTTAGGGTTGGGGTTAGCGATCGTCCGCCAAATTGTGGCAATGCATGGCGGCACCGTCTGGGCAGAAAGTGGGGGCGAGCACCAGGGTGCCATCTTTACCGTGCAGCTACCTCTCAGCACGCAAGCCCAACCCCCTGAGCTAGAGCCACCACGCCACTGTATGACGACAGAGGCTCCTTTAAGCAACCTGCAAATTCTGCTAGTAGATGATGAAACGGATACGCGTGAGTTTCAGACAATCGTGCTGGAACAAAGTGGTGCCATAGTGACAGCCGTGGCTTCTGGCTTGGAGGCGTTGCAAGCGTTGGAGCAGTTTACGCCTGATCTGTTAGTCAGTGATATTGGCATGGCAGAGATGGATGGCTATATGCTGATCGAGCAAATTCGATTGAGGCGGCAAGATGCCGGCGGCAAGATGCCGGCGCTCGCACTTACGGCGTATGCAGGAGCCTTCGAGCAGCGAAAAGCGCTCGAATCTGGGTTCCAGGCTCACCTCACAAAACCTGTAGAGCCGGAGGACTTAGTAAAGGCAATTGTCAGTTTGTTGAGGAGCCAGCCTTAACTACCAACGTGGGTAACGGTTGGTTAGAGCCAGGCGTCGAACGCTACTCGCCTATTGCCTCTCTTTTGTGAATGAGCACGGTCAGTCCTTCCCCTTTTCGCTCTGGCATTCCTGGCGTTTCCGTAGCCTTTGAATCAAAACCAACGTTAAGCCTGAAAGCGCCTCTGGGACTAGTATTCGCTGTTTAGCATCACGATACAATTAAAGCAAGAGCCAGCGCCACTGCTAATTTGGCTGTACTGTCGCAAGGATGGCAGCAATGCCACCCGTAACAGTGGAGAGTGACGGAAAAGCGAAACTGCTGTGTAACGCTTTCAAGTCTTATGCCAGTTTACGGCTAGTCCAGAGTGAGAAGGGCGATCGCTTGGTCAGCTGTGCTTATCAATAGGCACCTTAGAGCCAACAGATACATAATTACCCTGGTCAGAGCGATTGAGTTCTTCTTTCTTGATGAACCGCAAGTCGATCATGCAGCTGATAACTGTCAGGTAACACGAGATTTTCAGGTTACTTCCCTAGGCATTACAGCCCAGGGTTTTTGCACTTATCAGAAAAACCTTAGACTGTGACCTTGGGTTTATGAGTGCGGCATTAAAAGCACTGAAAGCCTTACTGGCAAAGCTTTTCCAGCTTTACTAAGCTAACGCCTGAGTTCTTAAGCTGACCTAGTAAAATTCTATCAGGAACCAGGCTTGAACTGCTGACGAGGATTTTCGGATTGGCTTCCTAGAGGCAATCCCTACAGACAACTGCTAACCACCAGGGGATTCGAATTCCTAGCCTACGCGTAGGAGCTAGCAGGAACGAGAGCATCAGTGTTGCAGAATAGAACCGAACCGTGATGTATGCCAGTTCTAGTCCAGTATGCTAGGAGAGATAGGCAGAAAGTTTCCGCCTATTCATCTGATTTGAGATTTTAGGCGGAAACTTTCCGTCTATTAATAGTTGGACTGTTTAGCTTATTGATGATAGCGGTAGTTGCAATGTTCTTCGTAGGTATTCAAGTTGACTGAGGCTATCTGTCAGGCGACGGTTTGAAATGATCAGTGAGGACAGATTAGCTTTTGGTAAAGTCCAGCACAACTTTCCCTCGCGTTCCGCCTCGCTCTAGATACTGATGGGCTTGAACGACTTGATCCCAAGCGAAGGTTGAATCAATCACGGGACGAAGTTGAGTATGCTCAATCAGTTTTGCCAGGGCATCTAATTTTGCTCGGTATTGGGGTGTGAAAACAAAGTGGAGTGTCAGATTCTTGCCCCAGGCTTCAAGGAGCGATTGCGGTGTTGAAGTGTCTACAACGCTCACTAGCCGACCAAATGGGCGAATAATTTCAAAACTACGTTCAATGGTTGTCCCACCGATCGTATCCAAAACTAAGTCCACACCTTGATTCCCTGTTGCCTGACAAATCACTTCCACGTAATTTTCATTTTTGTAATCAATGGGGCGATCTGCGCCAATTTCTTTAACGAAATCAACATTGTTAGAACTGCACGTTGCAAACACATAGGCTCCCATCGCTTTTGCCAGTTGAATTGCAATCGAACCCACACCACCAGCACCCGCATGAATTAAGACGGATTCCCCAATTTGGAGATTACCTCGCGTAACTAAACAATCCCAAGCTGTTCCTCCTGCAAGGGGAAAACAAGCAGCTTCGATATGTGACAAGTTAGAGGGCTTGAGTGCAACAATCCCTGCATCGGCAACATGATACTGGGCGTAGCTGCCGGATTCTGCAAAAATTTGCGGTGAGTAATAAACCTCATTGCCAACCTCAAATTCTGTCACTGCCTCTCCAACGGCTTCAACTACTCCTGAAACGTCAACTCCGAGAATGGCTGGGAGTAGAACCAAGTCTTTATAGTCACCCCGGCGAGACTGATAATCAACTGGATTGATTGACGTCACACAAACCCGTACTAAGACTTGGTTAGCTTTTGGTATTGGCTTGGGCACAGTTTGAATCTCAAAACTCTCAGCACCACCAAATGTTGTCAGTACGGCTGCTTTCATACATTCCATCTCTACTAACCATCCTTGCTTTAGAATCAACGGTGAAGGTATTTCGATAGCACTCAGCGTAGGTGGTTGTTTCTTCTCTCACAAGTCAGCACCGTTTGGTAAGGTAATTACCATTTAGTAGCAAATGCAGACATCACAACTTCGTAGCTTGACAAAAAAATCCTCTAATTCTCAACCAACTGTTGCTCATATCGTGGAGCATACGCTGGGGTGTAAATGGATGATGGAAGTTTTACGCTTAATTCGCAAAGGAACCAACCGCCCAGGAGCAATGGCTCGTGCAACTGAGGGATTGACAACTAAAGTTTTGAATGAGCGATTAACGGATCTCGTCAATTTTGGTATTGTCGAGAAGGTTGCTTATCCTGAAATTCCGCCTTGTGTCGAATATAAGTTGACCGACTTTGGCTCTCGGTTCGTTGAAATCCTGGACATTATCGACGATTTAGAAGAATATCGGTAAAGCCATTCCTAAACCACAGGCTAGAGAGTTGCTTATCGGTGAGTTAAAGCGCAGCCCAACAAGTCGATGGAGCGGACAATTGAGAGATCTCGGTGAGGGTGTAACAGTTACTTGCTGCCGCTTATCTTGGTCGTTATGCGGCTTCGGTTATGGATGGTAGCTGTAGTTTAAAGGCACTCTGTTTTTGTTGAGTGCTAAGTTGGATTCCTAATGCATCTTCATCAGCTTCATGAGACATTGCAATGGAGTCACGTATTCAGTCGTACCTACGTGTTGCAGCTAGCCATCAACGCGATACAGAGCGCATTGGTTCCTTTCTCGCCACCTTCTCTCGTTTTAACGCTAATCCTTTCCTCAACTACGCTATTCCCGATGACAACGCCACACCATCACTGGCAGATGTGATCGCTCTGATCGCTGCCTACGAGAAACGTTCGCGCAAACCGCGCTTGGAGTATGTTGCACAGTTAGCACCTGCGGTTGAAGGGGTGCTGATGGATGCGGGCTTTCATGTTGAAGGACGTCTGCCGCTCATGGCTTGCGCTCCTGGTTCGGAGCAAGGCTTGCCCGTTCCTCCAGGGATCGAGTTGCTTTTGCCAGCTTCTGATGCTGATCTGCTGGCTACAGTCGCGGTTCAGAACGAAGCGTATGGTGCTCCTCCTCCAGACTCCGCCGCGATCGCCCAACTGCAACACAGCCTTGAAGCCGGTGGAATCGCTGTTTTAGCTCGAATGAAGGCAACCGGAGAGCCTGTGGGTGCGGGTGTCTGTACGGTTCCTTATCATCAAACAACGGAAATTGCAGGTATTGGTGTGCGTGCAGCCTTCCGCCGTCGAGGGGTGGCAGGAGCGATTACAACTCGATTGGTACAAGAAGCGTTTACGGCGAACATTTCAGTCCCTTTCCTCATGGCGGCACATGAAGCGGAGGAAAGGATTTACGCGCGTGCAGGGTTTTCTGTCGTTGGCAAGATCCTACATATCTCGCGCCCGCTAACGTAGCCAATGACAATTAAGCCTGTAAGCGATAGCAGCATAACAAAGCTCGTGCACCCCGACCGCTGAGCGGCTTCTGTGGCAATCCAAGGATCTTTGCGGCGGGTGATGGGCACCGTTAGACTTCTTAAGTCACTGGTGAAGATTACCTTGAGGGGTGATCGGTGAGTGTTTACGTAGTTATCTCATCACTATACTAACGTGAAGCCAGATCACAGAGGTCGTAAAGCGGCTTAGCTATCTCCTTACCACGTTCAACCCGATCACGCTGTCCCTATTCACTTTGCTGTAAACGCTAGTTTGCAAGCGCCCCTTCAAGAGACACTTTAGCTATGTGCGCCGATTGCCGTGTGCTAGCACTGTTCTCAACACCGCTGCTATCTACAGCAACCTGGCAGCGGTTCCAAGAGCGTTCACCTTACCTTGCTGCGGTTCGAGCAACCAGCTAGCGCTCACCCGACAACTGGCTTTGCAGTTCAAACAACAAGAGTGCCCAATCACCCTCAGCCAGGTCAGTTTCCGGCTGCTTAAACAACTCCAGCACAAAGCGAGTGCGCTGCTCCGCTGAGCAGCCCAACCCTGCTACCTTCTGGTTGATCGCCGATCGAAGGCTCGCTTCAGTCATGGGATACTGCTGCACCACCGCTCGCAACAGGACTGGTGACTCTAGAAACGTCGTCAAATCTGGTCGCAGATACCAATCAGCTTGCTCCAACGCAAAGTCCGGTGGTGGCGCTGTGAAATAAATGGCATCCAGTTCATCCTCAATATCTAGCCAGCCCACTAAGCGTGCCAGAGCCAGCCAGTCTTCCTCCTCTGGCTCCAGAAAGCGAGCGCCCACTGCTAGCAAATCGACCTTTGCCAGCGGGTTATAAACACCAGCCGACCACGCCAAAGCCAGTGCTTCCGGATGCTCTTGTTGAGACTGGGCAAAGAACGCTTCGACTTCTGCTTGTATTGCCCGATCCGCCGCAGGTAGCTGCGCTGACTGCGGCGGCGCAACGCTCAATTGCCGGACTTCGTATAACGCCGTTTTACCGACCCGACGTTGCGGTTGCGCTCGTCCAAACCCACCTGGCATCAATGCCTCCTCGTTGGAACCACCTTCGGGTCGCTCTGGTGCCACTACATCAGTGCTGACTAGACTGACCTATTCTTTCTTTTCTTAGGCAGCAAAGAACTGTTGGGCTTCTGCCACTAGAATCGGGTCATCAATTACTAACCATACCTGCATCTTAGCAAGCTGCTTCTCAACCCTATCAGTCTTCTGAAAAGCAAATTCACCGGAACACCTATAGAAAGTCCCCCTGTACTCCCAACTTCTGGATACCCATCGCTTGCCCTTTAAGGGCAGCGATAGGGGGGGGTAGCGGAATCGACAAGCCAGACTACAATAAGCGTATTCTGACAGTCGCAGCAACCGCGTGAAGACCTGAGTGTATGAGTGCTTTGGAAACCATCGATTTAACGGAGTGGCACCGCTTTACCGAATTATGGACTACGGAGGTTGCTCGTGTTTTTGAGTGGCTTGAAGGTGCTGAAACTTGTCTCCAAGTCGTTCGAGAGCATGAATGGTCAGATCAGTTAGTCAACGATATTAAACTCAGCAAAGCTCGCCTAGAAACGGGCAGCAAGATTGTCGATGAAATCTCAAATTTGTTCTCAACTATTTCTAAACCGCTTGCTTACCAGGATCAATACGATCAATTTCAGAAGGACTTGGAAAGGCTAGAAAGCCGCATCAGATTGCTGAATGGTGAATTAGAAGACCTCATTACTTCGAGCATTATCAATTCTCCCAAAGAAGCCGAACTTTTTCTCAACCAAGTGATTGAGCCAATCCCAACGGGCGCACCCTTCATCAGCTCCTTAGAGTCCCAGCTTAGAAGAGATCTTTGGCGCGATCGGGATGGCGTGGCAGTCTTCTCTAAAATTGCTAAAAGCAATCCCCAAAATTATATTGAGCACTACATTTCAAACCCTGGTGATGTTACTACGCTGCCTTGGGATGCGGCTGAGAAGATCATCAACAATTTTGGGTTTAATACCGTCAAGCTCCAATTAAATGAGTTGCGCAACGAGTGAGAGCAGCTCCAGTCTAGTGTTCTAGCTTCTGATAAGTTGACATCCAACTGCCTTTAAGGAACAGCAACTGGAAGTGAATAGAACCCTGCAACGCGCACAGGTTTCAACTTTATAAGCTTGTGCTACCTATTTGCAAATTGCGCAAAATCTTTTGCTCAGTCACAACAGTACAAGGGAATCAAGAACCCCGCTGCAAGCAGACGGGGTATGGAAACAGATTTACTCCCGACCCCGAGGAGTCGGATTGCAAGCTTGACGTTTCGTCGCAGAGCGGCGGGGAATCTGACCCATACTCGATTGAAGCCCTCGCTTTGGTGCAACCGTTGGTTAAGTGCCTCTTGTGTCTAGAGAGGAATGCTCTGCCGTCGTTCCGTCCGGGGCGTATGGATGAGCAGCGCGGCGAGACCACCAGTGCGATACATGCGGAGCCACTCCTGCACCGTGACGTGGTGGCGACCAAGCAGTGTCGCGGCCGACTGAATCGTGGTCGCTTACCTCGTTTTGAGCAGATAAAGCAGTTGAACACGTTCTTTATCAGAACCGGTCTTCTAGCTACAGAGCCGTTATTTCTGGTCTGCTTTCATTGCCATGATCTCGAGCCTGTAAACGCCTGCCGTGGCTGCTGCTTGAACCTAATCGCTGCTTTATACCATCTGTAGCTTAACCTTGAGGAATTGGTATAAAACCCTCCCTATGGCAGGATTGCAGAGAGTTTGCTCCCTGACCGCCTCAAGCCATCAGGATTGCTAAGCTTGCTTTTCCACCTAAAGTGAGCTTGATGGGGCTTTGCTGCTTTAACGACACCAATGCGTCCCCACGACAAATAAAAAGTCACCGTATAGATGATACTAAATGAAGACAAAGTCAAGACTTGAAGCCTATGATGGCACCAGAGCTTAGGCATTGCAGGCGGCTAGTGAGACTGCTGATGGGCTTCCAGTCGTGCAACCGTACGAGGTGCGCTTTGAGTGGCAACGAGGCAATGCACATGCTTTGTCAAGAACAAGTTAACGGCATTGATCAAAGCGATGTTAGATCTCAAACCATGTTGATTGAAGCAAGCATTCGCGTTGCTCTCAGCAGCAACGCGAATGATACCGCTCATTTGTCCTTAAAAATTTCTTGCGACACCCCCGCGACTCTAAGGCATAACTTCAACCACTCAAAGCAAAATAGCTCGACGTGGCACAACCATTGTGCTTTACCTGACCCGATTCGGTAGAACTGAGTGAATGGACGTAATTATTTGTAGGGTAGCAGGAGTATAGGGGCATGCCCCCTGCATCCCCAAGTTCTATCCTCTGTTTAATTAAGCCAACTTATTTATCTAACTTCAACAAACGCGTTGTAGCAATGTCAGTGCTTTTTATACCTTACTAGCAGCCTGGATTTTGTCAAACGTTGCTCCTTCTCCAAAGAACTGCTTCTGAACAATATCCCAACCTCCTAAATCCTGAGCAGTGAATAGGGTTTTAACGGGAGGATACTTCGATGCGACCTCTGCAACCACAGTAGGGTTGACAGGGCGGTAGCCCAGCTTAGCAAATTCTTGTTGGGCTTCTGCTGAGTAAAGAAAATCGACAAACGCTTCTGCCACTTCTTTAGTTCTGTGTTGTTCAACGTTTTTGTCTACTACAGCAACAATACTGTCGATGGAAATGTTAACCGCAGGAATTGTATAAGGCAATTTCTGCTCATTCGCTGCAGCCAGAATGATCTCGTTTTCGTAGTTAATCAAGACATCTCCCTGCCCTTTTTGAAAAAATAGATCGCTAGCCTCGCGCGCATCTTTTGTTAATGTAGGAGCATTTTTATAGACCTTAGTTACCAACTCCAGCGCTTGCTGTTCATCCCCTCCAGTTTGGGTTATGGAACCCCACAAAGCCAAAAATTCCCAGATTGCGATACCCGACGTCTTGGGGTTAGCTGCAATCAACTTGACACCGTCTTTTGCCAAGTCTGCCCAAGTCTGAATGCCTTTAGGATTGCTAGGGCGCGTGACAATAGCAACCACAGATCGAGTCACCACTCCATTTTTGGGAGCTTCTGTTTCCCAACCTGGTTCAATCAACCCAGCTTGCTGAATTTTATTGATATCTAGGGCAAGCGCCAGATGTACTATATCTGCTTCTTGCGAGTTTTCAATGACAGCCTGAGCTTGAGAACCAGACCCTCCGTAGCTCTGCACGAAGGTGACATTTTGGTGATGCTCGTTCTTCCACTTTTCAACAAATTTGGGAATAATGCGATCGTGAGCGGCTTTCGTCACAGAGTAGGAAACTAACGTTAGCTTGACATCTGGTTTGGCGGCAGTGCTGCTTTGGCAGGCAGCGATCGTTACGCTCAAGCTAATTCCTATTAGAAATAAACAGACAGAATTCCACAGTGACCGTTGGCTGAACCAAGCTTTCATGGATCTTTTACCCCACTATCTAATCGTCTGCAAAGCTTTAAAGCTATAAGTTTGAACTTGCGTTATCCAGTCCATTGTCCGATGCACCAACTTAATCAGGTAGAGGGATTCTTAATCTGGAACCACAATATTTTCTAAGCCTATTTCTGCTGGAGGATATTGCGGATGCATTGCCTCTAGCGTGTCTGCGATCGTTCGAGCTACAACTAGATTGCGATACCACTTATTATTCGCAGGTACGACGTACCAGGGGGCATGAGCAGTTGAGCAATTATTAATCATCTCTTCAAAAGCCGCTTGATAGTCATCCCAAAACACACGTTCTTTCAAATCATTACTGGAAAACTTCCAATGCTTATTTGGGTCTTCTAGCCGACTTTCTAATCGCCGTTTTTGTTCGTCTTTGGAAATGTGGAGAAAAAATTTGATTACTGTGATGTTGTTAAGAGTGAGCATATGCTCAAACTCATTAATCAAGTGATACCGCTGCCGCCAAATGTTCTCGGGCACCAGCTGCTTTACCCGTACAACCAGCACATCTTCGTAATGAGAGCGATTGAAGATGGAAATCATGCCGCGCTGAGGTGTCCGTTGGTGGTAGCGCCATAAGAAATCGTGACCTGATTCCTCATCGCTAGGCTTTTTAAATGACCGAACTTGGCAACCTTGCGGGTTGAGACCGCCAAAGACATGTTTTATGGTGCCATCCTTGCCGCCTGTGTCCATAGCTTGCAGCACAATGAGCAAGCTGCGCTTGTGTTCGGCATACAACCGTTCTTGCAGATTCTGCAAACGTTGACGCTGTTGTTCAAGTTCTTCCTCAACGTGCTTCTTTTTCCTGTAGTCTTCAGAAGCATTTGGATCAAGATGAGCTAAGGTAATGGGCTGCCCAGGATGGACTCGGTAGCGAGGATAGTCTGGCTTAGGAGGCGGCTTCTCTACTACGGTTTTCTCAGGTGCCATCTCCTCGGCAGACTCAGTTGTTGCCTTTGCTGCCGCTTGTTGGGTCTTGGAAGATTCTGCTAGCGCTACCTGATTGGTGACAGCAGGACTGCTATTGGTTGAATGATTTAGCTGGCTCATTTTGTTTCCTGATCTACCTTAACCAAAACGCCCGCTGATATACTCCTGCGCTTCTTCAGTCTTTGGAGAATTAAAGATTTGCACAGTAGGACTGAACTCAACCAATCTTCCCCGCCGCTTGCCGCTAGAATCTGTTTCCGTATTAAAAAATGCTGTCAAATCTGAGATTCGCGATGCTTGCTGCATGTTGTGGGTCACGATGATGATCGTGTATTGCTCCTTCAGTTCCAGACAAAGATCTTCAACCTGCTTCGTTGAAATGGGATCGAGAGCTGATGCGGGTTCATCCATCAAGATCACATCGGGCTTCATAGCGATCGCGCGGGCAATGCAAAGCCGTTGTTGCTGTCCTCCCGATAAATCTGTCCCCTTAGCTTTCAGCTTGTCTTTCACTTCATCCCAAAGAGCAGCCCGCCGCAGCGATTGTTCCACCAATTCGTCCATATTTCCTTTGTAACCATTGGCTCGTGGACCAAAGGCAATATTTTCGTAGATTGACTTAGGAAAAGGATTTGGTCGCTGGAATACCATGCCAATTTGGCGTCGGACTTTTACTGGATTGATTTTAGGGTCATAAATGTTTTTGCCCTGATAATTGATCTTGCCCTCAACCCTGGCTCCAGGAATGAGATCATTCATCCGGTTAAAGCAGCGCAGTAGGGTGCTTTTACCACAGCCTGAAGGTCCAATAAAGGCAATGATCTGTCGTTCAGGAATTTCCACATTAACTTCCTGAAGTGCCATAAAGTCGCCATAGTAAACCTTGACACCTCTGACTGCAAAAGTTGTCGTTTCGAGCGTGTCCAAAGCTGCATTGTTCGATCGCATATGTATAGTTCCTAATGTTGCATTACAGTCGGATGATAGTTAGAGTTCGTAGAGGCGCGTGTTAGCGAACCATTTGTGTAATACAGGTTCTCCCGACATCGCTTGAGCAGAAGCCAAAAATAGATGTTTTATTTCAGCAGCGAGAAGCGATTTCGCAAATAGATTGCTACCCCATTGAGAACCAGAATGACAAACAATAAAACAATGATGGTTGCGGCAGCAGCATCGGCAAAACCGGGCTCAGGACGAGTGATGTAACTGTAAATCTGAATCGGTAAAGCCATAAACCGCTGAAACAAGCCAGGATTAAACGTGAGAAAACTCACTGCGCCAATGACGAGTAGAGAAGCGGCATCACCGATTGCCCGCGAAACGGAAAGAATGACTCCAGTTAAGATTCCAGGAACAGCATAGGGTAGAACATGATTCCATACTGTTTGCCATTTCGTTGCTCCCAAGCCGTAGGATGCTTCGCGCAGAGCATTAGGAACCGCTCGAATCGCCTCCCTCGAAGTCACAATAATGACGGGTAAAGACAGCAGAGATAAGGTTAGTGCGCCAGTAATCAATGATGGGCCAAAGCCTAAAAGATAATAGAAAACGCCTAACCCTAGTAGCCCATAGACGATCGAGGGAATTCCAGCCAAGTTGGCAATATTAACTTCGATGATATCGGTCCACCAAGCTTTAGGTGCATATTCTTCGAGGTATAAAGCCGCCCCTACTCCGATCGGTACGGAGATTAGCATGACTAATAGCCCTAGAAAAATGCTGCCAAAGATAGCAGGGCGTATTCCTCCTTCCTTTGAAAAACGAGAAGGCATTTCAGTTAAGAAACCAGGTGTCAACAGCCTAGCTAAGCCATCCTTAAAAACATCAATGACTAGGAGAGCAAGAACGACTAAGCCGATAGACAAGCCAATTAGAAAGAGAATTTCAAAAACTTTACCGATTCTTTCTCTTCTCTCAACTTGCGGAGCGAATTCCTCTGCTCGTTCTTGAAAATCATTTTGGTAATACGAAGAAGCCATAATGATGCACGTAGAATTAATGGGTTTAGTACTTTTCTTTGTAACGATTCGCGATCCAATGACTGATAACGTTCAACGTGAGCGTGAGTAA
The DNA here is from genome assembly GCF_014695795.1 of Phormidium sp. FACHB-592. Classification (NCBI taxonomy): domain Bacteria; kingdom Bacillati; phylum Cyanobacteriota; class Cyanophyceae; order Oscillatoriales; family Oscillatoriaceae; genus Phormidium; species Phormidium sp. FACHB-592. The sequence continues at coordinate 21,327 of NZ_JACJOZ010000031.1, forward strand.
AAACAAAACAGCTCCGACAGCGTAAAGTGTGTTGTAATTCAGGCTCCCGCGAGGGCTATCGCCTCCAGAGATTTGAGCCATATAAGCAGTCATGGTTTCCACAGTTTGAAAAGGATTAATGCTGAGACGAGGCTGCTGCCCAGCCGCAATCACAACAATCATCGTTTCACCGACGGCTCTAGAAATGCCTAGAATAATCGAGGCGGCAATCCCGGAGAGAGCCGCAGGGAAGATAATTCTGGTGATGACTTCCAGTTTTGTCACGCCCATCGCGTAAGCGCCTTCCCGTAAAGAGAGAGGCACGGATTGCAGGGCATCTAAGCTGATGGAGCCAATGGTAGGCATGACCATGATTCCGGTCATTAGTCCGGCACTGAGAGCGTTAAAAACTTCTAGGGGAAAAAAGTTTCGCAGCATAGGGGTTACAAACAATAAAGCAAAGTAACCAAAAACAACCGTAGGGACTCCCGCCAGCAGCTCTACAGCCGGGCGTAAAATACGTGATACCTTGGATGAGGCATATTCGCTCAAGTAGATAGCAGCAGATAAACCCAGCGGAATGGCAACAAACATGGCGATCGTTGTCGTCAATAGCGTGCCATTAATTAAGGGCCAAATTCCAAAGTGCTTTTCTGCAAAGAGAGGAGTCCACTGAGTATCGAGGAAGAATTGAGCCAGTGAAACCTTTTGAAAAAACTGAAAGGTGACGCGAAAGATAATAAAAACAATTCCGAACGTGGTAAGTACCGAAACTAACGCGCAACAAAACAAAAGCACCGCAATAATTTTCTCCGGAACATCCTCGCCTGCTCTTTTCTCAAGCGATCGCCCATCTTGATTCAATTCACCCCTGAAATTTGTATTTTGCATATCATTAAGAAACAGTTGAAGAGCATCAAGTTTTAGGCAGTTTTTAAGGACTTTAAAGGAGAAATATTTTAAAGAAGCTCTGCAATGGGCTGACCAGGTTTTGCATCTTTGAATTTAGAACCCGTTTCACCCGAAGCCAGCTTTTGTTTGACTTTAGGGTAAGCTTCATCGGGTAGCGCCACATAACCCACCTGATCGACCCACTTCCAAGAATTCTCGATGTAGAACTCAACAAACTCTTTGACTGCTGGTTCACTATCTAGCGACTTCTTGCTGACATAGATGAAGAGAGGACGAGATAAGGGCAAATAAATATTCTTCACCACATTGTCTAAGGGAACCGGTGTTTTACACTCCCCTTTTGGACTTTGCACAGCGACTAAATTCAGCTTGTCTTGGTTTGCTAGATAATAGGATATGCCAACGTAACCTAGGGCACCTGCATCTCCTATCACCCCTTGAACAAGAACATTTTGATTGTGGCTAGGTGTATAGTCTGTTCGGCTATCCTTAGCTTTGCCTGTAACAGCTTGCGTAAAATAATCAAAGGTTCCAGTATCAGAAGCTGGAGCATAAAGCTTTAGCGGTTGACTCGGAAATTTTGGATTAATTTGATTCCAGGTGTTGGCTTTATTCGCTGATTTGGAGTTCCAGATTTTGTTAAGTTCCTCGATCGTCAGGCACTTAGCAAACTTGTTTTGGCGATTGGCGATCACAGCAATTCCATCTAAAGCAATGGGCAGCTCTACAACCTCAATATCTTTTTTCTTGCAGGTCTCAATCTCCTCATCTTTAATGGCGCGTGAAGCGCCAACCACATCAATATCACCATTACAGAACTTGCTGATGCCGCCTCCAGTGCCGCTTGAAGCAACACTAACCTGAGCCTCCGGCTTAATCTTCTGAAATTCCTCTGCAACAGCCTGATGGATGGGAAAACCTACAGCTCCGCCGTCAACACTGACTTCATTTTTCTTTTCTTCCACACTACTGCAAGATGGTAGACCAAAGGTGAGAACCATTGTTAAAACTGTCAACAAACCTTGAGATTTGAGAATTGGCATCAGAAGAAGTATGTGATTATAAAATGAGTTTTGCGTAGCAGAGCTGTGTATAGAACAAAAATCCTTGAAATCGTTTTCAATTTATGTAAGATAGCCATTGCTTCAGTTCATTTCGCTACTGGTAGGTAGACAACTATCCACCATTAGCTCAATTAACTCTTATCACTGGCTATTCTTAAACCACTAAAACTCGATCAATTTACAGTAGTTTTACAATATGAGAATTGTCAACTATGGCTACTTTTCTCTCATCTTCCTAAAGAGGTAGGTTCTACAGACAGCTTTAGTAATACGAGGTGGGAAATCGGGTTGCGTCGCAAAAATGATAGGGTCGGAAGGCGCAATTTCTCTCACCTCATCTTAAAGGGCTGCCCCATCCTGGTTTAAGTGGCGGCACTGCCTGCCAGCAATCATCTTGCTGCATGTACGGTGGTATTGTCGCTCTCCCCTGAGCGACCGGAACCTGGAAGCAATGATGGCAGAGCGAGGAGTGGCGGTGGCTCATGCGACGCTCAACCGATAGGTACTGAAGTTAGCACCGGCACTAGACAAACGCGTTCGACCGCCTTTGGGTTTAACCAATGCTTCATGGCGAGTCGATGAGACCGCTATCGAGGTCAAAGGGGAGTGGAAAG
>NZ_JACJOZ010000032.1:0-242615 GCF_014695795.1 Phormidium sp. FACHB-592
AAGATCGCCGCCACGCCAAAGCTCGGTGCAAAGAACCAGCTCGACTGACCCAACGGATACATTAAGAAGACGGAGACGAAGACGGCGATCGGACCGGTGAAGGCGATCGCGTTGTAAGGACGAATGCCAACGAGGCGAGCAATCTCAATCTGACGCAGGCAGAAGCCAATGAGGGCAAAGGCGCCATGTAGAGCGACGAAGCTCCACAAGCCACCAATCTGGAACCAGCGGGTCAAGTCACCTTGCGCTTCGGGTCCCCACAAGAATAGGAGGGAGTGACCAAAGCTGTCTGCAGGGGTGGAGACGGCGACGGTCAGAAAGTTGCAGCCTTCGAGATAAGACGAGGCTAACCCGTGGGTGTACCACGAGGTGACAAAGGTGGTGCCGGTCAACCAGCCGCCTAACGCTAGGTAAGCGCAGGGGAACAGCAGTAACCCAGACCAACCGACAAAGACGAAGCGATCGCGTTTCAGCCAATCGTCGAGAACGTCAAACGCCCCTCGATTCGCTGGCGCGCGCCCGACAGCTATAGTCATAGGGTCAAATCCTCTAGCTTTACTAAAATTGCAGACTCTCCATCACAATGTTTCCAGAGAGGGAGTGAATTCATATGTCTATACATAATAGGAGAAATCAGAAATTTAACAAAGCGACACGTACAATCTCAGATAAATTAACTCGACCTGATTATCTCTGCACACCCTTGACAATCGAGCGTTTAGTGGCTTGAAGTTGTTACCCGATCGCTCCAAAGACTCGCTTAACGTCATCAATACTGGTAAATCAGTAGGCAATTATACTTGTTACAAGCTCGGTTATGAGCGATCGCGTTCGTTTTGTCGCATTTTGATACAAAGAAACTGTAGAAGTTTGACACAAAATTAAATAAAAGTTAATTTTTGCCCTATTCTCTACTGTCAAGTGTCTTAAGGAATGTGTTGCAGCACTGAAAGCTACTGTAAGCGGAGACAGTAACCCACATCCGTTAAGATAGGGATCTGCGATCGTTGTGGCTAAATATGACTGCACAAACCACTGCTTCTGAAACAAGTGTCTTGCGTCAACCGGTAATTGGTTCACGCCGATTCAGCAATTACTGGTGGGCGGTGATTGTTTCTGCCGGAGCACTAGGCTTTCTACTGTCTGGCATTTCAAGTTATTTCCATGTCAATCTGCTGCCGTTTTCTGATCCGACCCAGCTAGTCTTTATCCCACAAGGTATTGCCATGGGGTTTTACGGGCTAGCTGGTACCCTTTTTAGCCTCTACCTATGGCTAACGATCGTTTGGGATGTTGGCGGCGGCTACAACGAATTTGACAAGCAAAAAGGGGAAGTCAAGATTTTTCGCTGGGGCTTCCCTGGCAAGAATCGCAAAATTGAGCTGATCTGCAAGATTGCTGATGTGCAGGCAGTAAGGGTAGATTTGCGAGAAGGCTTAAACCCCAAGCGCACGCTGTCTTTGCGAGTAAAGGGCAAGCGTGATGTACCGCTTACAAGGGTCGGTCAGCCGTTATCACTTTCACAACTAGAAAATGAGGGAGCCGAACTCGCTCGCTTTTTAAGTGTGCCCCTCGAAGGATTGTAGGGAAAGGCTTCGATAGCTCATGTCATAATTGGTTGTTTTGGTTCAGATTAGGTGAATTGATATGCTCAGGACTTTGCGACAGTGGCTTGTTTTGATGGTCGTCACCAGCGCGATCGTCTTAGGTGGATGTTCACCTCAGGGAGGAGCGCAATCGTCTGCTGCTAGCCCTTCGCCAACACAAACAGCATCGACCCCAGTAACTCCGGCAAGCAGCCCTCAGACTGTAGGGCTTCCCCGGCTGAATGGAACAGCAACAGTGGCACTCGTCGTTAAGGGCAGTACCATTACGGCTGAAATTGACGGTACTAATGCGCCGGTCACGGCAGGGAACTTTGTAGACCTAGTGCAGCGTGGTGTTTACAACGGGTTAGTCTTTCACCGAGTCGTGCGTGAACCGCAGCCCTTTGTTGTGCAAGGTGGCGATCCGCAGAGTAAAAACCCAAACTTTCCACCCGAACAATTGGGTACTGGTAGCTTTATCGATCCAGCGACCAGTCAACCGCGTTATGTGCCGCTAGAGATTTTACCTGTAGGAGCAAAAGCTCCGGTGTATAGCAAAACGTTTGCAGAGGCTGGCATCACTGCGAAGCCAAAGCTAACTCATAAGCGGGGTGCCCTGGCAATGGCACGATCGCAGCCCCCCGATTCTGCTTCCTCACAGTTTTACATCACCCTGGCTGATATCAACTTTTTGGATGGCAACTATGCTGTGTTTGGTTATGTGACGCAGGGCATGGAGACGGTAGATAAGATTCAGCAGGGCGATCGCATTGAATCTGCGAAGGTAGTCAAAGGGCTGGAGAACCTGAAGACTGACGCAAAGTCTTAGGTTAGAAAAGGATAATGGCGGAAAGGTAAAGGCTGAAGTGAGGGAAGCAATTTTATCCTTCAGCCCTTAGCCTTCCCAAAACTATGGACGTTGTGGTGACTGGCATCGGTCTAGCTTCGGCGTTGGGGTCGCTAGACGAAACCTGGAAGCGTTTACTTGCAGGCGAGTCGGGTATTCAGCAACAGCAACCCTTCCCCACGTTTGCACCCTGCCCGCTGGCGCTTATTGGAAACCAACCCACCGCTTTAGTTGAGTTAACACAGCGGGTAGCGGCAGCAGCACTCAAGGATGCTGGCTTGCTGCCGCCATTGAATGATTGTGCGATCGTGGTTGGTTCGAGCCGAGGCAACCAAGCAGAGTGGGAACGCCTAATAAGAGCACGATGGGAGCAAGAAACGGCTAGGGTGACTGATGCCAGCTACCCATCTTTTAACCCCTTAAACTGGCATGAGACGCTGCCTCATGCCGCTGCGATCGCTACTGCCCAATATGTGCAGACAACAGCTAGTGTGCAAGCGCCGATGGCAGCCTGTGCAACCGGACTCTGGGCGATTGCCCAAGGCTTTGAGCTAGTTCGTACCGGACGGTATGAATGTGTGCTTGCAGGTGCGATCGAAACGCCGATTACGCCCCTTACGCTGGCAGGTTTCGCGCAAATGGGAGCATCCGCACGGACTGGAGCACATCCCTTCGATCGCAGGCGAGAAGGACTGGTACTGGCTGAAGGCGGAGCCATCCTGGTGTTAGAAGCAGCTGATCGGGCAACGCAGCGCAATGCTCCTATCTATGGTCATATTTTGGGCGCCGGGTTAACGGCAGATGGCTATCATGTCAGTACACCCGAGCCAGGAGGTCGCATGGCGATCGCTGCCATTCAACAATGCTTACAACGAGCCAACCTTGATGCAGCGACGATTGGCTATATTCATGCCCACGGTACAGCAACCACGCTTAACGATCGTAATGAGGCGCATCTGATCCAGACTCTTTTCCCAGAGGTGCCAGTCAGTTCTACGAAGGGAGCCACTGGTCACACGCTTGGCGCGTCAGGGGCGATCGGCGCTGCCTTTTGCCTAATGGCATTAAAGCACCAATTATTGCCGCCTTGCGTGGGCTTAAAGCAACCGGAGTTTTCGCTCAATTTTGTGATGCAGCCGCAGCCCTATTTTGTGAATGCCGTTCTCTGCCTCAGCTTTGGTTTCGGTGGGCAAAATGCCGCGATCGCCTTTGCTGCATCGGCAAGGGATGGAGACAGTGCCAATTAGCAGGCAAGGAATTTCAACGATTTTCACGTAGGCTAACAGCTAGCCTTGTACTAAATTTGCTTTAAGCGCAGCTAATACGCTCTTTTAGGGCATAGCATTGCTGTGCCCCAGCCCACACGTTAATTGGTGGCGTACACTACAGCGGCTTTAGAGACTAGCAGTTTTACCTGTTTCTGCCTGGGTCGGAATCGCTTGAATATTACTGTAGCCCATGCCGCTAGCGATCTCACGCAGGAGCGAAATTTGATCTTCGAAATCCAGCCCTTCAATTTGTCCAAGAGCAGCAGTAACGGACTGCTCAGCCTGATAGTTACCTGGCATACCAATGACGCTTTGCCCCATTGCTTGTGCCCAGGCATACCAAACCATAAGCTGATTATTTTCTTTCAACGCACCATACGCATGGGAGTAATCTGTATCTGCGCCATTGACAATCTCTCGCATCACGTCGAGCTGTTGATCGTGCGACAAGCGATAGAAATCATCCATTAGTAGGGGGGCTAACTCTGGCTCTGTTGCAGCAGGAGCAGCAGGAGTCACCGAGTCTCCCATCTTTTTGTACACCAGGTACAGCAACGCTAGCTTGGCATCAACATCTAACTTGTTGTAAGCGTTAAGAGCACCCTGAGCATGCTCAGGAAGATAGGCGGATGATGACACATTTTGACTGGCAGATTGAGACATAAAAATACTCCATGTGCATGGTTTCTCCTAATGGTGTATCGAACTTTACAATTTCTATCGCCCTTCCAAAGGCTGAGGTTCAACCTTTAGAAGGGTAAATCTAAGTCTCTCGTGGGAGTGAGAAGCAGAATCTACCCAAAGGGGTTCAGCTAAAGAGGGATCGCTTTGTTACTGTAGCCACATTACTTAAATGGTTCTAACAAGGAGTCTTATATGTCTGAAGCTGTTAATAATGCCTCTACATCTGAAAATTATGATGCTCAACAAACAGTTGAGGAGATTCAAGAGGGCGATCGCAAAGCCCCTACTGCAAATGTAGAGGCTGACTACGAAGCGTCGAAGCAGTTCAGCACTAGCCCGATTGATAGTACTGAAGCAGGCGCCGCGGCGGCTGAGGCAGCAACCGCACCCAACTTTGCTATCCCAAAGCCTGACGAAACAGCTTCCACGCTTGACTCCACAGGCAATCCTGATGCATATAAGGACATGGCAAAGGATGTGGGTTCCTCGGTATCTGGCTCCACAGGTGCAACCACGGATGAGCTATATCAAAAGGCACTGGAGAAAGGCAAACCTGGCGCATAAGTCTGCTATGCATGCTTAATTGAGCTTTGAAGTAGAGGGGTTGGCGATCGCCAACCCCTTTGTTGTGTTTGGAGGACAGCTTATCAGTGCAATGCTTTCTAAGCTAAACCGTTTCCTGGCAGAGCTTTCCCGTTTTCAAGCCATCCAAATGTGCCAGGGAGTACAATTTGTTGGTGTAAAAGCCGTTTAATGACTGGTTAGGGCGCGATCGCGCAGGCTATGAAGTAGCGTTAGGACTTCAGATAGCTCCAAAAACGGTATTTTCAAAACGGTGGTTTCAAGCCAGCGCAAATTGCTCTGCTGAGACAAGCCGCTCCCGTTTTCCATTCAGCATCCATAACCTAACAACCGTTTAAGAGGAGTGTAGACATGACTCGGTTCGATCGCCGTCAGTTTCTGATTTATGGTTCAGCCGCACTGGGCAGCAGCGTGTTATTCAATGCCTGTGCCAGTCCTCCCAGCACCACTAGCAACCCTGCATCACCCTCTACGGCAGCATCTCTTAACACGGCTGCGACTGGGTTTAAGGCAGCCATGGTTTTACCAGGCATCATCACTGACAAAGCCTGGAACCAGGCAGGCTATACCGGACTAGAAGAAATCAAGTCTAAATTGGGAGCCGAAACTGCCTACGTTGAAAAAGTCGGGCAAGCAGACCAGGCAGAGGCATTGTCTGATTTTGCACGGCGTGGTTTCAATCTCGTCTACGCGCATGGTGGACAGTTTGATGCTGCTGCCAAGCAGGTTGCTGCTCAGTTTCCAAAAACATTTTTTGTCGTTGTCAATGGTGCTGCTACTGGCACCAATGTGGCTTCCCTACGGCTCGACAACCTGCAAGTTAGCTATCTCTGCGGCATCCTCGCTGCTTCGGTCAGCAAGTCGGGCAAGCTCGCTTACATTGCTGGACAGGAATTTTTGGCGACTCAAGAAGAGCTACGTGGCTATACGCTAGGCGCAAAATCAGTGAATCCAGCGATTCAGATTGCCTCTACCTTTACAGGTGACTGGAACGATGCCGCAAAAGCCAAAGAAGCTGTGAATGCGCTCGTTTCTGCAGGAGCCGATGTGGTTTACCCGTGGCTGGACAACGCAGCACCAACGGCACTGAAGACGGCTGAAGAGAAGGGAGCCTACACGATCGGCAACACCGTTGATCAATTTGACGTTACACCCAAAACGATTCTTACCAGTGCCGTCAAGCGGATTGATCTGGCGATCGGCAAACTTGCGGCTCTCTCATCTAAAAACGAACTTAAAGGTCAGCTTTATTCGTTAGGTTTAGAAGAACCAGATATTTTGTACCTTGGCAAATATGGCGCTTCTGTTCCTCAAGCGCTACAAGATAAAGTGAAGGCAACCCAAGAGGCAATCCTGGCGAAAAAGATCACCTTTGAAAGCTGCTCGGAAGCTGGTAAAGATACTCGGTGTGTTAAAGGAGCATAAAGAGGAGCGAGAAGAGGGTTGGGGGAAATGGCGATGCAGGAGAAGCAGAGGAAGTTTTGAGTTTAGTTTGCCTTCGACCTTTTACCGTTTGCTCTTAACCCTATGCATTCCTCACCCCTCACCCCTAGCCCCCTATCGCCCTACCTCCGCCTCGAAAACATCACCAAACGCTTTGGCAACTTTACGGCGAATGATGGCATCAATCTAGAAATTCAAACGGGTGGCATTCATGCCCTGCTGGGCGAAAATGGTGCAGGCAAGACGACTCTGATGAATATTCTGAGCGGGCTGTATCGTCCAGATGCAGGGCAGATTTATCTCAGTGGGCAGCCCGTCAGTATCACATCGCCTACAGTGGCGATTCAGCAGGGGATTGGCATGATTCACCAGCACTTTATGCTGGTACCACAGTTGTCAGTGGCTGAAAATATCATTCTGGGTACAGGAACAGCATTACGTCTAAACCTGCGGCAGAAAGCGCAGACGATCGCGGCAATGGCAGAAGCCTATGGTCTAGCGATCGATCCCTTTGCTAAAGTGAGCGATCTGCCAGTTGGCGCACAGCAGCGGGTCGAAATTCTGAAAGCATTGTACCGTCAAGCAAAGCTGCTGATTTTAGATGAGCCAACAGCAGTCTTAACGCCACCAGAAATCAAAACGTTTTTTACTGTGTTGCGTCAGCTATCTGCGAAGGGGCACACAATTATTTTCATCAGCCACAAGCTCGAAGAAGTGCTGAGTTTGTGTGATGCTGTGACAGTCTTACGGCGTGGGCAGGTCATTGCTACTACAACTACAGACGGTGCAACCCGTCAGGATTTAGCACGGTTGATGATGGGTCGCGAGGTGCTGTTACAGGTAGACAGAACTGCTGGAACCGTTCAATCAACGGCAGACGATCGCCCTATGTTAGAGATTCAAAATTTACACGTCAGTGACGATCGCGCCCTGGCAGCCTTAAAAGGTGTTTCGTTGCAATTGAGGGCAGGGGAAATTCTGGGTGTGGCAGGTGTGGATGGCAATGGTCAGCGCGAACTGGCGGATGCGATCGCGGGTTTGCGCTCTGCCACTCAAGGCAGCATCACACTTAACGGCGTTGACATCACTCACTGGACAGCGCCACAGCGGGTGAAGCAACTTAAGCTCGGCTACATTCCCGAAGATCGCCAGCAAATGGGGCTGGTCATGCGCTTTAGCATTGCGCGTAATTTGATCCTCAAAGCCTTTCAGCGGTTGCCCTTCTGTCGTCACTGGCTGTTGCAACGAGCGACGATCGACACCCACGCTAACACTGCCATCCAGGCCTTCGATATTCGGGCAACGAGCGGCAACTTACGGGTAAACCAGCTTTCGGGCGGCAACCAGCAAAAAGTGGTGCTGGCGCGAGAACTGGCAGACCAACCAGCCTTGATTATTGCCATGCAGCCCACCCGTGGCTTAGATGTCGGTGCAACTGAGTATGTGCAGAAAGCGCTATTGGCAGAGTGCGATCGTGGTGCGGCAATCCTTTATATCTCCACTGAATTAGAAGAAGTGATGGCAATGAGCGATCGCATTGCGGTGCTGTACGAGGGTCAATTTCTCGCGATTCTGGATGCTCGAACGACTACGATCGCTCAGCTAGGGCTACTGATGGCGGGGGATCGATCGCCTGTGCAGACAGCTAGTTTGGCTGATCGCTTTGAATTTTAATGAAACGTTTGAGTAACACGCTGTGATCGAGCATTAACCAAGTACGATCGCTACCAAACCCTCCAGTCTTCCCACTTTTCGTTAAAGATAGACGTACTCGGAAACGCAGTCGGATTACCGTTTTGGTTGAGCCGCTTTTGCAACGTTTGGAGCTTTGGCGTAGTGCCAGAGCGATCGTCCACAAGCTGGTAGGGATAAATGCCTTGCGAAAGCACAAAGTCTGCGGTGGTTCCGGCGGCAGCACCAACAGACCATTCAAACGAATGGACCCGATAAGCGGCAGCAGCAACGAAACTGGTGGCGATGCTTTTGCTAGCAACTAAGAGATTGTCAAGCCGTTGCGGAATCATCGCTCGTAGTGGAATCTGTCCCGGATAGGACTGTCCATGCGCCTGCCGCACACCCGGACGCTCGATATTACCTGGTTTTTCGGGCGGCGAATCTTGCATACAGGGATGGAAGTCGATCGCATACTGGGAGATACCAACCGAATCAGGGTAGATGGTAGACCGCGATCGACGAGTAACCTGCTCTGGTGAAATATCGTTTACAATCACTTTCCCTGTTTCCAGCCCAGCAAGAGCAATCCAGAGCGATCGATACAGCGATGCAGGCAAGTTCCGGTAATACTCCTGCCGATAGTCTGCACGCGAGACATCAATCTCGTTCACGCTAAAACCGTTGGGATAGCCCGTGGATGACCGACCGATCAGGCGTCGCCCTTCTCGCATATAAGGATATTTAGATAAACCGTGTGCCGTGCCCATTGGTGCGTCAAAGCTAGTCAGCAACCGGTGATTGAGCGCGGGTTTCTTAAAGCCTGCACCCAGTTGCGAATCAGTAGTACCTGCAGCCAACCAGTAGTAGTAGCCCAACGCCAGTTCTTCGCCTTTGCGGAGGGCATCAGTTCGCAAACCGCCTATCCAGTTACCGGGAGAAAGCTGTCCCGTTTGCTGAAGTTGATCCCGGCTGTAAATCAGATTATCTGCTGCCGTACCTGGACGGTAATCGTTGCCCCACACCCAATTCTGCATCGAGATATCACCAGGGGTAGGCGCTGTCACCGTTAACGGTCCAGCCTTGATGCGAGGCCCCGGTTTAGGGCTCCAAATGCGACGGTAGGTGAAGACAAAGTTGAAGTCAGCTTTGCGATAGTCGGCATCGTAGCCGTAGTAAGGCTCGTACTGCTCGTAAAAGGGGGGCTTTTGCTGAGGCTGCTCCGTTGCCGTTTGCTCCATCGCAAAGGTGTAGGTGAAGCCTTGCAGGCAGTAAGGATCACCTGTTTCTGTAGGCGATGAAGGATTCAGGTAGGTACGGGGATCAAGCCCAACCTGATACGGTACATCTGCTAGCGCGATGAGTTCACCTGTTTCAGTGGCATCGACCACAATCCAGCGTTCTCCACGAGGCACAAAGCGAATGATTTGCTTAGTTAGACGTGGCGAATCTTCGTAGCGATAGGCATCTTCGATCGTCTGCGAGAGTGGCTCTGTATTCAGTGGTGGTGTACCCGGTGCCGGACGGTGCTGAATGGCGATCGCTGCTTGAATCAGCTTGCCATCAGCGCTTACATCCAGGCTTTTGATCACTGTAGAGGGAAACCATTGCAGCGTGCCTTTACCTTTTTTCGCTGCGTCTTGCAGCATCTCGGTCAAAATTTGCTCTGCGTCATTTGGTAAAAAGCACGAGACGCTAACCCAGCATTCACCCGGATTGAGCTTGCCATACTTACGTTCAATCCGCTGACGCAGCTCGTTGTAGCCTCGTGAGTAAAACAACAGCGCTCGCTGCTTCTTTGCCTCATCCAGGGCAGAGGTACCTTGCGATGTCAGTTGCCCACCAACCCAATCCGTCAGTTCCGTCAGACAAACGGTGCGCCCAGCTTGCAGTGCTTCGTACGCCGTTGCAACGCCTGCAACGCCACCACCAGCCACCAGTAGTTCACAGTTAACCGTGCGATCGAGCGATCGCGGCAGGTTGGTCGGCACCATCAAATTATTCTGAGCAGGCGCACGAACTGCCCAACTCGCGATGCTTATCGTTAGAAAAAAGACAATTGCTAACCTGACAGAACGGTGCCAGCGAGAACGTTTAAACATGCAAAGTTTAAGAATGCAGTTGGGGTAAGACTCCTAGCTCTAGACTATTGCTTACTTCTTAGAAGCATCGAAAGAAACGATCGCTGGAAGCAGTCAGTTCAGTTAATGCCCTCTGAGCCACAAGCAATCAGTCAAAAGCATGGGTCTGAGTAAACACACTACAATCGCCTCAATCCCGCAATCGTTTCAGTGATGCCTTACTCATTTAATGAGGAACGCTTCCCGGTGTCTCATGTTCCCGATAGTCAGCCTCTACCCAGCAACGTGGCAGATCTTCTCCCGATGGAAAAATCAGTGTATCTTTGGCGATCGGTTCCTGGTCTTGCTCTTCTTGACCCGACTGCACACGCCCTGAAATCTTGTCCTTCGCTGGATTGACCAAATCAACAATCTCAACCACTTCAATCAGCGAACCAGTGCGTTTGTCTTGTAGCAACATCCATGTTTCCTCGATACGTCGATGGGCAGCCCTGCCGTTAGTGAGAACGTTACTGAATAACGTCCCAACCATCCCATCGTTGAACACATCTTATTAAAGGGGAGGATCTTGGTTTTTGCGCCATCCTGCGGGAAGAGAATTGTAGTGGTGCTCACTTGCCTTTCCTCCACCCTATACTCCTTCTGTTATAGAAGTATGACGATCTGTCCAGGTTGACCTAGCCGGTTTCAGCGTCCTTTTTCTGCCAACCAGTAGCCCAAAATGATGCCCAAAAAACTGGCGATCAGATCTATGGCATCCAACGTGCGGTTCGGTGAGAACACCTGTAGCAACTCTTCGGTCAGCGCCCCGATCGCAAAGAGGAAAGGAAACAGCGGCAGTGCGATCGTTCCCAGCCGGATGCAACGATACTGCAACACACGATGCCCTAAGTAGGTGGCGATGCCATACAACACCAGATGTCCCACTTTGTCGTAAAACGGGATGCGGTTAAGCTGCGGCGGTAGATTGCCTGTGTATGCCAACAGTAGAATAAGCAGCAAAAGGCTGGCATAAAGCGCTGCCAAAAGCCTCCAGCCCAGTCGTGATACTTTGCATGATTGCAGTCTCATAGGGTTTCAACGCTCTACGGGTTTGCTTGACTACTGCTTGCACTCAGCCATTTTCGTAGGCTTCACGTAGGCTTGATGCAACCATAAGCCGTCAGCCGGACGAAGGCACTCGATCGTGCTCACTCATAGTGCCGCCTAGATGGGGCATAATGATGAGGTTTTTAATATCGAAGAACGATCGCGAAGAGTCATTGACCGTCTCCGCCAGTCGTTAAACTAAACTCATCTTCCCCACTTCAGCAGACTTTCACCCGCCATGCGAACCCATTACTGTGGTCAACTCCGAGCCGAGCACATTGGAGCGACAGTTTCTCTCTGTGGCTGGGTCGATCGCCGTCGTGATCATGGCGGCGTCATCTTTGTGGATCTGCGCGATCGTAGCGGCATCATCCAAATCGTCAGTGATCCCGAACGTACTCCCAGCTCTTATCAGCAAGCAGGCGATCTACGAAACGAGTACGTGGTGCAAATTTCGGGTCGAGTCACCAAGCGCCCTGATGACTCTCTCAATCCACGGTTAGGGACAGGCGAAGTCGAAATTTATGCCGATCGCATTGAAATTCTGAATGCGGTTCGCAAGCAATTGCCTTTTCAGGTATCTACGGCTGAAAACGAAACGGTGCGCGAAGAGTTGCGTCTCAAGTATCGCTACCTCGATTTGCGACGTGAACGGATGAGCCAAAACCTGCAACTGCGCCATGCTTTGAACAAAACCATTCGTCGCTACCTGGAAGATGCAGAAGGCTTCATCGAAGTTGAAACGCCCATCTTGACGCGATCGACCCCCGAAGGTGCCCGCGATTACCTCGTCCCCTCACGAGTTAACGCAGGTGAATGGTACGCACTGCCGCAATCGCCACAGCTATTTAAGCAACTATTGATGGTGTCGGGGTGCGATCGCTATTATCAAATTGCCCGCTGCTTTCGTGATGAAGACTTAAGAGCCGATCGTCAGCCCGAATTCACCCAACTTGACATGGAAATGAGCTTCATGTCGCAAGAAGAAATTCTCAACCTGAACGAAGGCTTGGTTTCCCATCTGCTCAAGACGCTTAAAGACATTGAAATCCCTCGTCCGTTCCCCCGGCTCACCTACGCTGAGGCAATGGATCGCTACGGTTCCGACAAGCCTGACACGCGCTATGGGCTGGAATTGGTCAACGTCTCAGACATTGTGAAAGACTCTGGCTTCAAAGTCTTTGCCGATGCCGTGTCAAAAGGTGGCATCGTCAAAATTCTACCGATCCCCGGCGGCAACGACTTGATTTCCAACGTGCGAATCAAGCCTGGTGGCGATTTGTTTAAGGAAGCCGCTGAAGCTGGTGCACGAGGCTTGGCGTACATTCGCGTGCGGGATGATGGCGAAATTGATACGATCGGTGCCATCAAAGACAACCTTACCGATGCCCAAAAGCAAGAAATTCTGACTCGTACAGGCGCAAAAGCAGGACATCTGCTGCTATTTGGTGCCGGAGACACCGCTACAGTAAACAAAACCCTCGATCGCCTGCGTCAGGTGCTGGGTCGCGAACTGAATCTGATTGACCCGAACAAAATCAATTTGCTGTGGGTGACAGACTTCCCCATGTTTGAGTGGAACGCTGACGAAAAGCGCCTGGAAGCACTTCACCATCCCTTTACCGCACCCAACCTCGATGATCTCGATGACCTGAAAACGGCTCGCTCTCAGGCATACGATCTGGTCTACAACGGCTTTGAGGTCGGCGGCGGCAGTGTGCGGATTCACCAACCGGACATTCAAGCACAAGTGTTTGAACTGATTGGTCTCTCTGAAGAAGAAGCACACAATAAGTTTGGCTTTTTGCTCGAAGCCTTTGAATACGGTGCCCCGCCCCACGGTGGTATCGCCTACGGACTCGATCGCTGGGCAATGCTGCTCACAGGTGAAGAATCGATTCGTGATGCGATCGCCTTCCCCAAAACCCAGCAGGCGCGTTGTTTGCTTACAGGCGCACCCTCCAGTGTGGATGGCAAGCAACTTAAGGAACTCAATGTTGCTTCTACGCACAAACCTAAACCAGCAGCACAGAATAGCTAATGCGGTTGAGTCGTGGCTAAGTTTTCGATCGTAGCCATCCATGCAGCATTGCCATGGATACCATTGAGCAATGCTAGAACACTGAGCTGACATTCAAGTTTTTTCAGTGTCAGCCTGTACACGATCGCTCTGGTCGCTTTCTTGTCCCTGGCTAAAAAGTGATCGAGTGATTAAGATGCAAGTCAAAGCAGTGGTTGAAGAGGCAATTCATACCTGTATAAAGAACTACATTATAGAGAACCACATTTTGCCAGTATTTCCACCGTGCAGTGATCCGGCTTAAAGCACTGGGCATACTAAAGAAGTCTTCAACGCCTCAAGACGACTACTGAACCTAAAATGGAGCGGAACGATCGGATGACTAAACGGATGGTTGAGCGCGTTAAGCTGCTAGCTAGCAGGTTCAGCTTACGTCCTCAGACAGCGAACCCCTCACTGGAGACACCTTCAGCTCAACCCGTTTCGACTGCTCCCGCTATGCCAGCGAATGAAGCAGCCCGACTTAACGCACTACAGCAATACGATATTCTCGATACGTTACCTGAGAAGGCGTTCGATGATTTAACAGCGTTGGCAGCATACATTTGTGGTAGCCCGATTTCTTTGTTAAGTCTTACGGATGCCCATCGGCAGTGGTTTAAGTCAACAGTCGGGTTACCTGTCACAGAAGCACCCAGAGAGATTGCCTTCTGCGCTCATGCCATCCTTCAGCCCGAGAAGCTGATGATTGTACCGGATATGCTAGAGGACACTCGCTTTGCAACGAACCCTTTAGTTAAGTCCGATCCCAACATTCGCTTTTATGCGGGTACGCCTTTAGTGACCCCCGATGGTTATCCCTTAGGCACCCTCTGCGTGCTTGATCGAACACCCCGCGAGCTGACACCAGAGCAGCAGCAAGCGTTGCAAGCACTGGGTCGCCAGGCAATCGCTCAAATGGAGTTACGGCTGACCATCACTAAGTTAGAACGCCAACAGCAGCGCTACCAGCAAGCAGAAGCCAAACTGCGGGCATCTGATCAGCAGGTCGTGGACTTGCTGGAGGGTATAACAGATGGTTTTCTCGCGCTGGATCAGCAGGGGCGATGCACTTTTGTTAATCGCAGAGCAGGAGAGATCTTGCAGCAACAACCCGAAGCACTGCTGGGCAACCCGATTGGGGAAACTTTAACGACAGTGTTGGGGCCAGCCTTTGGGGAGGAGTATCATCAAGCACTCAAGCAGCAAAGCAGCATCAGCTTTGAAAAGTTTTCGGAACCGCTGGCAGTGTGGCTGGAGGTGCGAACCTTTCCCGTCTATGGTGGTCTCTCGGTTTTTATTCATGACATTACCCAGCGCAAAACGATTGAAGATGCCCTCCACTATCAGCAAGAGCAAACTCAACGCCTGCTGTTGAATGTTCTACCGCAACCAATACTGGCGCGACTGAAGCTAGAGAATGGCATCATTGCTGACAGTTTTGCTGCCGCAACAGTTCTATTTGCCGACTTAGTTGGCTTTACCGCCCTGGCAAGCCAAATATCAGCTCCGGAGTTGGTGTCGTTGTTAAACCGCATCTTCTCAACCTTCGATCAATTGACCGAGAAGTACGGTTTAGAAAAAATTAAAACCATTGGCGATGCTTATTTAATTGTGGGAGGTGTGCCCAGTCCCCGCCCTGATCATGCTGAAGCGATCGCGAACATCGCGCTCGAGATGCAGCAAGCGATTAAGCAATTCCGCACACCGCAGGGAGAACCACTCCGTTTATGCATCGGCATCAACACGGGACCTGTGGTTGCAGGAGTCATAGGCACCAAAAAGTTTTCCTATGACCTCTGGGGCGATACAGTCAATGTGGCAAGCCGGATGCAGTCGCATACGCCAGCAGACAGTATTCAAGTCACCGAAGCGATCTATCAACAGCTCCAAGGTCAGTATCGCTTTGAGGAGCGTGGGCTGATTGCGGTGAAAGGGAAGGGTACGATGAAAACCTATCTACTACTCGGCAAAAAGCCAGAAGCTGAACAAGGCAACGGCAGTGAGGCTCAGTAGGCAGCCGCCCTCATCACATCATCACAAGTGCACAAGCTGTAAAGCAGCTTGTGCACTTGACTACCATTAGTCAGGCAGACCAATGACAAACAATTAGTCACTGTACAACAACATATGGACACAACTGGACTCGAACCAGTGACCCCCACGATGTCAACGTGGTGCTCTAACCAACTGAGCTATGCGTCCAGGTACGGTAAATGAGTATAGCATGAGCAATGCCTGGAGACAAAGCCTTTGACACATCGATCGTGTGGAAGCATCTACTCCATAAAAGATGAGTAAGAAAAAGGGACTCTCGTTTGCTTGAAGCTAGAAGCTGCAGCATGAATGAAGCAGTCGGTGATCGCGCTAGTAGAGTCGAGCGTTAGAATCCAGAAGGATTATCGTGATTCGCTGCCTTAAGCCTTGCTCAAACGTTTTTGTTTTCGAGGGTCTTCACTGATGAGCGTTTGTATTCACTTTCTGCCTGACGATGTAACCATTGATGCCGAGCCGGGTGAACCCTTGCTGAAAGTAGCAGCTCGTGCTGGAGTCTTTATTCCTACAGGCTGTTTAATGGGTTCTTGCCACGCTTGTGAGGTAGAGCTTGATGATGGAGAATCAGTCTGTAGCTGCATCAGTTCCGTACCGCTTGAGCGATCGCGTCTCACAGTGAACCTTTATGCCGATCCGACATGGTAAAAGATAGCATTAGCAGGGTTAGCTGCTAGCAGAGAATTAATCGCTAGCAGCTGATATGGCAATGTCAGTTGACTCAAACTTGTAACCAACGCCTCGTACAGTATGAATCAGTGTTGGTTGGCTCGTATCTGCTTCGAGATGGCTACGAATTTGCCCAATGTGTACATCCACCACACGCGGATCACCAACAAATTCATGTCCCCAAACTTCACGAATTAGCTGAATGCGTGTCCACACACGACCAGGGTTACTTGCCAAAAAGTGAAGCAAATTAAATTCTAAGGCTGTTAAGCGCACGAATTCATTGTTGAGCTTTACTTCACGTCTGAGTGGGTCGATCGTCAAGTTGCCAAAGAGCAACGGCTTCTCCTGTAACGATGTCCGATCCCGCACTCGTCGCAGTACTACCTCCACCCGCACCGCTAGTTCTTCCAAATCAAACGGCTTGGTCATATAGTCGTCTGCGCCCCCAGACAGCAGCTTGAGCTTGGCAGCCTGATCCGTCGAGCTGGTAAGCATCAGCACACAAACATTGGTAGCGGCTTGCATATCACGGCAGAGTTGATAGCCATTACCATCTGGCAGGTTGATATCTAGAATGACTAAATCAGGGTCAAACGCCTTGAAGCTCGCGATCGCGCCCTTGCTATCACCAACCGATTCCACTTGATAGCCCTGCTTACTACTGAGAAAGCGCTGAATCAACGTGCGGATCGCTTGGTCATCCTCAACTATTAAAATCTTCTTAGCAGCCGTTATCGCCACATTAGTCATAACCCTACCTGTAATCCTTTACGATGTGCTGACTTCTGGCTTCCCTTCTCCGGGTGCCTCAAACTTGTAGCCAACACCTCGTACAGTCTGAATTAAAGCTGGCTGGCTAGTATCAATCTCAATTTTTTTCCGAATCTGACCAATGTGCACATCAACAACCCGTTGGTCGCCCACATACTCATAATCCCAGACTTCTTGAATTAGCTCTGCTCGCCGCCACACCCGACCGGGATGGCTTGCAAGGAAATGAAGCAAATCAAATTCCAGCGCCGTTAGCGGAATCACATCGTCGTTAAACTTTACTTCACGCCGCACTGGATCGATCAACAGCTTGTCAAACAGGAGGCACTGCTGTTCCGCTGACGTAACAGGACGTTGGCGCTTCAGGATTGCCCCCACCCGCACACCTAGTTCTCCCAGGCTAAACGGCTTGGTAATATAATCATCAGCACCTTGCGAGAAGCCCTTAATTTTATCCGCCTCATCTGTACGACTTGTTAGCATGAGGATGAAGACATTAGTGCGGCTTTGCATCTCCTGGCAGAGGTTGTAACCATTGGCATCGGGCAAGTTCACATCCAAAATCACAAGATCCGGATGAAATTGCTCAAAGGATGCCAGCGCTGTTTTGCCATCCTCGGCTGATTCCATCTGATAGTTTTGCTTAGTTAAGAAGCGATGAATGAGGTTCCGGATTGCAGGATCGTCATCAACTACGAGAATCTTGGCTGGAGCCATAGCCATAACCTTGCGTTTGGAGGAGAAATGAAACTGGATCGGAAAAGCAGCCGTGACGTATCTCAAAACGATCGCGACACAACGCTAACAAACAATTATGCTAAATCAAGCGTGTAGCCACAATTCTAGACAATAGTTAGTAAACTGCTTGATGGTTAAGGATGCCCCTGGATGCGGTTTTCGATAAAGCTGTTATGTAGCTTTCTCCCTATAGCTATTATTTTTTCTATAGTTGCTATTACAGAGCATACATCGTCTGATCAGTACTTTTACCAGCAATAGTATGGCTCAACCTTGCTGGTATGTCTTGGGCAATCGGCATTTTGCTGAAAAACAGGGAAAACAGTCGGACGATCGACATCCAGGCTAAACAGCACCAAGGTTTTACGATCGATTCTTAAAAGGCTTGTGAACAGGTATCAGACTGAGTTAGCTTGGAACAGAGGTGGAGACGCAGACAATGAGTAGCCAAAATTCGTACGAACAGCTTGGGGTGACAGAGGCTTCTAGCTTTGAGGAAATTCAAGATGCTCGTAATCGGTTGTTTGCTCAACATCAGGGCGATCGCAAGCAGCTAGAAAGCATCGAAGCTGCCTATGATGCCGTTTTAATGGATCGGTTGCGCTTACGGCAGGAAGGCAAGATTAAGGTGCCTGACCGCATTCGCTTTCCCGAAAAAGTGGTGCCACCACCATCAACCCCACCATCCGCACCTGCAAGCCAGGGTTCCGCATGGCTTCAGCGATTAATTGATACGCCCAGCCGAACTGACGTGCTGATACCCGCTGGGGTGTTGACAGCACTCAGCGCCTGGGTTGTCCTAACGCCGACTGCCAATGTAGTGCAGTTAGCATTAATTTTAGGGATGGGTGCCACCTTTTATTTTCTCTATCGCAAAGAGCGTAAGCTGGGCAGAACGGTCTTACTGGGCTTAACGGGGCTATTCGTTGGCTTTTTGGTGGGAGGCGCGCTCAACGCACTCTTGCCAACGCAAATTGCTAGCCTTCTTGGTAGCTTTCGTCTGACGTTGAATGCGTTTGTGAGCGTAGTCACGTTTTTTGTCCTTTGGCTGGTCAGCAGTTTTCTACGCTAGGGCTAACGCTTTAAACTGCCTCGTTTCATCTGTTCGCGCTCGATCGCCTCAAACAAAGCACGAAAATTACCTTCACCAAACCCTTGTGCCCGCTGAGAGCGATCGTCAGTGCTATCAGCTAACCGAATCGCCTGTCGTTGAATCAACTCAAAGAAGAACGTTGGTTCATCAAAAATGGGTTGCGTAAAGGTCTGAAGCAACACTGCTGACTCTGCTTTGTCCTGCCAATCGGCTAAAATTTGCTGCTCCTCAAGCTGATGGACGATCGTGGGCGTCAGTGTCAAGCCAGGTCGCTGTCGTAACTGAGCATAGTAGGTTGCAGGCACATGAAGCAGCGGCAAGCCCTTCTGTCTCAGGTGAGCGATCGTTCCCAGCAGATCAGTGGTTTCCAACGCAATATGCTGTACGCCAGAGCCGCGATTCAGATCTAGAAATTCTTGAATCTGTGAGTTGGAGGAGGCTGGTTCGTTAATTGGCAACTGAACCCCGCCTGACGGATGGCGCAGGACGCGACTACAAAGGGCAGAATAAGCAGTTTGAATTTCAAAGCCCTGCTGGGGTTGAAAGCCTAAAACCCGCTCATACCAGGCAACTGCCTGTTCCAAATCGCCCCTTGCCACATTGAGCACAACATGATCCATGCTGGAAAAGAAACCGTAGTGTGCATCGGCTGTTTCAGCAAGCGCACACACCTCGTCTCTTGCAAACGGCTGAGGCAGGAGCACATCATGACGCATCACAGCCTGAGGCAGGAGTGACGTTCTACCAACACGCTCTACAAAGGTATGGGTCAAGTCACCCCAGCCAGCCAGCGTTGCCCATCGCAAGCTGCCATGTGTCTGCACCTCAGTTTGCAGTGGTTGGAGCAGTTTTGCTCCCTGCTGCAGGGCATGGTTGAGCGTTGTCTCGATCGATGGCACGCAAAATGCCAGTTCAGAGACACCGGGTGGATGGTGTTGTAAGAATGTAGCAACCGCACTAGCTTCATTACGAGCCGTACAAAAGACGAAGTAAATGCTACCAGCATTAACAATCTCGATCGCCTGATCGTCACTCATACCGCTGCCTACAGAGCGAAAGCCTAAGTTTTGTATGAACCAGTCACGAGTCGCGATCGCATTTTTGACACTAAAGCAGACGTAGTCAATCTTCATAAAGCTTGGCATTCAGGCAAGTACGCTTCCGAGTGTCAATTCTCTCTGGTTATCAGCCTTTTCAGGTCTTTCTTTAGTTGCAATGCCACTCGCACCCTGAGCAGTAAGGTTTACGTTTCCTTGCGTCCTCTTTGCATTTCTTCATGTCTTTCCGTATCATACTGCCAGTGCTAAAGTCTGCATCTATCTCACCATGACTGCGGTTTACGCAGTGCTAATAGACTGTATTAACATCAGAGCTAACGTGAGTTTTAAAGGATTGTAGGAAAGAGCCATGAAGGAGTTCGATACCGCTCAGGTGGAGCAACTCAAAACTATTGGTGACTATCTCCAGCGAGAGCGTCAGGAACAAGCTATTTCTTTAGATGAGATCGCAGTCAAAACCTACATTCCATTGCGCCTTCTGCAAGCCCTGGAGCTGGGAAACGTTGAGCGGCTACCAGAACCAGTTTTTGTGCAGGGATTTATTCGCCGTTATGCAGACGCGATTGGGCTAGATGGTACGGCATTAGCAAAAAACTTTACACCGCAGCCATCATTTGTAGTCGAACGGAAAGCACCAGAGCCAGAACGTCTCGATAGCATTGAAAAACCTAGAGTGGAATCGCTCCCTGAGCCCCATGAGGGGCGCGATCGAGCAGAACGTTCAAACCTTCCCTTCGTGTTGCTAGGCACAGGGGCTGTACTCTTACTGGGGGTTGGTCTAGCCGCTGTATTAAGTCGCCCTCAAGCTGAAACAAGACTTCAAAATTCGCAGCCGGTGGCAGTCGAGCCTAAGTCTGTAAGCGCTGTACCGCAGCCTGATGTAAAAGTGTCGTCCGCTCCTGCACTGTCTTCTCAGGGGTCTGCCAATCCATCGCCTACCCCAATCACGTCAGCCAGCCAGACGTTAGCAGCCCCTAATCTTGCAGCAGATGGAACGACTAAACCAGTGCAAGTGGCAGTTAAGCTTATTGGCGAAGAATCGTGGCTTCAGGTGATCGCAGACGGCAAAGTAGAGTTTGAAGGCATTCTTAAGAAAGGGGAACAAAAAAACTGGCAAGCCAAAAAGACGTTAGTGCTGCAATCAGGTAATGCTGGGGCAGTGTTGGTTTCCTATAATCAGGGTGAGCCAAAAGTTATGGGAGCGCTTGGTGATGTGAAAGATGCGGAGTTTCCTCCGAAGGTTCCAGCAAAATCAGCCTCAACCAATTAAATTGTCTGCGGTTGAACGGCTGGCAACGAATGCTGGTTAAGCTCAAGTTGGGAAAAACGACTGAAAGCGATGAGTCAAACCAGATGCAATCGAACATATCCGCAAAAGCGGCTCTGCTATCGTATGAGCAGCAGAGCCTTCTACCTTCAATGCACGTTGTTCTTTAAACCTTCTCAAGCACCTTCTCTTTGAAGACCTTACCAGCGCTGAACGCCGGTACTCTGGTTGCCGGAATCTGAATTGGCTTGCCAGTCGAAGGGTTACGACCTTCCCGTGCTTGTCGATCGCGGGCTTCAAAAGTGCCAAAGCCAACCAGCGTCACTTTATCACCAGCTGCCACTGCATCAAGGATTACTTCTAGAATGGCTGTTAGTACAGAGTCAGCATCTTTCTTGGTGACATCAGCTTTTGCCGCAATTTGATCAATGAGTTCACCCTTATTCATGTCCTAAAAGCCTCACAATGTTTGCTGTGATTATACTTGAGGCTTTTGAAAGCGCAAGAGTTTAATTACTCAGTCAAGATTAGACGATCGTGCTGACCATTCTCGTTACCCCATTTGTTTCATCTTTATGCAAGCCGATGCTGCCCTCATCGCCTCTTACGAAATCGTCAGCCAACCAGAAGTGCGTGCTGATCTGCCAGAATCGCACTTGCCTTAGCCAGGGTGCCGCTAAGGTATTGACTGCCTTTCAAACGCATCCAGTACCCGACTACACAGCCAAACAAACGGGTTGCCTGGGACAATGCGGTAATGGACCAATGGTGCTGGTCTTACCTGATAACGTTTGGTATTGTCGGGTGCAGCCAGAAGAGGTGCCTGCGGTTGTAGAGCGTCACTTGCGAGGTGGTCAACCAATCAGGGCAATGCTGTCACCGCATTTCCATGAAAATTCACCTAAAGACCCAAAGACCTAAAGACCTAGACGGGTGGTGTAGGGTGAATAGAATGCCACAGAATTATTATGGCTTGCTAGCTACGGACGATCCTCCAACCGAGCGTGCGTTACAAACGGTACGTCTACGAGATCGCCTTCTGCCTCACCAACCTGTACGTGTAAGCCAGCGCCGCCTGCTTTTGTACGGATATAGGCAAGTCCAACGATGCCCTGTTCTGTTTTAGCCAGGCTGGTGAGTGTCCCAACTTTTTCGCCTTCAGCCGTGATGATAGTACCTGTTGCAATAGTGCCTGCATCAGCATTGCTTAGACGAATGCCCCAAAGCTGCTGCTTTACGCCTTTATAGGTATCCAGACGGGCGATCGTCTCTTGCCCAATGTAGCAGCCCTTATTGAAAGAAATGGTTTGCCACAGCCCTGCTTCTAGAGGGTTATAGTCGTCTGTCAGTTCATGGTCGGGGGCAGGTCTTCCCTGCTCAATACGCAGACGCTCCCAGGCACGATCGCCAAGCGGTAGGGCACTGGCATCTGTTAAATGCTGCCACACCGTTGCCGCGCTCGCACGATCAGCCGTTAAAGTGTATCCTTCCAGCGCTAAACCACTGCCAAGGGCAATCCGTACAGTCTGTCCCGACAAGGTCGCAAGCCAGTGACTACCGTAAGGCTGCTTGGAGCGATCGTCCACCCCTAAGCGTTGTAAAAGGGCGGTGCTTTCTGAACCAATCAGGCTAAACGTAACCGTTTGTTCTGTCAGATCGTTCAGCGTGACCTTATCTCCAAAGAAAATGTAGCGATCTAACCATTTGAGCAACGCTTCGCGGCGATTGGGAGAAAGCAGCACTAAAACTGTTTCGTCCAGAATGTAGACAGTTGCCAGATCAATCGTGCGAGCGGTAGACGTCACAAAAACGGTGTCGCAGCCCTCTCCTGGTTTTAGACGTTTAAAGTCGTTTGTACTCTGGTTGTGCAAAAAGCTGAGGCGATCGCTACCCCCAAGCTGAATACGTCCCCAATGGGAGCGATCGCACATTGCTACACCTGATCGAGCTGCTTGTACGGCTGCTGTGTCGTTACCAAAACTCAACGGCACCGTACTTTCCTTCGTACTGCCATCTTCAAAAACAGCACCCTGCTGTATCTGAATTGCCCGCATCTCAGTCATAAGCCAACTCAATAATGTTCGTGTTTAGCAGCAACAGGTACTCTTCGCTCACTGCCAGCCATACTCATGCCACTACTGCAAGGCGGTGCTACACAGCTTGATTATGTAGTTAGGCACTTTTGCGAAGATGCTCAAGAAACTCGGGGTAGTGCTCTAACTCTTCTACCGATTGCAACGGTGGCATTTCTACCCAGGTAGCCTCCGCGTATAGCTTATCGACATAAGCATAGAATGCTTTTTGATCATCTCGGTGAGCCAGCACATAAGCATGAAGTTCTTTGCAGCTCATTGCCTGGAAATTAGGTTCACTCATCCTACGTACCTCCACTTGCCGTTAGGATAGATCTCAAGAATATTCTCTTCGCCCGCAAGAAAAAAGATATTACCGGTTCGTTCATCAATACGAACGACATTGACAGGTAAATACAGCTTACTGAACCAAACGCAGAGATTGAAACACTGCGTTTTCTGCTCTGGCGTGGGAATATTTGACACTCTGCGCCTTACGCTTACCACTACGACTCTAACATTGCTCGTAAAAACCCGGACAATTGCCTTCAATCGCCCGGGCTGCAAAATTTCAGTTGTAGGGTACGTTAAACGATGCTGTAACGTACCAGAAGAAGAGATTTCGATGGGTTGTTACTTCACGATGCCAAGCAATTCAGATGTTGCCGACGGCTTGAACTGTGGCGTTGCAGACACCTGTGTCAAAATCTCTAGCGGCTGATGCGCTACTGTCGATACTGCCGATCGCACATGGCTGGCAATCTCAACCGTCTTCACGTCATACATCTGAGTAAGTACCTTGGGGTAAAGCCCAATCCCAATCACAGGCAACAGCAAGCAGACTGTAATAAAGACTTCACGGGGCTTGGCATCCCGCAACGCTTCACCCTTATAGTCTTCGCTTTCCGTGCCGTAGAACATCTCCCGTAGCATTGAGAGCAGGTAAATAGGCGTAATAATCAGCCCGACTGCCGAGAGCAATACAACAACTGTCTTGAATGTATCAGTGTAAGAATCGCTAGTAGCAAAGCCCAGGAAGACACCGAGTTCGCCGACAAACCCACTCATGCCAGGGAGCGCCAACGATGCCATTGAGCCAATCGTAAAGAGAGCAAAGACAGTTGGCATTGATTTTGCCAAGCCACCCATCTTGTCCAAAGCTAGTGTATGGGTGCGATCGTAGGTAACACCAGAGAGATAAAACAGTGCAGCGGCAATCAACCCATGTGACACCATTTGCAACACTGCACCACTAAGACCAATCTCTGTGTAGGAGGCGATGCCCAACAGTACAAAGCCCATGTGAGATATCGAGGAATACGCCATCCGACGCTTCAAGTTTTGCTGTGCGAATGAGATGATCGCGCCATAAACAATATTGACAACACCCAAAACCGCTAGCAGTGGAGCGAAGTAAAGGTGAGCATTCGGCAGCATTTCCATATTCATGCGAATCAGCGCGTAGCCACCCATCTTTAAGAGTACGCCAGCCAGAATCATTGAAACAGGCGCTGAAGCTTCGCCATGAGCATCGGGCAACCACGTATGAAGCGGGAAGATAGGCAGCTTTACCCCGTAAGCAATGAGTAAAGCGGCGTAAACACACAGTTCAAAGGTGAGCGAATAGTCTTTTAGACCCAACTCGCGCATATCAAAGGTGACATTGCCACCGTAAAACGCCATTGCTAGGGCAGCCACCAGAATAAAGATAGAGCCGACTGCCGTATAAATAATGAACTTAGTCGCTGCATAGAGGCGCTTTGGACCGCCCCAAATCGAAATCAAAATATAGACAGGCACTAGCTCTAGCTCCCACATCAGGAAGAAGAGCAGAATATCTTGGGCGCAAAACACCCCAATCTGAGCGCTAAACATTGCCAACATCAGAAAGTAAAACAAGCGTGGCTTTTCTGTTACTTTCCAGGAGGCAAGGATTGCCAGCGTTGTTACGAGAGCGGATAGCAACACCAGCGGCATTGAGATGCCATCAACGGCTAAAGACCAATGCAAGCCAATTTGCGGAATCCAGTTGATCGTTTCAACCAGTTGAAAATCAGGGTTCTGAAAATCGTAGTTTTGCCAGAATGCGTAGACAATCAGTGCAAAATCAATCAAAGCAACGGAAAGGGCATACCATCGGATTGTCTTACCGTACTTGTCTGGCAGCACTGGGATAAAGAGAGAGGCAGCAAGAGGCAGCAGGGTAGCGATCGTGAGCCAAGGGAATTGAGTATCCATCTTGAGAACTTACTCGATGTTGCGGGAATTAAAGAGCCTTAGAGTTGCTGAATAACGGCAGCGACCCAAACTTAATCCGCAGAGAAGCCCACTTATCCAAGTGGAGGACTGGATAGTACCAGACGCGCTTGCAGTTGATAATTGAGCAGTGAACGCCAGATGCGAAGCGATTCGCTTAAGGTCATGAAGCTGGAACCTTCGATAGCGCTCACCGGATGTCTCCGTGACAGACTAAGCAGACGTGTTAAACAGACAATTGATAAGAATTTGTACCTATTGGTCATGTTACCCCACTTTATTAAGTTAATTAAACTTTGTCAGCTGTTATGTGACGCTTTTTGGAGAAATCTTTCTGCTCCATGGTACGCTTGCCTTCTACAAAAGCGACGTGACGCTCTTATCTAGGGCGTTGTAGCACTACAGCTCTTTGTTGGGCGATCGTTTTTGATTGTGCCAATTGTTGCGATTTCGTTACAAAACTTTGAGCAGTTTCTCTATTCCGGGTGTCTTGTGTCGTTACGGAAGATACAATTTAGCGAACTGACGCTTGAGCGATTTGACTATGCCAAAGTTCCCAGATGTAGCAACCTGGCAGCAAGCAGAGCAACTGATGCAGCCGTCGTTTATCCGACTGATTGACAACCTTCGCAAGCGGCTTGAACAGTCTTCATGGAAAGGGACATATGAAGATGTGCCGCTTTGGGCTGAAGATGTAAGTGATGACGTAAAGCTTCAAGTCACGCAGCTTCAGGCAAAGCTTCAGAGCGCCTCAGCCAAGGATGTAATTGCAATCGAAGCCGCTTTAGCACAACTGCCTTCAGCTCATACGGGTTATCATCTACACCTTGAAAAAGCTGATCAGCGGGTCACTGTTGACCTCTGGAATCTTTGCTACCAAATCTGCTTTAAAGACTACGACGCTGCAAGCGGAATAACTCACGCTCTAGGGGAAACTAGCAGCAGTCAAACAGTCAGCATTGATACTGACCTCTTTGAGGAAACGGGGGCGGTAGACTGGAACCGCCTCGATCGCAAAACCCAACAAATTGTTGAACAGGTCTTTGGTACTTTGCCAGAGACCCATCAAACCATCAGTCAACCGTAGGCAAACGCAGAATTTTAGCTATTTGCTCATTATTACTATTCTTCGCCACCCTGAAGCTTCAGCAGTAAAAAGCCAGCGCTAAGACCGACCAGCACTAAGACAGGGAGCAGTAAAGTAGTACTTAAGATCTCACTCATTAGTCTCGCTCTTCCTTTGTAATGACATTTTCTAGGCAACGATCGCAAGTAACACAAGAAATAATGGTTAATCCCTAGGGGTCGTCGCTACATTGCTCATAAGGGCATTCTAAACCAGATTGGCACATCACTTTAGCGATGATTACAGGCAGGCTTAAAGGCTACATATTTGAAATACCAAATGGTTAACCCTCATCCTCTAGCTCTGTCTCCTAGATTTGAAGCACTTGCAGCAAGCTAGAGGATTCAGTGGGCAATAGTTCAGCCTAAGAGCCTGGAGTTGCTTCGCCTTTAGCCTCAGTTGAATCGGCAGGGCTGGCAGTCTTGGCAGCAAGTTTCGCTTGCTCACGCTCTTCTCGCTTTTTACGGTCTGCTTTCAGCACATCTTCCAACACAATCTGCGCCTGTGCCATTTTCTCAAGGTTGCTGCGATACAGTTCCAGGTCTTTTTGCAGCTTATCTTCCGAAACGTTTAAGGCAGCGCACACACGCTTGAGCGCCGCGACACGTTGAGTCTCATCTTTAACTAAAGCGGCATCGGCAATTTCCAGCAGGGTAAACAGCCCGATCGCAAAGAGCCGACTGTACTTAAATGTCGGATTGTGTGCGATCGCACGTACCTGCTCCTGCAAATCATCAAACTCTGCAATTTGGTGTTTTTGCTCTAGCCATGCCAAGATTTCTTCGGCGGACGATCGACTTGCCAGTGCTTCTAACCGCGCTGCGTCATGCCTATAGCGTTGAGGGTCGTCTTCTAACGCTTTACAAAGACTATCAAAAATAGAGGCTATGTCCTGTTCAGGACGATATGCCTGCATAAACCGATGAAACGCGGTAAAAATGCCCAGTGCATAGAAAGGATCGTAGTGGAAGTCTACGTTGACCGTCAGCAAATGCATCTCGACCATTAGTTCTTCTACCACACGACGGTAGATTGAATTAATCGGACGAGTATGAGTGTTGTAGAAGGCTCTCTTAGTGTCTGAGACGGTGCGGACGTTATTCACAGCAAGTTGAAATAGAGCAGAACTATTTCTATTCTCGCGCTTGGCGAGGCGTTTGCCAAGCTTTGTAGAAAACAGGCAGGCTGCAAGCGACCCAATCGTTAGCCGAAAACGCACTCCACAAGCCGCTTAATGCCGCTTCTTTAACTCTTCATTTTTCAACAACTCTTTTTCATGTTGATCGACTCACTTTTGTGCCTGATTTGATCGCGACACTGCCCTTAAAACATATGGCTCAGGGTTTTCGGCAACCCAACCTAATGCGGAGCGCGATCGGACTTCAAAGTGCAAATGTGGTTCTGTTGTGCTGGGGTTTCCGGTTCTACCAACAGTGGCGATCGTTTGCCCCCGCTTCACAACCTGCCCTACTTTGACCTTGAGGGTAGCGAGTTGGGCGTAGCGGGTTTGCAGTGCCTCTGCATGGTTGATGACAACTAGAGTGCCATAAGCACTCTGGCTACCCGCAAAAGCAACCGTACCATCTGCGACTGCCAGCACTGGCGAGCCAACGGTAGCAGCTAGGTCAATGCCGCTATGAAAGCCAACCTTGCCAGTAAGAGGCTGAATACCCCAACCGTAGTTCAGCAAGAGCGCCGATCGCGACGGTTTTGTTGCCAGAGGGTAATTGTTCAGAATACTTCCGGGCGGGCTGCTGGTAGGTTTGGCAGCGGCAGTCGCCACAGGCGACCAGTTGACTCCTGGTACAAAAACTGCACGTGGCGATGCCTGACAGCCATTAACCTCAAACAAGACATCCGGTCGTACATTGTAAGTTTTTGCGACATCGCGCCAAGTCTGATTTGGCTTCAGCTCGACACGGATGCCGTTATAGGGTGGTACCAAAATTTGAGCACCAAGCGGAGCCTTGCCACTACGAAGCGCAGGGTTAAACCCCATCAGTGTCGATGGAATCAGATTATATTGCTGTGCAATACTGTCTAATGTTTCACCCGCAGCAACTTTGTGACGCACCAGCCGTGAGAGGACAGGCGGCGCGCAAGTAGGCGCAGATACCTCTGGTGAAGCAGTCTGTGCAAGAAGGCGCAATCGCGCATCTGCTGCTCCTGCCAATGTAATGCCACTACAGACGAAAAGTATTGCTAACCAGCGAGAGCATTTCATACTGCCAGGTTCCCAACGTTTACGTGCAAAAGGACGTGCAAAAGTGCCTGCTGCTCTTCTACTGTATCGCGTCACTTTTATGGCTTTTCTGGTAGCGCGATCGCAATCCGGATGGCGGTACCAGAAGGAGAAGGGCGGGGACGACGAGAGGCTTGAAGAGAGAACATGGTTACAATAAGCCCATATTAATTGCCTGCGCTGATTGCTCATGCTTTGAGCATTCGCGCTAAGTACTGCCGTTGTTAGCTGATAAAACTATGAATCTCTCGCTGAAGCAGTTAGCAACCTACGTTTCGCTCTTGGCGATCGGGAGCGGTGTAGGGGTTTTAGGGAGCCAATATTTCTTGCCTCATAAGCAAGTTGAACTTAGTCCGGCGGATGTACCAGCCGTGTTGCAGCCAAGCCCCAAGCAAGCTAGTCAAACAGCCGCTTTAGCCCCGTATGAACCGAACAACAAGTCAAGCAGCGCTAATTTCATTGCCACAGCAGTGGAACGAGTGGGTCCAGCTGTCGTCCGTATTGATGCGTCTCGTAAAGTGGTCAACAATCTTCCTGAAGCGCTTCAAAACCCCTTTTTCAAGCGCTTCTTTGGCGATGATGTGCCAGTGCCTAGAGAGCGCGTTGAGCGTGGCACTGGTTCAGGCTTCATTTTGAGTGGTGATGGTCGCCTGCTGACAAATGCCCATGTGGTAGCTGGGGCAGACACCGTTGAGGTAACGCTGAAAGACGGTCGCACCTTCGAGGGTCGTGTTATTGGCTCAGATGCCGTGACGGATGTGGCAGTAGTCAAGATCAATACAACTGGACTGCCAACCGTGCGGATTGGACGCTCTGACAACTTGACTCCTGGCGAGTGGGCGATCGCAATTGGCAATCCGCTAGGGCTGGATAATACTGTCACCGCAGGCATTATCAGTGCAACAGGGCGTTCCAGTTCTCAAGTAGGGGTGCCAGATAAGCGTGTTAGCTTCATTCAAACCGATGCTGCCATCAATCCTGGTAATTCGGGTGGACCACTGCTTAATGATCGGGGCGAAGTGATCGGTGTCAATACAGCAATTCGTGCCGATGCTCAGGGGCTGGGCTTTGCCATTCCGATCGAAACAGCACAACGAGTGGCTGACCAGCTGTTTGCCAAAGGTAAAGTGGAGCATCCGTACCTGGGGATTCAAATGGTGGATCTCACGCCTGCTTTACGCAAAGAAATCAACCAGGATGGTGAGACCAAACTGAAGGTTAAACAGGATCAAGGTGTCCTCATTGTGCGTGTTTTTGACAATTCTCCAGCCGCACAAGCAGGCATACGCCAGGGCGACATTATCCAGAAGGTGAATGGAAAGCCGGTCAAAACAGCCGCAGCCGTTCAGGAACAAGTCGAGTCCAGCGCGATCGGCAAGGCTTTGCCAGTTGAAATTAGTCGCGATGGACAAACCCGCACGCTTCAACTTAAACCGGCGATCTTCCCAGCTAAATCTTAAAGCGCTGTCTAATTTCTCCTGATCTCTAAAGAGCAGTACAGAAGAGCAGTATAGAGGTACGCCAATCGGCTTGTCTTGAAACCAAAGCAACCTTTTTGCTTAGAATCTTCTTGCTCAAAAACGGTTTCTTTGACTGTTTATCACTTGTTCAAAACCACACGTGATCGCACTGCTACTTTCAATACAATTCCAACATCAGACTTGAAGTAGCCTTACATTAGCTTCTAGATACAAAGCATAACTAAAAGTCTATCGTTCCAATTACTGCTGTTTAAATCAGCGCTAAAGTGGCTTCCAACCAAGGAGCTTCCTAACATTGTGAAGTTGTTATGAAGGCAACGGCTGGTACGCTCCGCTACAAGGTTACATAGTATCAAAGAGTCTAGGTTCTTTCTTCAGATGGATATTTACAAAACGAAAGCAGCATAGAATTTCATTAGAATTAACCAACTAATGGCACCGCTTTAGGGCACTACTAGCGCTTGGGGTTAATGATAGTTAGTTCACTCAATTTGGCAAAGGTAAACTCATTTGAAAACTTTGCTAATGCCTTCCTAGAGTGAATTTGAGTTACAACTTTTACTACCTATAGTGGACTGGTGTTTATGAGCTTTGCAATTCGAGTGATCAAACCATCAAGCTTTTTGAGCGTTGCTGCAACCAATCTGTTTCTTACAGAAATCAAAAAAGCTATTGCATCAAATGCAGCGATCGTTTTAGTCGATTTTGAACGCATTCCATCAATGAGCAGCGCTAATTTTCTTACAGTTGTAAAGGCGCTGAAGTTAGTGCGATCATCGGGTTGCAAGTTATTTCTTTGTTCTCTGAGTCAGCAAATCAGAATGTTGTTTGAGCTAACTGGCTTAGACCAGGTCGTTACCATACTTGCTGATGCTGACGAATTTGCTGCCTACGTTCAGATGCAAAGGGCTACTGTTGAAGTGCCCAGGCAGCCTAAAGTCGAAATTGAAGCAACACAGATTGATGCCTTAAAGCTAGCAAGTTGAACAACTTTGCTGCGGAGGGTCAAAAGGCGTCTGCTTGGAATAGCCTCTCTAATGTTCAGGGGTAAGAGCGCTTACCTTATTTAAGAGGCTTCCATGTTGGTACAGGAGCTGCAGCAGCGCCTTTTGACTCTAGGAACGCGGCAACCCGTAACGCCAGTCCTTCGTTGTAAGGAGCAGCAATAATTTGAACGCCGATCGGCAAACCGCCTGGACACTGAACTGGTACAGCAACGATCGGTACGCCAATGAAAGAGAGCGGCTGGGCATAAAGCCCTATATTCGGTCGTAGAGGCATTTCTTCTCCATCGAGCACCAGTGTTGCTTGACCAATTAATGGTGCAGAGCATGGAGTGGCAGGCGCAAGAATGATGTCGACCGTATTGAAGAGCGCACGGACTTGATCGCGATACCAACTGCGAAACCGCTGTGCCTGCAAATACCAGCTTGCTGGAATGAGCGCACCAGCAAGAAAGCGATCGCGGGTAGCAGGATCAAAATCCTGGGGACGCTGGCGCAAGTCGTTTAGATGTAAGTTGCTGCCCTCAGAACCAGTGATGATGAAGGCAGCGGCACGGGCGCGATGGGCTTCGGGGATTGTGATCTGTCGTGTTGCACCAAGCACAGTAGCGATGGCTTCTACAGCAGCCAGCACATGGGGTTCTGCCCCTTTAGTGAAGTAGCCATCCGCAATTGCAATCCTCAGTCCATCAATACCTTTAGTGAGTTCAGGTAATGTTGCAACGGGAGGGCGATTGGTGCAGGCTGGGTCATCCGCATCCGTGCCCTGAAGCAGGTCGAACGTAAGGGCTAGATCGCGGGTCGATCGAGCGAAGGGACCCAAATGATCCAGACTGTGGACAAACGGATACGTCCCTGCACGAGAGAGCCGCCCATAAGTTGGCTTTAGCCCAAAAATGCCACATAGCGAGGCAGGTACGCGAATCGAACCATTTGTATCCGACCCAAGGCTAAGGGGCACCAATCCGGCTGCAACGGAAGCCACTGAGCCACCAGAGGAGCCGCCCGTCATACGCTGCAAGTCGTGGGGATTGCGGCTGGCACCATAGTGGCTGTTTTCGGTGACAAAGCCATACGCATACTCGTCCATGTTCTGTGCGCCAACCAAAATTGCGCCTGCTTGCTTCAAACGTGTCACCAGGGTGGCATCCCGTGTTGCAGGCGGGCGTTCAGCGTTGATCTTGGAGCCAGCCAGAGTCGTTAACCCTGCAATATCAAATAAATCTTTGACCCCAAAGGGCACACCTGCCAATGGTCCGGGGTCTTTGCCCTGAGTGATCGCCTGATCCACCACCTCCGCATCCGCCAATGCCTGCTCCGCAAGGATGCTGGTAAAACAATTGAGGCTAGGGTTCTGGTTAACAATGCGTGCTAGGGCTGCTGTTACAACTGACCTTGCCGAAACTTCCTGGCTCCGCACGCTGGCGGCAATGCTGGTAGCATCTGGATAGTCTTGGCTCATGGTTCAAAAATGGGAGCAATTTCAATCTCCTCTGGCAAGGGAAACTCAGTAATGAGCTGCGCGATCGCCGTGATGCGAACAAAATTTTCGATCACGCCAGGTTGATGGTCTGGCTGGAGCGATAATCCTACCAACGCTGCCATTTGGTCGACGAGCATGGCTGGGTCAGGTGATGGCTCAGTCATACTGCCTCCGCAGCGATCGCCTGTTTTTGACCAGCTAGATCAGCAATATAAGCACGCCAGCCGCCCCATGCAGTGATTTCCCGCTTACCTTCACAGAGAATTGGCTCACCAATAACGCCCAATACTTCTTCGCCGTCTGCCAGTCGCACTTTACCGATGCAGAGTCCGGGCGGCTCTAACAGCAACAAAACGGCGACCTTGCTGGCAGGCACAGCCCAAACTTCGACCGCGATCGCTACGCCACCGGTGCTAACTCGCAGCATGGCAGGATGGCGATCGTCAATTGACCATAAACGGTAGGAGGACTCTGTAAACGCTTCTCGCACAAACTCAGCTTCTACAAGAGCCATATTGGCGCTTAGTTCAAGCCCTCGCATGAGCGTACCGTTTACGGCAAGATCAACTGTTGTTTTCATTCGAGTCGGGTTCATACGTGCATCAGCCGCCGTAACTAATGTCCCCCGATTGAACCATATTTGCTGTATCAATAACACCAGCACGTAGAATTTTGGCAAGCTCCTAAGTTCCTGGTTCTCCCTATGCTGCTTTTTAAGCTATGTAGGGGATGGGTCTAGCGATGAGGGTAAATTAGCTGCACATCGCGTAGGGTCGATGCAACTCTAATACTCCACCTAAGACTTCTTCGTCCGTGATACGTGAACTAAATTCAGCCGGTTGACAGCTCAAGCTGTTTCAGATGATGCACTAATGCGTGCAAACCCAAGCGATAACTGTCAGCACCAAAGCCACTAATCTGACCGATCGCTACAGGGGCAATATATGAGTGATGACGGAATGGTTCGCGACGATAGATGTTGCTAAGATGCACTTCAACTGTAGGGAGTGCCACTGCTGCGATCGCGTCTCGCAGAGCGATGCTGGTATGCGTGTACGCGCCCGCGTTGATTAAAATACCCTGGTATTGCTCAAGCGCATCATGAATGGCATCAACCAAAATACCCTCATGATTAGACTGAAGCGATGAAACCGTTACTTGAAGCACTGCCGCAGCTTCTTCGAGCTGTCGATCAATCGCTTCCAACGTCAACGAACCGTAAATACCTGGCTCTCGTTGACCCAATAAATTTAAGTTTGGTCCATGAAGCACCAAAATACTAAACAATCGAAGCCTCTTTCCTCACAAAGCTGATTGTTTCTTAAAAATA
Organism: Phormidium sp. FACHB-592; assembly: GCF_014695795.1. Taxonomy (NCBI): domain Bacteria; kingdom Bacillati; phylum Cyanobacteriota; class Cyanophyceae; order Oscillatoriales; family Oscillatoriaceae; genus Phormidium; species Phormidium sp. FACHB-592. The sequence continues at coordinate 33,956 of NZ_JACJOZ010000032.1, forward strand.
CATTTGCGCGGTTATCTCAAGTCATACGTTTCCAAGCAGGCATCGCAGCCAGCCTAGACATGAAAGACCCTACCACGCAGTAGTGACAGCGCTGATAATTAGCGACGTGGGGAATCTTTTACGGGAATCGGAATCAGCTCACCTTCTGGCTGCCCTTCGGGACCCAAGATCGCCTCTACGAGCCTACGCGCCCATTCCTTCACCTTCTCAAGCACCTTATCAAGGTAATCCATCGAACAGATCGCTCCTTTTCTATAGCTTCGCCGTCATTCACGCCTTGCAGTTACATGATCGCAGTACGGCTGTAGCCTGGTCACTTATTTCAAATTGTACCCAATTTATCAGTTAGTTAACAGTCCGGAAAGAAACTGTGTAGAGCCTGTAAATTATGAGTGCATCTTCTAAGTCTTAATCAAACGTTGTAAATAAGCAAGTCGATCGCGCTATTGATCCAATTTTATTAATAATTCCCGTCGCAAACAATCAAGTGCAGTAGCAGTGCTCAGTAGACGAATCCAGTCTCGCCCACGCGACGCCCCAAACCGATACTCAAAGCTTTGCACCGCAGTGGGTCCAGCGAGACCAATGTAAACCAGGCCAACAGGTTTGCTATCAGTGCCGCCATCGGGTCCAGCAACACCCGTGATGCTAAGCCCCCAGCTAGTGCCCAGGCGCGATCGCACACCAGCCGCCATTTTTTTTGCCACCGTATCACTGACGGCACCATGCTCGTTTAGGTCGTGTTCACTCACATCCAGCAACTGCACTTTGATAGCGTTGTCGTAGGAAATGACACCACCCAAGAAATAGCTGGAGCTACCTGGAACTGACGTAATAATCGCGCCCAAACCGCCACCTGTGCAGGATTCGGCAACGGCAAGAGTCGTTTGGGTTGTCTTCAGCAGTGCACCCACAACCGACGCAAGCGAATCGTTGTCTGCACCATAGCAATCCAAGCCACCAAGTTCGCGCAACTGCTGCTCTACAGGTGCAATTAACTGTTGCGCCTCTGCCTCTGAACTAGCACGTGCAGAAATTCGCAGTTTCACCTCACCATGATTGGCATAGGGAGCAACAGTCGGATTTTGGCGGTCGAAGAAGGGATTCACCTTCTCTGCCAGTGCTGATTCAGAAACACCCCAAAACCGTAGCGTCCGGCTGTAGATTGTCGTTTGACCCCAACCCTGGCTTTGCAAATAGGGAACGGCAACATCGCGCCACATTCGCTGCATCTCTGCTGGCACCCCAGGAAACGTGAGAATAGTCAGCCCAGGTCGCGGTTGCCAGATAATGCCGGGGGCACTGCCTGATTCGTTTGTCAGCACCAATGCACCTTCGGGCAGTAGCGCCTGCTTACGGTTGTTTTCAGTAAAGACGCGCCCTCGTTGAGCAAATTTATGAGTAATGTCTGCGAGAATTTCAGGATGCTCGATCAGGGGCACGTTGAAACAGGCTGCCAGTGTCTCATGAGTTAAGTCATCAGGCGTTGGGCCCAAACCGCCTGTAAAAATGAGAAGCTGGGAGCGATCGCCCGCCTGGTTAACCGCACTTTTAATACGTGCCGGATTATCTCCCACCACAGTCTGGTAGTAGTGAGCAATCCCTAACTGCGCCAGAGCCTGTGCCAAGAACTGGGCATTGCTGTTGAGAATGTCACCTAGCAGCAGTTCTGTGCCAACACAGATAATCTCCGCACTCTTGTCCGTGCTCTTGCTTTCCACACTCTCAGACATCACGTTAAAGCATAGGGGACGATTTGCGGTTTGGTCTCCCTATTGTCGAACCAAGGGGAGTTTTAAGCTTTGGAGTAAAAAGGTTGACCCTCAAGCCGAGCCTAAATTTAATGCCAGTTTCAATGTTCGGCTCCCTAAGCCTGCGACTGACGAGCTGTTTTCCACACCTGCCAGCCAATGAAACTTAAGAGCACGGTTGCCCCGATCGCATAACCCAGACCACTCGGCATCCCAGATATTGCCAATGCTAGCGTGCCCACCCAAAGCGTAAGTGAGTAAATAAAGAGCACCGTAAGCCGCTGAGACAAACCAGCCTGAAGCAAGCGATGGTGTAAATGACGCTTATCTGCAACAAAAGGCGACTTACCCCGCCTGAGTCGATCGAAAATGACGGCTGACATATCGAGAATGGGGACTGCCAGAATTAAATAAGGCAGAACAACGGCGACCGTCAACGCTACAGTCGTGACACCTTTAACCAGACCGATGATTCCAATGCCTGCTAGTGAGAAGCCCATGAAGTAAGCGCCACCATCACCCATAAAAATCTGGGCAGGGTTGAAATTGTAGCGGAGAAACCCTAGGGCACCACCCGCCAATGCAGCAGCAATCAACGCAGCGGCAGGTTGTTTCATAAAGACGCACACGATGAACATCACAACCGCAGCAATACCGCTTACACCCGCAGCCAGACCATCAAGTCCATCAATCCAATTGATGGCGTTTGCCATGCCCACCAGCCAGACGATCGTAATCGGCAGGCTCACCCAATCGGGCAAAGACACCAGACCGATCGCGGGAATAGTGAGAAAGTCAATCTGAACGCCGACTTTCCAGGCAAGCCCTGCCACGATCGCTTGTAAAATCAACCGGGTAACGGGAGACAAGTTAAACAGATCATCCGCCAGCCCAATCAAAAAGAAGGCTAAACCGCCGATCGTGACACCCCAGACCTCGTACTCTTTCTCCGGCGACAGAACGCCAAAGCCACCCGTCCACCATACAAGCAGTAGCCCTGCAAGGGTGCCAAGAAAAATGGAAACGCCACCAAGACGAACCATCGGACGTTTGTGAATTTTTCTACCGCCCGGTTTGTCAAAGTGTCCGCTCTTCAGGGCAATTTTCTTAACGATCGGGGTCGTCAGGATAACTACTAAAGAGGACGCCAGAAAAGCAACAAGGTTATAAAGAGGATCAGGCATCTGGAAGAGTAGGTCGAGGATAAGCGACAGGCAGAGTGTACTACACTTCAGATAATAGTTAGCAAAGTTGTTAATCCAACTTTCTAAGCGATCTGATGCTCCCTAAGTTTATAACTGATTCTAAGCGTAGCTTTGCGTTTATAGCAGTACCAGGTGATTGATTGCTAGCAGCAATCAATCACCTTTTCAATGACCCTCTGATGACCTCAGGATTATTCTTAGAGCAAGTACAAGAATGATGACGACAAACAGCATCGTCCTCTCGCGTTGAGCTGCGATATCACGATGCAATGACCCGTTATGTGGTCTAGGTTAGCTTACTGATCGCTTGCGTGAGCGATCGCCGTGGTTCAATGACTCTGTTTAAGAGTTGCACCGCGTTTCTTAAACAGCGCGATCGTGCTCAAACTTAGTGGTAACTGGAAGCTAACTTGGCTAAAGCCGAGGCGTTACCTGGTTGTGTTAATTAGCCCCCCGGGATGCTTGCTTTGTCGGTAAAGATGCTCGCCCGAGCGAAATAAAGTGCCTGGGGCACGGATCTGTACCCCAAGCAGACAGTTCAGTGGTGGCGTAATGCCTCTCTTTTGCTTCTGATCGCTTTCGTTTGTGGCAACCAAGTCACCCCTCCGTTTGGTCGCGAAAAGAGCTTGGTCGCGAAAAGCGATCGTGCTACTCATCATCGTGTGCAAAACGATTGTAGAGATAGTCAAGAATATAGTTCCGCATTTTGTAGAATTCAGGGTCTTCCATGATGCGATCGCGATCGCGGGGTCTTGGAAAGGGAATTTCTAAGATTTCGCCGATCTTGGCAGCGGGACCATTGGTCATCATGACCAGACGATCGGCTAAAAACAGCGCCTCGTCAATGTCGTGAGTAATCATCAACACCGTGCAGCGATGATCATTCCAAATCTTGAGCAATTCAACCTGTAGTTCCTCTTTGGTAATGGCATCGAGTGCACCAAACGGTTCATCAAGAATCAGGACTTCTGGACGAATGGCTAAGGCGCGGGCGATCGATACTCGTTGACGCATCCCACCCGAAAGTTGCCCTGGTTGCTTGTGAGCAGCTTCTGACAGCCCAACCATCGCTAGGTGTTCTCGTACAATCTGTTTCTTTTCGGCTTCAGATTTGTTGGGATGTACAGAGTCCACTGCTAGATAAATATTTTCGTAGGCAGTGAGCCAGGGCAACAGAGCATAGCCCTGAAAAACGACCATGCGATCGGGTCCTGGTTCCGTAATGCGTTTACCGTGTAGTGTGACCGAGCCATGCGTTGGGGTGGCGAACCCTGACACCATATTCAATAAAGTTGATTTGCCACAGCCTGAATGACCAATCACGCAGACAAATTCACCTTCTTGAACCTGTAGATCGACCTGGTCAAGTACAACATAGTTGCCCTTCGGCGTGGGATAGACCTTAGAAACATTGTCAATGACGAGAAACGGTTCCTGTTTGGAATGAGCCTGTCTGGTAGTTTGAGTGGTTAGAGTTTGCATTGTTAGAACGGGTAAATGTGCTCGTTAAGACCTTTAAGACCTGTTTGGGATTGGTTATCAGCGATCAGCAGCCAGGAAAAACTGATCGCTGACGGCTGATCGCGCTTCTTAGTCGCTTAGGATATTGCGAGTGCATTATTCAGTGGCACGTCTGCCATGTAAATGTCATGTTTGACCTCTAAGTTGTTGAGATAGGCGATCGGGTCGTCGGCATTAAAGGTTGTGCCATCAAACAGTTGAATCGACCCTCGACTGTAGGTGATATCAGATAACCCCAGTTCCCGTGCTGCTGTACTGAACACACTGACCCGACAGACGCGCTCTAAAATTTCCACCCAATTGCGAGGAAAGGGAACGTCGCCCCAACGCGCCATTTGCGTCATCATCCACAGATGTTCTGTCCGGCTGGGGCGCGATACACCCTGACCATAGAACTGATGATGTGCGTATTCCTTGGGCGAAGGGTGAATACTGCACACGTGAGGATTGGGATCACCCAAATAGATGTATTGCAGGTCAGTGCCAAGGTATTCATGACGAGACAGAATTTCACGAATTTCTTCACTGTTTGCCTCGTCCATACAGTAGTGACACGCTTCTAAAAGAGCCTTCACAAGAGCAATGTGAGTATTAGGGTAGGCTAATGCCCAGTCCTCTCGCACACCCAGAACTTTACCGGGATGCCCATCCCACACTTCTAGATCAGTGGCGATCGTGTAACCAATGCCTTCTACTGCTGCCCGCACATTCCAGGGTTCACCAACGCAAAAGCCATCAATATTACCAGCTTGTAAGTTGGCAATCATTTGTGCTGGAGGGATGGTGTTGAGTTGGACATCACGATCGGGATGGATGCCAACGGCTGCTAACCAATAGCGGAGTAGTAAATTATGCATAGAGGCTGGATGCACCACACCAAAGACATGCTGTTTGTCTTGAGTAGCCAGTAGCATCTGCTTCAGGTCTTGTAGAGTATGAACACCCTGGTCATAAAAGCGCTTGTCGAGAGTAACGGCATTGCCATTACGGGTGAGTGTTAGGGCACTGACAGTTGGCAAAGAGCGCCCCTCCAAACCTCCCAGCGTGAGCCAGATTGGCATTCCTGACGGCATTTGGGCAGCATCAAGATAATTACCCGCAATGCCATCCTGAATGCCACGCCAACTGGATTCACGCACCAGGTTGACCTCATCCAGACCATGATGAGCGAAGAAACCTTTCTCTTTGGCAATGGCAAGCGGAGCGCAAGCAGTAAGTGGGACAAAGCCAATTTCCAGGTTGACTTTTTCCAAACCATGACGGGCAACCGCTCCTTTTTTGCGCGCTCGCAATTGTTTAATCCGCTTCTGCTGATTTAGAAAATAGATAATTTCACTCCGCATTGAGTAATAGCTGGGGTGATTCACCACTTCTAGTCGTTTGCGGGGACGAGGAATATCCACCGTCATCAGTTGCCCAATTTTGGATTCCGGTCCATTGGTCAGCATGACAATGCGATCGCTCAACAGCAGTGCCTCATCTACGTCATGAGTGACCATTACCGCTGTCACTTGGCTCTCTTCACAGATTTGCATTAAGCGTTCCTGCAAATTGCCCCGTGTAAGTGCGTCTAACGCGCCAAACGGCTCATCTAGGAGTAGCAGTTTAGGACGAATCGCAAGGGCACGGGCGATCGCCACTCGCTGTTTCATACCACCCGACAATTGACCCGGAGGCTTATCAGCAGCATGACGCAAGCCAACTAAATCAATGTGGTGCTCAATAATCTCATAACGTTCTTTTGAAGAGAGATACGCTAGAACCTCATCCACTGCCAGTGCAATATTTTCACGCACGGTGAGCCAGGGCAGCAGTGAGTAGTTTTGAAACACCACCATCTTGTCAGGTCCTGGTCGTTGGATGGTTTCGCCATCGAGCAGAACAATACCGTCGGTCGGTAAATCCAACCCTGCAATCATATTCAGCAGGGTTGATTTGCCACAACCCGAATGCCCAATGAGTGAGACAAACTCACCCTTACGGATTTCTAAATCAATGCCTTTTAGTGCTACATAGCTATTGCCATTCGCTAGGGAAAAGGTTTTCTCAAGTTTTTCAACAGCAACAAAGGTTGTCATGGGAGTAGGGAGTGGGGAGTGAGGAATAGGAAGCAAGGGGCAGAGGAGGCAGAGGGAGAGCTTTAATTTGTAAAGAGAGGGGCGAGAGAAGCGGTCTAGGGTATGTCTTATAAACGTTGCCTAGACTAAAACTCAAAACTTTTTCTGGCCCCTGACTACTGATTGCTGACCGTTGAGCGTGCAATCGACTCAAAACTCAAAACTTTCATATCACCGTTGTTCTTCTGGCAAAATTTTTGTTTGCAACCATGCCATGAACTTATCCAGCAACAGTCCTACAAAACCGATGTACACCAGTGCCAGAATAATTTCGCTCACTTGGCTATTTTGGTAGGCATTCCAGATGAAGAAACCGATGCCCACGATGCCGGACATGACAATTTCAGCAGCAATAATAGCCAACCAAGCTAGACCGATCGAGATGCGTAAGCCTGTGAAGATATAGGGCAAGGCAGCCGGAAAAAGCACTTTGAAGAAATACTTTTTGCGCGATAGCCGCAATACACGAGCAACGTTGTTGTAATCCTGAGGAATTTGTCTAACACCAACGGCTGTATTAATCAAAATGGGCCATACAGCAGTAATAAAGATGACGAACAACGCAGCAGGTTGGTTTTGTTGTAATGCGGCAAGTGCGATCGGTACCCAGGCTAATGGCGGTACAGTTCGCAGCAGTTGAAAGAGGGGGTCGAGAGCTTTGGATAATGTCTTGTTCAATCCAACCCAGATGCCTACGCTGATGCCGACCAGGGCAGCAAAGGTATAGCCGATCGCAACCCGTTGTAAACTAGCCCAAATCTGCCAGAATAAGCCCTTATCAGTACCACCTCTGTCATAGAAGGGATAGAGGATCAAAGTCCACGTCTCTTGGACAACCCGAATGGGACCTGGGAGTGTGGCTCCTGGAAGCCATGAGAAAAGCTGCCAAAGTGCAAGAAAAATGGCGATCGCGATGATCGGTGGTATTAAGTCACCTAGTCGTTCTTTCACCTTAAAGCGAGCCAATAAGGGCAGGTCAAACACGGTTGGGGTCGGTTGCTTACGAGCGAGCGTCATAGGTCTATCCTTTAAGTGCAATGGTGAATAATCAACGTCCTGTTGGTGGATCAAATTTCCACCTAACAACCTTTGAAAAACTGGTGCAGCGGTTCTCAGAAACCTACAAAGAAGTCACAACAAGTTTGCAGTGCAGGCAAGAGCTGTAGAGGCAGAAAGTAGGATGGGGTTGAGAAGATTGCTAAAGCTGATGGAGCGATAAGCCAGCTTCTAAACTCGCTTAATTTTCAAACTATCCAAATACGCTTGTGGGTTCTCAGGGTCAAACTTAGTGCCATCAAAGAAGGTCTCAACTCCACGAGAGGTACTTTTGGGAATATCAGCCGTAGCGACTCCTAGTTCCTTCGCAGCTTCCCGCCAAAGATCTTCACGGTTCACCTGTTTAATCAAATCGTTTGCCTTAGCCAACGTATCCTTCGGTAAAAAGCCCCAACGCACGCTTTCAGTCAGGAACCACAAATCATGACTCTGGTAGGGGTAAGAAACACTGCCTTTCTCGTCTTTCCAGTACAGTACTGCCATCGATTTATCATCAATCGATCGCTCACCCAGGTTGTATTTACCCATCAGCGGTTCTAGCAACACAGACTCTGGCATACCAAAGTATTCGCGCTGAGCCAGAATGCTTGCTAGCTCTTTGCGGTTGTCGAAGTTATCGCACCACTGCTGCGCTTCCATCACCGCTTTGAGAATGGCTTTAGTCGCCTTGGGATGTTTGTCTACCCAGTCTTTGCGAATGGCAAGGTATTCTTCGGGATGATTCTTCCAAAGTTCTGCAGTGAGGACTGGGATGAAACCGATCTTATCTGCCACAATCCGATGCGGCCAAGGATCGCCTGTACTAAAGGCATCCATTGCACCCCGCTTCATATCAGCAACCGTTTGAGCGGTTGGCACTGTCAACAGCTCAACCTCTTGATCGGGGTCAATGCCATTTCCAGCCAGCCAATAGCGCAGCCAAAATTCCTGGTTAGATTTAGGAAAGGTATACGCCGCTTTGAATTTCGAGCCTTCTGACTTCAGTTTGTTGAAGAAGGCGACTTGTTCCGTGATTTTAATGGATAGTCCCTTACCCAAGTGTTTGTTGCCGATCGCAATCCCATTGCCTTGGGTATTCAGCTGCGCCAACACATACATGGGCACTTTTGTATTGTCGGTAATGATGCCTTCTGAAATCAGATACGGCATCGGCATCTGCCATTGCCCACCGTCGATACCACCGCCAGCAGAACCAATCTTCACGTTATCGCGTGCAGAACCCCAGTTTGCTTGCTTATCAATTGAAACATCGGGCATCCCATACTTGGCAAACAGCCCTTTCACTTTTGCAACAATTAAGGGAGCGGCTTCAACAATAGGCATATAGCCTAGTTTGATTGTCTTGACTTCCGGTATCATTTCCGGCTTTAAATCGGCAACTGGAGTGGCAATTGGAGTAAATTGGGTTGTTTCTGGTGGATTACCTAAACAACCTTTTAAAAACACTGCGCTAGCCGATGCCGTGGCGATCGTCATGAACCGACGACGAGAAACATTTGAAAAATCAGACATAGAATCTCCTAACAGTCCAAGATGGGGCTGCAATCAAAAAGGCACACTGTCCAAACGGGGTTTTATCGTTTACAAAATTTTCAGGTTCATGCTGAATGAACCCATCAGTCCTTCACGTGAACCTGCTACCAGTGCTTGGTTAATAACAAAAGATGAATTTCTACCTGGCAAGAGGCATCAAACTATTAGCCTTTACCATAGATAAGAATCTATTCGTAGCAAGAAGCTAATAGCTAAAAATCTATCTTGAAAATACTTTAGCTGTATAGGCTTGAAAGATCAATTAGAGCCGCTATACAGAGTTGCTATGCGAAAGGTAAAGTTTTGCTTATCGATTGTGGCTTACCTTAAGCAAATAAACTATAGATTATGCGGCTTAAAGCCTAGAAGCGTCTCACCGCAGCTTTTTTGCGTGTTGCAATTGCTTGCTAAGGGATGCATGCACTACAGCGAACGGACGGCATCGATCGGGCAAAGTTTGAGATCTGTGTAAGCAATGCTGCCAGAGAACTGTCAGCCGACCAGAGGCACAGAGCAAAAAGAGCAAAAAGGCACGGATGATGAGTCGGACACTGCTTCATTTCAGCGCTACAGCAGTCTTAGCGGGATAAGGACGGAGGACAGTTGCCCTCTTACTTAGGCTTAGAACAGCATCGTTGCTCGGGGAGAACCGCACCTGCTGGCGATCGCAAAAGTGATTGCATTCCAGTGCGTTTGTACTAAAATGGGGTTGTTTTCGCGGGTCAAACTAATTTGCTTTTTGCCCGTAGCTAAGTACCAATCGCGTATGCGGTTGATCCCAATTTTGCTGTCTTACTAAGCGCTTTAAGGTTGGGGTCAACTCGTATATCAGAGAACCTCATTACTGGAGGAGAAAGATGGCACGTTTGGCTAAACCAGACGGTATGAGTAGAAGTGGTCTGGTGCACTATGTCGCCTTTTTTGTGGGTGCCTTGTGTCTAGTTGGACTAGCTTCGATTGCTCTGCATAAACTACTGCCAGTACTACGAGTGCTGGTGCCGGGGTTGGTTGGTTGGTGGCTTTGGCAGCGCCATTGCAAAGTGGAGAGACGACGACAAAAGCACTTACACACAACGTTTTACCAACTGCTGCGAGAGCATCACGGACAGATTACACTCCTTGATTTTGCGATGACAGCAGAGATAACCGCGATCGCGGCTCGTCATTATCTGGATAGCCGTGCCAAAGAGTTTGCAGCCCGCTTTGAAGTGACAGAGCACAGTGATGTAGTGTACGTCTTCTCATCACTGCAATTGTCTCGATCACCATCTGCCTCTATACCAGTAGTTGACACTGTCGCTGGTGACCACACTGGGGTAGCAGCGCTGCCCAACTCTCTAACGCAAACTGAACTCGCCAAACGGTTGGGCGTGGCAGCAAAAACTATCAGTCGCAAAAAGCACTTGCCGCTCTTAAGCGACTGGACTCAAACTCGCGATCCAGACGGTGTGGGCTGGTCTTATGCGGCTCAAACTCAGCGCTTTTTGCCAATTATCGATCGCCTAGTTGCACAAGCCGAAAAGGCTCCCTGAAATTTCAGAGAGCCTTCGGCATGGCATTAAAGCGGTTTTGGGCGATCGTTCATGGCGAAAGCGTTGGCTTACCAACCACTGACAACCAACAACTTACGCAAGCAATGCTTTTGCTTTCGCAACTACATTCTCAACGGTAAAGCCGAACTTCTCCATAATCGTGCCGCCAGGAGCCGAAACACCGAAGCGATCGACTGCAAGAATATTGCCCTCAGCCCCAGCATACTTCTGCCAGCCCATGCTGATGCCTGCTTCTACAACCAGGCGCTTGGTTACGGCTTTAGGTAACACGGATTCTTTGTAGGCGGCATCTTGCGCTTCAAAGAGTTCCCAGGATGGCATGGAAATGACGCGAACCTTTTTGCCTTCGCTGGTGAGTTGTTCAGCCGCTTTGACGCACAGACCGACTTCAGCGCCTGTACCAATCAAAATGACATCAGGTGTACCATCAGAGTCGATGACTGCGTAGGCTCCTTTTGCCACACCATCGATCGAGGAACCGGCTAGATTCGGCACTGCCTGACGTGAGAACGCAATCAACGTCGATCGGTTCTGGTTAGCATTTAGCACCGCTACTTTGTAAGCTCCTGAAGTTTCCGTACCATCAGCGGGACGTAGCACCGTGAGTTCGGGAATGGCTCGCAGCGAGGCGATCGTTTCTACGGGTTGGTGGGTAGGACCATCTTCACCCAGCGCAATCGAGTCATGGGTCATCACCCAGATTACGCCCGCTTGGGACAGTGCAGACAGGCGAATCGCGCCCCGCATGTAGTCCGTGAAGATAAGGAAGGTCGCACCATAGGGAATCAACCCAGACCCATGCAGCGCCATGCCGTTACAGATGGCTCCCATACCGTGTTCGCGCACGCCAAAGTGAACGTTACGGTTTTCGTACTGCCCTTTCTGGAAGTTGCCAGTTCCTTTCAGTTCGGTGAGGTTGGAGTGGGTGAGGTCAGCGGAACCGCCAATAAGTTCCGGCAGCACTTTCGCCAGCGCATTCAGGGTGATTTCGGAGTGTTTGCGAGTGGCAAGCTGTTTGTCTTCGGGCTTGTAGGTGGGCAAAACGCTCTCCCAACCGTCGGGAAGCTTGCCGCTGAGAAGGCGATCGAACGCCGCTGCTTTTTCGGCATATTTCGTCTTGTACTGCGCCCAGGTTTCATTCCACTCGGCTTCGAGGCTAGCCCCACGATCGATCGCTTTGCGAAGATGTGCCAGTGCATCATCGGGCACAACAAAGGGTTCGTACTCCCAGCCCAGGTTATCGCGAGTGAGTTGGATTTCATCGGGACCAAGCACCGAGCCGTGCGCATCTGCGGTGCCTTGCTTGTTGGGAGAACCGTAGCCGATCGTGGTTGTCACCTTGATCATGGTGGGCTTGTCGGTCACGGCTTTTGCTTCCGCGATCGCCTTTGCTAATCCTTCCAAATCCGTGTTGCCATCTTCAACATGCAGGACGTGCCAACCATATGCCTCAAAGCGCTTGGAGACATCTTCGGTAAAGGCAATGTCGGTGGAGCCGTCGATCGAAATGTGGTTGTCGTCATAGAGCGCGATCAGCTTGCCTAGCCCTAAGTGCCCTGCAAGAGAGCAGGCTTCACCCGATACGCCTTCCATGTTGCAGCCATCGCCCAAAATGACGTAGGTGTAGTGATCAACTAGAGTCAGGTCAGGCTGGTTGAACTTAGCTGCCAGATGAGCCTCGGCGATCGCTAACCCAACAGCGTTTGCAATCCCCTGGCCTAGCGGACCCGTTGTCACTTCTACGCCTGCCGTCTCAAAGTTTTCGGGATGTCCGGGTGTTCTCGACTCCCACTGACGGAACTGTTTGATGTCGTCGATCGTCACGCTGTCGTAGCCTGTCAGATGCAGCAGAGCGTACTGCAACATACAGCCGTGCCCCGCAGACAGCACAAAGCGATCGCGGTTAAACCATTTGGGATTCTTGGGATTAAACCGCAGAAACTGATCCCAAAGGACGAATGCCATCGGCGCAGCACCCATCGGTAAGCCGGGATGACCAGATTTGGCTTTTTCAACGGCATCGACCGCGAGAAAGCGAATGGAATTAATACAAAGTTGTTCGAGGGTTTGGGTGGTTGCGACAGCCATGACTTCTCTTAGTTTAATAACGGCGTGGGTGTGGGCAGGCGGACAGGGGCAAGCGATCGGGTTCAGTGATGCAATGAAGCAGCGCGTAGTTCAAATGGTTAATTCTACAATATGGCTCCCTCTCCTTAGGGAGAAGGGTGGCGAAGACGGTGTAAGGGCGTTGCAAAACCTTCAACTTACTCTACTAGATAAGGTAGAAAGAAATGATCAGAAAAGAGTGAGCAACAATACCTATCGCTTTCCATTTAAAGTTTATAGCGTAAGCTGCCAATGATCTATCCCTTGTGAACGCAAATCCATTCATTTTCACCTGAAGCGGCATTTAGGGTGAATGAACACTTAACACCCGGCCTCAACGACGCGCGCTCAATTTCATCTTGAGGTGGTCGCTAATTTGCGCGTCCGCCGCCTGCCGTTGGTTAGACAGCACCGTTCGTCTCGAAGGATTCTCTCAAGGGAGTGAAGTAAACGAGAGCCAAAATGATGCCGTCCACCAAGCTACCCACATAGAACAGGATGCTCACCCACCCTGATTCAACATAAGGACCATTAACGGGTATGAGAACAAATCCGAGGACGTAGCTCACTGGCAGGAGGGTCAATGCCCATCGCCTGAAACGGAAAAGCCCGACGGTAAGCACGGCAGCAAAAACAATAAATGTCATATCCACGACGACTAGAACAAGTTCGCCGTTCGCAAGCGGAGCGTTTTCTATTCTTGCGAGGTAACTTTGCAACTCGGGGGGGAGGGAGTTCTCGGTTGCGAAAGAGGTTACAACCCCGGCAATTACAAGTAGCCAACTGAGCACTAGCAATATTCTGAAGCTCTTCCGTGTCATATCGGTTCATCAAGAGAAAGATGGCTAACAATGCGTCTGGCATCAAGGGTAGAGGGGTGGAACAAAATCACATTGCCTTCCCCCCTTCCCCGTCTATCAGAAACGCTGCTCACCAGACTATAGATTTAGTGAAATTTACTTTGAGCATTGCTGCAACTTGCCATAACCTAACAGTAGCGACACAGCATGGGAGTAGTGTTGATGGCTCAATCGATTAATCCAATTGAACAGCGTCGCCAACAGCTTATTAATTGGTTTTTGCAAGAAAACCGCCACGAAAAGGGAGGAGCGCACTCAACGCATCCCTGGTGGCAGGTCATGTGTTTAACGGGTGTCGATTATTTCTCGACACTGGGCTATCAGCCTGGTATTGCGGCACTGGCGGCAGGGGCACTTTCGCCGCTAGCAACTTTAATCTTGGTGCTGTTAACGTTATTTGGTGCCTTGCCAATCTATCGGCGCATTGCTGCCAAAAGCCCTAATGGTGAAGGATCGATCGCCATGCTCGAACATCTGCTCCCTTGGTGGCAGGGCAAGCTGTTTGTGCTGTGTTTGCTGGGCTTCGTCGCGACCGACTTTATTATCACTATTACCCTTTCGGCAGCCGATGCGACGGCACACGTTATTGAAAATCCGCTGGTGCCAGACTTTCTACATGACCAGGCGATCGCCATTACGCTGGTCTTGATCGCACTGCTGGGTGCGGTGTTTCTGAGGGGGTTCCGCGAAGCGATCGGGCTTGCTGTTTTCCTGGTAAGTATCTATCTGCTGCTGAACCTGATCACCATTAGTGTGGGTGCATACCAGATTTGGCAACACCCATCGGCGATCGCAGACTGGCAAACTGCGCTCTTTACCCGACATCAAAACCCGTTTGCCATGCTGGGGGTCGCGCTGCTGCTCTTTCCTAAGTTAGCGCTGGGGCTGTCTGGGTTTGAGACAGGTGTTGTGGTAATGCCGTTAGTAAAGGGAAGCAGTACGGACACTGAAGAGTTTCCGCATGGGCGCATTCGCAACACCCGCAAACTGCTCACGGCAGCGGCAGTCATCATGAGCTTCTTTCTGCTGACCAGCAGTTTGGTGACAACACTACTCATTCCTACTGCCGAATTTCAGGCAGGCGGTAAAGCCAACGGACGTGCCCTTGCCTACCTGGCGCATTTCTATATGGGTGATGCCTTCGGTACCATTTATGATCTGAGCACGATCGCCATTCTCTGGTTCGCAGGAGCATCGGCAATGGCAGGGCTGCTCAACATTGTGCCACGCTATCTGCCTCGTTATGGTATGGCTCCGAATTGGACATTGGCAGCACGACCCTTAGTGGTGGTCTATACGCTCATTGCCTTTGTAGTCACGATTCTCTTTAAGGCAAACGTGGAAGCGCAGGGTGGAGCCTACGCCACTGGTGTGCTGGTGCTAATGAGTTCTGGTGCCTTTGCAGTCGCTCTGGCAGCGCGTCATCATCGATCGCAACGGGGCACGATTGCCTTTAGCCTCATTACGCTCGTGTTTCTCTATACCACTGTCACTAATATTATCGAGCGCCCAGAGGGCATCAGAATTGCTGCCTTCTTTATCGGCGCGATCGTGGCAACCTCTCTCATCTCACGAGTTTGGCGATCGACCGAGCTACGAGCAGATCACATTGAATTTGATGCCACGGCACGTCAATTCATTGCAGAAGAAAGTCAGGGCACCATCCGCTTAATTGCCAATCGGCTCCATACAGGCGATGTAGAGGAGTATTACTTAAAAGAACGAGAAGTCCGTGAGGACAACCTGATTCCCCCAACTGATCCCGTTTTGTTTCTTGAAATTCAAGTCGCTGATGCGTCTGAGTTTATTGATAAGATCCAGGTCGTAGGGGTAGAAGTGGGTAAATACCGTATTCTACGCGCTCAGAGTGCGGCTGTGCCGAATGCCATTGCCGCTATCTTGCTAGAGCTTCGCAACCAAACTGGCAAACTTCCACACGCTTACTTTGGCTGGATTGAGGGCAATCCCATTCAGTATTTGCTGCGCTTCATCCTCTTTGGTGAAGGCGATATTCCCGTCGTGACCCGTGAAGTGCTTCGTCGAGCAGAGCCTAATCCGGAGCAGCGTCCGGGGATTCATGTGGGGGGATGAAGGAGTGAAGGAGTGAAGAAGTGAAGGGGATTAGGGCTTCGCCTGGCTTCCTCTATTTCCCCTACATCTCTCCCTTGCATGTTAGCCTGACTCGACTGAATTGATCGCCCAACCCTTTAACTGGCAATGAGTAAAGTTCAGAAATGGCGGTGGTTGTCTAGAATGAGTCTGAAGTAGGTCGGAACTTGCAAATACGGTTGTGATTCTGATCTCAGCAGTTCTACTCGTAGACCCTCATGACCCCGCCGCCCCCCCGTCGATCGCAAACGCTTGTCGGTGCCATTACCCAGGCAGTGCAGACTGTTCAGGCAAAGATCAATTTTTCTAAGCTGAAGCTAAAGCCAAACGCACGGGTGCCAGAACTATGGGTGCAGGAGGCAGGAGCCGAGCAGGCAGAGGTCTATCCATTGCTAGGCGATCGCTATATGCTGGGGCGCAGCTCCAAAACGTGCGATATAGTCGTGCGGAATCCAGTTGTCAGCCAGGTGCATCTCTCGCTTAATCGAGATAGCCAGCGGCAGAGCCTTTTAAGCACCTTATTTCGTCCGCCGTTTTTTCTTAAAGACGAAAACTCTACAAACGGCATTTATCGTGGCAAGCGACGGGTGCGATCGACTCGCTTACGACACAAAGCAGCTTATACGCTCGGTCCACCAGAACTAGCGGCTGCCGTTCGCATTCAGTTTATTGATCCGCCGCCCTGGTATGTGCAAGCCGTTCGCTACTGGATGTATGGCGTTGGTGGCGTGACAGCCCTTGCAGTGGCAGGGGTGCTGCTGGAGTGGCAAAAATTTTCGGTACAGCCATTGCCTGACTCGGTACAGGGACCCTTTGTAGTATTAGCGCGGGATGGGCAAACGCCGCTTAGTCCGGTGACAAACCGTACCCATACCGAGTTTAAGAACCTGTCAGACTTTTCGCCATACCTTGCGAAGGCGGCGATCGCCTCTGAGGACTCCCGTTTTTACTGGCATTTCGGCGTTGACCCGATCGGCACGCTGCGGGCATTGGTCGCCAACGTGCGAGGCGGCGAAATTCGTGAGGGCGGCAGTACACTGACCCAACAGCTTGCTCGTAGTCTGCTGCGGCAGTACGTGGGCACCCAGGATTCGGCCGGACGCAAACTGCGCGAAGCAGCAGTTGCTCTAAAGCTGGAGACGTTTTACAGCAAAGATTTTCTCATGCTGACCTATCTCAACCGTGTCTATCTGGGCAACGAAGCTTATGGGTTTGAAGATGCGGCGCAGTTTTATCTGGGTAAGTCTGCCAAAGACCTGACGTTATCAGAAGCCGCGACTCTAGTGGGCATTCTGCCTGCACCCAATAGCTTTAACCCTGTGCGCGACTACAACAAGGCGATCGAACTCCGCGATGGGGTCTTGCAGCGCATGGCAGAGCTAAATCTAGCCAGCGCCGAAGAAATCCAACGGGCACGGCGATCGCGCGTTGATGTCAACCCCAAAGCCAAAGCGCAGCTAGACAACGTGCTTGCGCCCTACTACTACAGCTATGTGTTTACTGAACTTCAGCAGCTTTTAGGTTCAGAGCTTGCCGAAGAAGGCAACTTCATCATTGAAACGGGGCTTGATCTCAAACTACAGTCCCGAGCCGAAGCCAGTCTACAAGAGGCGGTCAATAATGCTGGGGCTAGCGCAGGCTTCTCGCAGGGGGCGATCGTCACCATTGATTCTCAAAACGGCGAAGTACTTGCGCTTGTAGGCGGCGTAGACTACAAAAAAAGTCAGTTCAATCGAGCCTCCCAGGCACTACGGCAACCTGGCTCTACGTTCAAAGTCTTTGCCTATACAACAGCATTTGAGCAAGGCATTTCACCTGGCACCGCCTACTCGTGCGCACCGCTCGACTGGCAGGGACAATCGTTTGCAGGCTGTCGGACTGGCGGCGGTAGCCTCGATATATCTACAGGCTTGGCACAGTCTGAGAACGTCATTGCGCTACGAGTAGCTCAAGCTGCAGGGCTAGACAACACCATCCGCACCGCTCAACGCATGGGTATCCGCTCTACCCTCAAAGCCACACCTGGGCTGGTACTAGGCGAGAGTGAAGTGACACCGCTAGAGCTAACAGGAGCCTTTAGCATTTTTGCCAATCGCGGCGTTAGCAATCCACCCCGCGCTATCCGACGCATACTAGATGGTGGTGACTGTAAAATTCCGAAAGATGTCAAAACCTGCCGCATTATCTACAGTGCCGACCGAGATCCACAGCTTAGGCAACCCGTTCTCAGCCCAGACATTGCAGAGACAATGACCAGTTTGATGCAAGGTGTCGTGCGTGGAGGTACGGGACGCGCTGCGGCGATCGGGCAAGGCGAAGCCGGAAAAACAGGCACTACTAATGACAATGTTGACCTATGGTTTGTAGGTTATATCCCCGGTAGCTTGGTCACGGGTGTTTGGTTAGGGAATGATAACAATTCCCCTACGTCTGGCAGCAGCGGCGAAGCAGCCCAACTTTGGGGCAACTACATGAGTAAAAGTGTGCGTTGATTGCAGCATCCTCTCAGTTGTTGGGCATAGTTAAACTGTGAGGCTTAGATTAAGTAAAGAGATTTCTGAGAAAGAATGTACCGCTTGTAGGGGACAGGTTTTGCCAGAAGCTTTGTGAATAACCGACCACGTTGGTATCAAACCTGCCCCTACGGGTATTTTGTTTGCTAGAAATCTCCTAAAGTCAGGTTTTGTGTAGGGTTATGGCAATGCTATACCTCCTGTAAGTTGTCAACGTTACAGGTAATTCAATGCTTAATCCCAAGGATGTTTTAGCAGTGAAGGGGCTGAAACCCCCTAATTGCAAACACAGCTCATATCTCCCTCTGATAAATGTTGAGAATACTTACCGAGTCAGCGAAGCTCCAGTGGACGACTAGCTAAAAAGCCGCGCATGTGCAGAGTAAAACTGCAATCTTTACCCAAAATTCATCAATTAACTGGACAGAAGTGCGGTATTTGACGCTGGGTACAGTCAACGAGCCTTAAGATAACTTAAGAGAAGGATGTGCTACATCACCTCCAGACCAACCTCACCCGTTAGAGCGCAGCGTGCATCTCTGCTCTCGACCTTAGCGAATGCTTGCCCCAATCGCTATAGACAGAAATTTTACAGTACTACGTTGAGCGATCGTCGCTGATTACATCGCTATCTTAAAAGAGCTAAGAACATTTGCCTTAAAGGAGTAGTGGGTGTATTTCTCCTAGCCAGAGCTTCCCCCTATACCCGCCCTAAACCATAGCACTGATAGATAACACTTCTCCGCACTGAAGCCTCAGAATGGTCTTAGAACAGTATGCTGTCTGAATCGTTGCACCAAGAGTTAATTGACTTACGACAGCGTGTAGCCGAACAAGCCCTCATGCTGACTCAGATGGGTCAGCAGTTGCTGCACTTTCAGCAAGCTGAACCGCCCCTGGAAGCGTCGCATCAAAAGCTCTCAGTGCCATTGCAGCAGTCGTCGATCGCTATCATTGAGTGGAACACCATATTTGAGGTCGTTGACTGGAACCCTACGGCTGAAAGGCTTTTAGGCTACAGCAAGCAAGACGCGATCGGTCGTCATGTCACCGATCTGCTGCCGCTAGAACAGAGCCACCGACTGATGGCTACCGCACGTAATCAAGCGCCCGGCGATCGCACGCTTCATCAAACGGTGACACCGGATGGCAAGCCTGCTGTCTACACCTGGCACAACGCACCGCTAATGAATGGGCAGCAACAAGTGACGGGCGTGCTTTCCCTGGTGCACGTAAGCGTAGACTCGCCCGCCACAGCCGTATTGACAGAGGCTTGCGACACAACACAACACTCGACCGCACCCCTTTCCAGCGATTTTTTGAACGCGATCATTAACACCACGACTGATCCTCTGTTTGTTAAAGATCAGCAGCATCGCTATATCCTCTTAAACGATGTCTTTTGTCAGTTTATGGGTTGGCATCGCCCTGATGTGATTGGGTTGACTGATCATGAGGTCTTTCCTGATAGCGAACAAGCCGAGTTTTTTCGTGAGACTGATCAGATTGTGCTGACTACGGAATGCGATCGAGAAGACGAAGAAAGCCTGACCAATCTGCACGGTCAGACTCATCTCTTCTCCACCAAAAAGTCCTGCTTGCGTGATGCCACTGGCAAGAAATTTATGGTTGGCACGATGCGCGACATTACTGCCTTAAAAGCCGCAGAAGCCGCGCTCAAGCAGTCTAAGGAAGAGCTAGAAATACGTGTAGAGGCGCGCACAGTCGAACTTCAGCAAACCGTTGTGCAACTTCAGCAACAAGTTCATGAACGACAAGCAGCGCTGCACAAGCGGGATCAAGCGGAGTCAAAGCTGCAATACATCCGCAAATTTTTAGAGTCTGTACTCCGGACGCTGCCAGTAGCAGTAATTGCTAAAGAGGCAAAGGATCTGCGCTACGTACTGTGGAACCCGGCGGCTGAGGCAGTACTCGGTGCGACTGCTAAAGAGGTGATGGGTAAGAACGCTTACGACCTGTTGCCTCTAGAGCAAGCTGAGGTGGTAATGGCTCACGATCTCCAGGTGTTGCAGACCAGAGACATCCTGGATCTTCCCGAAGAGTTGGTGCCAGCCGACGGGGGAGAGGCACGCATCTTGCACACTAAAAAAACGGCTGTCTTTGATGAAGACGGCAACCCACAGTATCTTTTAGCGATCACCGAAGACATCACCGAGCGCAAACAAGCCGAAGTTGCCTTGCAGCAAAATGGAGCACAACTGCGAGCGTTAGCGCAGCGCGAAGAATTGCTCAATCGTGTTGCCAACCAGATTCGTAGTTCGCTGGATTTGGATACTATTCTGCAAACGACCGTGCATGAAGTCCGCAACCTGTTGCAAATCGATCGCTGTAGCTTTTGCTGGTATCACCCCGAATCGGAGCAGCTTGCGAACCTCGAATTTACGCACGAATCGCGGAGTGCTGGCTTCCCCAGCTTTCTGGGCACGTACCCACAAGATCTGAGTAAGCCAGCCGATCGCCATAACCCCATTGTCGAAAGCCTCTTAAGCCAGACTCCTTACCGTGTTGATGATGTGGAGACCGATCCACATCTCAAGCCAGAAGCCCGCGACATTCTGCGTTTTTACAACTATCACTCGGAGCTACTGCTGCCGGTACAGATACTTTCGGGGCGACGGGGCGGTATTCATTGCGGTCATCACAGCGCTATACGTCCGTGGAGCGAATCAGAAATTGAGCTACTGCAAGCCGTAGCAAGTCAACTTGCGATCGCCATCAACCAGGCAGAGCTTTATCACCAGAGCGTGATTGCTGCCAACACGGCGCAACAGCAAACACAGCAGCTAGAGGAAGCGCTGCAAGAACTTCAGGAGGCGCAGGCGCAAATGGTGCAAAGCGAGAAGATGTCTAGCCTGGGGCAACTGGTGGCAGGGGTCGCGCATGAAATCAACAATCCCGTTAACTTTATCTACGGCAACCTCACGTATGCCAACGAATACATTCAGGATCTGCTGCAACTGATTAACCTGTATCAAGAGCAGTACCCAACACCAACGAAACAAATTCAGACCGTTGCTACTGCGATCGACCTTCAGTTTGTGATGACAGATTTACCCAAATTGCTGGCATCAATGAAAGTCGGTGCAGACCGCATTCAGCAAATCGTCGCGTCTCTGCGAACCTTTTCGCGCATGGATGAAGCCGAATTTAAAGCGGTCAATATTCACGAAGGCATTGACAGCACACTGATGATTTTGCAAAGCCGTCTCAAAGCACAACAGATGCGGCTAAAGGGATGTGAATATGCCCGACCCGCGATCGAAGTCGTGAAGGCATATGGCAATTTACCCCTGGTTGAATGCTATGCAGGGCAGCTTAATCAGGTGTTTATGAACGTGCTAAGTAATGCGATCGACGCCCTGGATGAGCGTGACAGCCGACGTGATGCTGCAACGATGGAGCAAAATCCTAGTGTCATTCGCATTCGCACCGAAGTTTGCGACGGCGATCGCGTCCTGATTGCGATCGCAGACAATGGACCCGGCATCCCCGAAGCGGTACGTCAAAAGCTGTTTGATCCCTTCTTTACCACGAAGCCCGTGGGCAAAGGCACTGGCATGGGCTTATCCATCAGCTACCAAATCATTACAGAGCGGCATGGTGGCTCGTTGCAGTGCCAGTCCTCTACTGGAGAAGGTACAGAGTTCCTGATTGAAATTCCTCTAAAGCAAGTGCCTCAGTAAAGATGATTGCAGCTCGCTGATTGGCTCTGATGGCGATGTCCCCCCATTGGGAGGCAAACTCCAGACTCTATCAGAAAATCCTGACCTGAAACTTCAAGGCTTCCCTAACGTAATGCTAGAGAAGCCTTGAAGCAGGGATGAAATCAAAGAGCTTACTATCCCGAACTCAGCTTATTTGACAAACAGCATTTCTTGATAGGTCGGTAGCGGCCAAAAATCGTCGGCTACTTCGCTTTCAAGTGCATCAGCATACTCCCGCACTTTATCCATCAATGGACGAATTATTTGGGCAGAATACTGCATATGCTCTTCCGGTGCAGCAAAATCATGCTTAGTCATTGCCTCACTGAGTTTGCTGACGTTATCCAGCATGGGCTGAATGAGCGCTGCTACCTTTTCGGCGCTTTCCTTGCCCATTTCGATGCCGATCGCCTTGGCGTTGGCGATCGCGGTAGATAGTTCAGAAAGGTATCGCATTGCAGCCGGATAGATCATCGTTTTGGCGATACTTACTACCAGCTTGGCTTCTACCTCGATCGCCAGGATGTATTGCTCAGCATACACATCGAAGCGGCTTTCGAGTTCCACCGGAGTCAGCACACCAACGCGCTCAAACAGTTCTTCAATGTAATCGGCTTTTAAGACGGGTAGTGCATCGGCAGTCGTCCGCAGATTCGGTAGACCACGTTCTTCGACCGCCATTTTGTGCCATTCTTCACAATAGCCGTTACCACCAAAGACGACAGCGCCATGCTTGTCCATCACCTCTTTCAGCACAGTATGAACGGCAGCATTCAGTTCCGTACCCTTTGCCATCTCGTTCTCCAGGGCATCGCCAATCCAGGTAAGGGAATCTGCCAGGATGGTGTTCATCGCGACAAGCGGGCCCGAAACCGACTGCCCCGAACCAACGGCTCGGAACTCAAAACGATTGCCTGTGAAAGCAAAGGGTGACGTGCGGTTGCGATCGCCCGGATCTTTAGGGAAGATCGGCAATGTGTCTACGCCGAGTTCCATGACCCCAGCGTGGGCAGAACTGGTGGGCTGTCCCTGGCTAATTTGATTGAACACCTGCTCCAGTTGCGTCCCTAGATACATAGAGATAATTGCTGGAGGAGCTTCATTTGCACCCAGGCGATGATCATTACTGGCAGTAGCAACCACAGCCCGCAGCAAGGGACCATACTTGTGCAGACCCCGAATGACCGCGCCGCAAAAGAGTAAAAACTGCATATTGGCGTGAGGCGTATCGCCTGGATCAAGCAAGTTGCCTTGAGTCGCATTGCCAACCGACCAATTAACGTGCTTGCCAGAACCATTAATGCCAGCGAACGGCTTCTCGTGCAGCAGACAAGCAAAGCCATGCTTTTTAGCAGTGCTTTTGAGAATGGTCATTGTGAGCTGCTGGTGATCGCTCGCTACATTCGCCGCTTCAAAAAAGGGCGCAATCTCAAACTGACCCGGCGCTACTTCGTTGTGTCGTGTTTTGGCTGGAATGCCCAGCTTGTACATCTTCTCTTCTACATCCTGCATGAACACCTGGACGCGATCGGGAATGGCTCCAAAGTAGTGGTCATCAAACTGTTGTCCTTTGGCAGGCGGTTTGCCAAAGAGGGTTCTACCAGCCAGCAGCAGATCGGGGCGACTATGGGCAAAGTGAGCATCTACCAAGAAGTATTCTTGCTCTGCACCACAACTGGAGTTTACAGGTGCAACATCGGTGTGTCCTAACAGCTTCAGCACGCGAGTGGCGGCTTTGTTCATCGCGGCGTTCGATCGCAGCAATGGCGTTTTCTTATCCAGCGCGACACCCGTCCAGGAGATGAACACTGTGGGAATGCAAAGCGTCACGCCATTGTCGGTTTCCATTACATAGGCAGGACTGGTAACATCCCATGCCGTATAGCCTCGCGCTTCAAACGTAGAGCGCAGTCCACCGTTCGGGAAGGAAGAACCATCTGGTTCGCCCTGCACTAGCACTTTGCCAGTAAATTCGGTGATGACCGTGCCATCACCTTGCACTGAAATGAACCCATCATGCTTCTCAGCCGTCGCATTCGTCATCGGGTAGAAAACGTGCGCGTAATAGAGCGCGCCTTTGGACGTTGCCCAGTCTTTCATTGCTGCGGCAACCGCACCTGCCACCGATACATCAATTTTTCCACCCGTTTGAATCGTATTTTTAATAGACTTAAATACCTCTTTGGGCAAGCTTGCCTGCATCTTGCTCAGCGTGAAGACATCCGTCGCCCACAGCGCTTCCAGACGTTGGGGCATTTTGGGTGGTTGGGGTTTGCGATCGGTGACTTGAGAAACAGCTTGAACGCGCAATTCATGGGTCATGGGGCTTTTTTCCTAAACGGTTGGAATCTACGGACGAACGAAACTAAACGCCACAACCTCTATAAAAGGGACGGTGTAGTTGACCAGGCTGTAGGTGAGAGCTTAGTACACTTGTGGAACAAAGAACTGTTCGTTGTGTGGCGGACGCACGTAGTTACGAGCAGGCTTACGTGGTGTCAGTTCTAACGGTTCTGGTGTCATATCAACATAAGGAATTTTGCTCAAGAAGTGATGGATGCAGTTGAGGCGGGCGCGTTTTTTGTCGTCTGCCTCGACAGTAAACCAGGGCGCTTCAGGAATATTGGTATGGGCAAACATCACGTCCTTTGCCTGGGAATATTCCACCCAGCGATCGCGCGACTCCAAATCCATCGGGCTTAGCTTCCACCGACGCGCCGGATCGGTCGTACGAGACTGAAAGCGACGCTCCTGCTCGTCATCACTCACCGAAAACCAGTACTTCAGCAAAACAATGCCCGACCGGACGAGTATCCGCTCAAACTCAGGGCAGCTTTGTAAGAATTCCTGGTATTGTTCATCAGTGCAAAAACCCATCACGTGTTCGACTCCAGCCCGGTTATACCAACTGCGATCGAAACACACAATTTCACCCGCAGCAGGCAGATGCGCTACGTAGCGTTGAAAATACCACTCAGTTTTTTCGCGATCGCTGGGCGTACCCAAAGCGACAACTCGACAGCCACGAGGATTGAGCGGTTCGGTAATGCGCTTAATCGTGCCACCCTTACCGGCAGCATCTCGCCCTTCAAACAAGATGACAATGCGGGCACCAACATGCTTTGCCCAATATTGCATTTTCACTAGCTCTATTTGCAAACGAGACAGTTCGTTTTCGTATACTTTGCTTGAAAGTTTAGAGCTACCTTCGCTTTCAGAAAGATGGTAGAACGGCTTCTGCTCCTCAGCTTTGTCCTGCTTAGCGTTGTCTATCTCGGCTTCTTTCTTTTTCTTATCCTTTTTCTTCTTATTCTTTTTCTTGTCCTTCTTCTTCGATTGTTTCGGCTCCGCAGCTAAAGACTCTGGCATCGTAGTGGGCGGGTCGGTGCCGTTTACAGTTTCGGGTTCCATGATTGCCTTTACATGACATGAGGGCGAAGCAGCTAACAGATAGGCTTAAAGGCAACGGCTCCAAGAGAACACAACCTTCTAAGCGACATCAAATCTAGAAAGGCAAATACCGTTAAATGATAGGTAAAGCACTACAGACTAACGCCTCTATCTCTACAACGCTTTGTACAGTTCTTTAGACAGATGTAACACGATGCGAACTTAGAAGCCGAGCTTTCCAATCTTTTGTTGTAATTATTTCCTTACTCTGCTCAACCTGCCCGCAGCCAAAGCTTTAAGCCTAATCACTCATTACGTGATGTCATAAATGAGGCGGTAAGTTCCTAAATTTCAGCTTTTACACGGCAATGATGATGTCTTTACACCCGCCCTATAGTAAGAATAGAAACATAAGATATTTGTATCAAAAGCCACTAAACATTGCCTAAACCAAAAATTTGTACCTGATGAAGTGCAGGACGAACTTGATAAAACCTAGTTTGCATACGAGTCGACTGATCAAATGGAAGGACGAACGAGGCTTTGGCTTCATTCAACCAGTTGCTGGAACCAAAGAAATTTGGCTCAATCGATGCTAGGGGGAAGTGGAGAAAGCAGGAACAGGCTAGTAAGGTTATGTCACATGATCAATGGAAAGCAAACAGTGCTCAAGTAATGGGTGACCTGGGATTCGAACCCAGAACCAGCGGATTAAGAGTCCGATGCGCTGCCATTGCGCCAGTCACCCGTAGGGCAGGAAGCTTATCATAACAAATTCTTTCGCCCTCTCATCACGATCGCCCCCAATCCCTTCTCAATAAAGTTTGTTCCAACGCTGACCGCAGGCTTTAGCGAACGATCGCCGTTAACTCTAAAGTCTCTCCAGCAGCAGGAACGCGCAGTTGGGTCGGCAAGCCAGAGGCAAGCAGTCGATCGCGAAATTCTTCCACACTGCCAATGGTTTGGATGAGCTTAGGAAGGATGCCATCAGCGCGAATGTCGCCGATTGCCGTTGGTACAAAGAAGTGGGGCTTCAATGTTTCGACTAGATGCATGGCTTCTAAGGGACCCATAATGACCTGCCCCAACAGTGGAAAGACTTGACCGACGACCGGTGCGATCGCTACATCCACTCGACCAAGGCGCTCTATGGGTGTGGTAAGGGGGAAGAGATGCGGTTCGTAGTAAAGGGTTTCGTCAGTAGTGCGGTCGCTCAACAGATAGCCATTCTCAACCTGTCCTGGTTGAAGCTCTGCACCCGGAATCGCGGTAATTTTAAGCGTGTCGCCTAGCGTGAAGGTTTCCCAATGGGCGATCGTGGTGACTTGTTGATAGCCAAGTTGCCGTACTGTTTTGGCTGCCGTTGGCGAGGCAACGACAGGAATGGCGCGATCGATCCGTTCTAAGGTTGGTTTGTGGCAATGGTCGTCTACGCCCTGAGAGATCAAAATCAGATCGATCGGGGGGAGGGTTTCGGGTGTGACAGCGAGATGCGTATTGTGAGAAGCCGTAAACAGCCAGGGTTGACCATAAAAAACCAATGGATCTACCAGCCAGGGGTCAACGAGAATCGTGCGCCCAGCAAGATGAAAGAGCCAACTGTTCAGGTCAATCCGTGTGAGTCTCATCGTTCGCAATCTTTCTTAAAGAATCTAGCCTCCATCTTACAAGAGTGTGGGGTAGGGGGTGTAGGGTGGGAGAGAAGGCTAAAGGCTGAAGGTAGAAGGCTGAGGGTAAAACGTATGGAAAAGCAGCAGGACATTGGTACGCCGAAGATTTCCGTGGCGATGACGATCGCGGGATCTGACAGTGGCGGCGGTGCAGGCATTCAGGCAGATCTGCGGACGTTTGCCTTTCACAAAGTACATGGAACCAGCGCGATTACATGTATTACAGCGCAGAATACGCTGGGTGTAGAGCGTGTGGATGCCTTGCCACCAGAAAGCGTGGTGGCTCAGATGGAAGCGATTGTGACGGATATTGGGGTGCAGGCAGCTAAAACGGGAATGCTGCTGAATCAGACTATTATTGCGGCAGTTGCGGCTCAGGTGGAGGCGTTAAACCTGACTAATCTGGTCGTTGATCCAGTAATGGTGTCACGGACGGGAGCACAGTTAATTGATGATGCCGCAATCGCCACACTCAGAACGGCGCTTATTCCTCACGCTACGGTACTAACGCCCAATCGCTACGAAGCACAAATGCTTGGTAATCTAGAAATTCAAACCCTAGCAGATATGCAGTCTGCCGCTCAACGAATTTATCAACTAGGCGCAAAAGCCGTCTTGGTTAAAGGTGGTGGCTTACAGGGCGATCTTCGCAGTGTTGATGTCTGGTTTGATGGTCAGCAGCTTGAAACGTTAGCGGCAGAGACGGTAGAAACGACGAATACACATGGCACAGGTTGCACCTTGTCAGCCGCAATCGCAGCAAATCTTGCGCTTGGTTACGAACCGCTTACAGCAACCCGCCGCGCCAAAGAATATGTCACTACTGCTTTAAAGTACGCACTGGCGATCGGCAAGGGACAAGGACCCGTTGGGCACTTCTTTCCCTTATTAGTCAACAACTCGTGGTCAGCAAGCAGCTAAAGCGTTGTTAAACACTAACAGTCCAGCTATTCCTGCCAGGTTGATTGCCAATCGGGGCACTTGTCGCTTTCCCAGCCGTAAGGATGCATCCCACAAACCAGCATTGTGCCACCGTAGGTTTGACCATGATAATGTCGGCACCCTACACAGGTCGGGCGATCGTTCAAAAACGGCTCGACTGTGTGGATCATTGGTTGTGCTGTCTCTTCCACCGCAAGCTCAATGCCTAAATACGCCTCCAAAATGGGATCAATGAGATCACCAAGGCGTTGCTCAAGCTCAACAACGAAAACAGATTGTACCTGCTCTACAACTTCTTCTGATGCTTCAAGAAAGGAATCAACCATTTCACCAAAGTCAGTGACAACTTCAGTACAAAACTGCTCTACTTCACTCACCATTGTTTCAAGCATTTCAGAAAATTCCTGCGACCAAGTTTTCATACGCCTATCCGTTAAGCCTCTGCACCTAAACGTAAGCATTCTAACGCCACAGATGCAAGGTCACATAGGGGTCTGCTCTAGGACGCTTGAGTCGCCTTCATATCTGTGAGATCCTTCAAGTATAGCTCACCTTGACTGAGGTCAAGCTTACCTCACTGATCGCGTCTCAGTCGTTTGAGTTCTTCCTGCAAATCCATAACTTGCTGCCGCATCTGCCCTACATCGGATGGGTCTGCTTTAGCAGGTTCATCATCATCAGTGACGATCTCTATACGACGTGGCTCCGTTGGGCGTGGGGTCTCTGGAGCCTCAACCGCTTGCTGCTGTGCTTTGTTTACCATTTCGTCAACAAAACGACGGGCTTCTTCGCTCGTCATTTCGCCTCGCTCTACCATTTCGTCAGCAAGTATTTGAAACTGCGATCGCAGTTCTCCAAGCTTTGCGCTTGCCTTTTCGCCTGCATAGGAAGCAACGCCAATACCGAGATACACTGCTTTTTGGACTAAATCTCCCAAACCCATAATGCTTTAAGCTCCTGAAAATCTCAATTCTGCGAACGACGACTCTACAGTGCCGTCTGCAATGTTTTTAGCATAGGGACAAAGATGAACGAGTGTCATCGGTCTTTCAGGTGGAAAACCGTACCAAAAACGCTGATGAAATAAACGAAGCTGAGCAATGGCTGAAGGGATCATCGCTCAAAAAAAGCGACCCGGAGTCCACGCCTATCACAAGCATCCTGTATTGCTGCTACCTTCCGGTCCTGACAAGATTTAGGCGTTGCGATCGCATGGGTCCGGATCATTTACTAGGATAGCATCATCTGGTGACAGTCAGAAGCCTAAACTAACGTTGTTCATCCCTCTAGTTTTAAGAAGCGATCAATTGCGGCATCGCTGCGGGAAGTGCATTTCAACCACTGGTCAATGCCTAAATGCACACGAATCCCTTAAATGTAGGGGTGAAGTGCCTGCCGATTGGTCAACGCTATCTGATCATCATTTGACAAGCGCTTTACCTGACCCGATATCAAGGTGCGTTGTAGCATTGTCAGCGCTGTAATATCTTGCAGATTGCAGTTGCTATTAAAGTATTCGCACAAGGTCTGCTCCGCTTCCGCCGTGAGATAGCCGCGACAAATTGCCTTTTGTACAACCAGATTAATCGGACTCATATGCACCTTTCTTTTTACCCACCACGAACTCAAGTATGAATAGTCGCTTCCGTAAGCGGTGTAACCTTTAGATAGAGATCGTGCTACGTATGGAAACTCGGTGAGTGACAAGGGCGATCGTGGCGTACTTTGCCATGGCTTACTGACGGAAGACTGGCTGTTGGATACCCTCTCCGTGCAAACCCGACAGGATGTATTAATTTTTGCAACGGCAGTTGCAGCCGCAAGCATTGCAAGCTGCTGTAGGGAAGAAACACTACTTGTTTCAATAAGGAGATCTCCAAGCAAAAAACGCCTTGGAGAAGAAACAGTCTCACTATTACTTGCTCAATCAAGAGCGCAAGCATAACGACGTAGAGAACTGTAAATGATTGAGCACTACCACTTGACTGTCCAGCCGGATGGAGACTTTAAGATAAGCATAATTCCTTATTAGGAGAACTTGAAGTATGGCGATTGAACTGACTGTGCCTAATATGGCTTGTTCTGCATGTAGCGATACTATTACCCAGGCTGTGCAGGCGATCGACCCCAGTGCAACGGTGCAAGCCGATACTAAAACTAAACTCGTCGTGATTGAAACGCAAACGCCTGAAGCAACGGTGAAAGCGGCGATCGTGGCGGCTGGCTATTCTGTCACTTAAATGAGGCGTGGAAGCATGGAAACCGTTAATCTCAAACTGCGGGGCATGAGCTGTGCGTCCTGTGCCAACAGCATTGAGGGCGCGATTCGTTCGGTGCCAGGAGTTAGTGCAAGCACTGTAAACTTTGGTGCCGAGCAAGCCACTGTCACCTACGACCCCCAAAAAACCGATCTAGAAAACATTCAAGCTGCGGTGAGTGAAGCAGGCTATGCAGCATTCTCGCTCCAAGACCAAAGCCTGATGGCTAGTGAAGACGATACCGAAAAAACGGCACGTGTAGCAGAACGGCAGCAGCTTACACGCAAAGTTGTCGTTGGCGGCATTCTTAGCACTGTAATTGTGGTCGGAGCCATGTCTGCTATGTTCAACTTGCCGTTTCGCATCCGGGCGTTAGACAGTCCGTGGGTACAACTTGTACTTGCAACGCCAGTGCTGTTCTGGTGTGGGGCTGATTTCTTTAAAAATGCTTGGAAAGCCGTCAAGCGGCATACCGCAACCATGGATACGCTAGTGGCGATCGGTACAGGTGCTGCCTACAGCTATTCCATCTTTGCCACAGTTTTCCCTGGCTTTTTTACCGCTCAGGGACTGATGCCAGAGGTTTACTATGAAGCCGCAGCCGTCATCATCACCTTAATTTTACTGGGGCGGCTGTTTGAAAACCGTGCCAGAGGGCAAACCTCAGATGCCATCCGCAAACTGATTGGACTACAGGCTAGAGATGCCCGCATTATCCGTGCTGGGCAAGAGATGGAAGTACCCATTCAGTCAGTGCAAATCGGTGATATCGTTGTCGTCCGTCCGGGCGAAAAAATTCCTGTTGATGGGGAAATTGTCGAAGGCTCCTCGACGATCGATGAGTCGATGGTTACGGGCGAAAGTGTACCCACTAAGAAGCAAGCCGGCGATGAGGTCATTGGAGCCACCATTAATAAGACAGGCAGCTTCAAATTTCGTGCCACCCGCGTTGGCAAAGATACGGTGTTGGCTCAGATTGTCAGGCTGGTGCAGGAGGCTCAAGGCTCGAAAGCGCCCATCCAGCGGTTAGCCGATCAGGTAACAGGCTGGTTTGTGCCGGTTGTGATTGCCATTGCGATCGCAACCTTTGTCATCTGGTTTCTAGCAATGGGCAATTTCACCCTGGCGCTGATCGCCACCGTTGGCGTGCTGATTATTGCCTGCCCCTGTGCGCTGGGTCTAGCGACACCTACATCTGTCATGGTGGGCACGGGCAAGGGTGCAGAAAACGGCATTTTGATCAAAGGCGCAGAGAGCTTAGAGCTAGCGCATCAAATCCAGATCATTGTGCTGGATAAAACAGGCACCATCACGCAGGGCAAGCCAACGGTGACTGATTTTGTCACCACTCAAGGCACCGCAAATAGCAATGAGCTAAAGCTGCTGCGTCTGGCAGCTTCGGTTGAACGCAACTCAGAACATCCCCTGGCGGAAGCAGTCGTCAACTATGCTCAGGTGCAACAGGTGAACTTAACCAACGTACAAGCTTTTGAAGCGATCGCGGGTAGCGGTGTGCAAGGCAACGTATCGGATCGGCTGGTACAGATTGGTACGCAACGCTGGTTTAACGAGCTAGGTATTGACACTCAAGCACTGCAACATGATCGAGACCGCTTGGAAGCACTCGGCAAAACTGTGATCTGGCTTGCCATTGATGGTGAGGTGCAGGGGATTATGGGCATTGCCGATGCCATTAAACCCTCGTCCGCTCAAGCCATTCGAGCCTTGCAGCGCTTAGGGTTAGACGTAGTCATGCTGACAGGAGACAATCGCCCTACAGCTGAGACGATCGCTCGTGAAGTGGGTATCTCAAACGTCATTGCCGAAGTACGCCCCGACCAAAAGGTCGCTGTGATTGAGTCACTGCAACGCGGCACTATGGGCGTACCCGTTGCTGCCCCTAGGCCGTTAAAGGCAGGTGCTAAAGCCAAACAGACTAAAGCCAAAATCGTGGCAATGGTAGGTGATGGTATTAATGATGCTCCGGCTCTGGCTCAAGCAGATGTAGGGATCGCCATTGGAACGGGTACTGATGTGGCGATCGCCGCGAGCGATATCACCTTGATTTCGGGCGATCTGCAAAGTATTGTCACTGCCATTCAACTGTCTCGTGCCACGATGCAAAACATTCGCCAAAATCTCTTCTTTGCCTTTATCTACAACGTTGCTGGCATTCCGATCGCCGCTGGCATTCTGTTCCCCTTTGTTGGCTGGTTGTTGAGTCCCATGATTGCAGGTGGCGCCATGGCGTTTAGCTCTGTCTCAGTCATCACAAACGCCCTGCGGTTACGAAATTTTCAGCCCAAAGCGACAACATAAGCTAGCAATAAGCTGGCAGGAGGCCTAATCGATGTTTAACAGAAAAACGCTGGTTGCCGAGCTTGCAGGTTTAGGTCTCTTTCTGGGTCTAGCTTCAAGCGTGGCACTTCTTTCTTCAAGCGACTACGCTAATGCTCAGATGGCAATGGCAATGCCTGACCATCAAACGACTCAGTTTCATCGTCTTGAGCAACCGCTGGGTCTAAAAATTGGTGTGGTTGTGGGTGGTGCTGCATTAATAGGGCTAGAACTTTGGTGGTTTCTCTTCAGCAAAAAGCAGTCACATAAGGCAGAAGCAACGCAAGGCGTGCAGGAGCTGACCATTATCGTTGATGGTGGCTATGAACCCAGCCGGATTGTTGCGAGCGTGGGGCAACCCGTCCGGCTCAATTTCTTCCGCAAAGATCCTAGTAGTTGCCTTGAAACCGTATTAGTGCCCGCTTTCCACATTGCACGGAAGCTGAATTTGAATCAGGTCACAGCGGTGGAGTTTACGCCAGATAAGCCGGGGCACTATCCATTCACCTGCGGCATGAATATGTTTCAGGGTGTTGTAGAAGTTGAAGCGGCTGCACCGAAGCCAATGCGTCAGCTTACTGCACTGCAAGGAGATCTGAATTAAGGCAGCCTTTCCCGATAGCAGAAACCAAAATCATCACCGCATTTGTGCAAACCTACAAAATTACCATAGGGGAAAACGATCGCTCCCCCTGGTCATGACCCTACGATCACCAGCTAAGTAGGGTTTTGGACTTTGACTTTGGGTGCGGCAGGTTGGGACTTTGAGGACGTTCGATCGGAGAAATCACGCAGCAGCCCCATAATAGCTGGAACCACCGTGGGCGTCAGAATAGTGGAGAAGGCGAGTCCACCAGTCAGAACAATGCCTAAGCCCTGATACAGCTCTGCGCCTTGACCGGGAACCACCGCCAGCGGCAGCATTCCCAGAATGCTGGTGCTAGCCGCCATGAAGATCGCCCGCAGACGATCGCGGGTAGCGTTGTAGAGCGAGGCATCGTAGTCGTCGCCTTCCTGCTGGAGTTGCAGGGCGCGATCGACCAGCAGAATCGCATTGTTCACCACGACTCCAGTGAGGATAACAAAGCCCAGCGCCGTGATCATATCCAGCGGCACTACCCAGCCAAGCACCCGATTCACCAGCACCAGACTCAACAACGCCCCGCTCATGCCCATCGGCACCGTTGCCATAATCACCAGTGGATAGAGAAAAGAGCGGTAGAGTGCGACCAGCAACAGGTAGGTAATGAAGACAGAAAACGCGAAGGCACTTGCCAGCTCAGACACTGTTTTTGCCAATTGATCGGCTGAACCTGCAAGCTCCAGACGGTAGCCTGCGGGGAGCTGCGATCGCAGGGGAGCCAGAATTTCATTCTCGGTGCGTTGGACAAGAGAGCCAAGCGGCGCATCGGGGGCAAGGGAAATGGTTAGTGAAACCGCCCGTTCTAGATCAACGTGGTTGATCACATCGGGTCCGGTGGTTTCTCGCACCTCGGCAACATCACTGAGTTGGATTTGTCGCTGCCGTGCAAATAGGGGCAACTGGCGCAGTTGTTCTGGCGTTTCCACCGCTGCGCTGCTCAATTCCACTGAGACATCCAGTTCCTCTTTGCCGTCGATAAAATCCGATGCTAACCGTCCGCCCAGCGCTGCTTCCACCAGTGAACCAACTTCTGTCTCAGACAACCCTACTTCTGCTAGCCGCTCGCGGTTGGGAATGACTTGAATTTCGCCAGCGCCCATCACAAAATTCGATCGCACGCTTTGCACTCCGGGCAAGGCACGCAGTTTACCCGTAATTTCTTGCTCCAGGTCACTCAACTGCTCCAGCTCGGCTCCCACAATATCCACATCAAATTCCTTACCGGGATCGCGGAAGATGGAGATGCGGGTAGGAATGACAAAGCGATAGCCCGCAAAATCGCTAGCCTTTGCCCTCAGGCGGTTGACCATCTCAGCTAATCCTGCGGTGGTGGCAAATTCTGGTTTGAGGATGGTAGCAATGCCACGCAAGGCACCGGGACGATCGACGTACATGATGCGCTCGACTTCCGGCTGCGATCGTAGGAAATCTTGCACAGGTTGCGACTGCCGAATGGCTTCGGGAATGCTGGTTCCGGGCATCGGCTCAGCCCGGAGCACCACCAGGTTACGGTTGCCTTCGGGCAAATAGTCAGCAGGCGGCAACAGGAGAATGCTCAGCAAGAGCAACCCGGCTGGAATGCCCAATAGCAGCAGTCTACGCCCCATGCGCCTGCGCCCGATCGACCAACTCACCGTTGAGGCAAGAAAGTTTTCTAGCTTGCCCTGAAAGTAGCGGAAGACATCGGAGGTGCGGTAAACCGCCTGCTGCGCTTTGCCAAACAGACCCGGTGGAAGCGGTACAGCGGATGACGTGGTGGTCGATAGCATTCGCTGTGCCTCTGCCTGGTCAAGAAATAGCCCAGAAAGCATAGGTACCAGGGTAACCGCCGAAAACAGGGCAAAGATGGCAGAACACGAAAGGGCGATCGCCATATCGGCAAACAACTGTCCCGCTTCCCCGGTCACCATAATCAGAGGCAGGAAGACGATCACATTAGTCAGCGTCGAGCCGAGCATCGCTGCCCACACTTCTTGCGTGCCCTCGATCGCAGCCCGCATTGCGCTTTTGCCCTTCTGCATGTGGGTGAAAATGTTTTCGATCACAACGATCGCGCAATCCACCACCATACCCACCGCAAAAGCGACTCCAGCCAGACTAATGAGATTCAGCGTGCGACCAAACAGTTGCAACACAATGAAAATAGTAATCAAGCAAATGGGAATCGTCAGGGCTACCACGGCAACGGTTCGCATCGAACCCAAGAACAGCAACAGCACGAGTGTGGCTAGTAAGGCACCGCTGATCAGGTTTCCTTGCAGCAGGTCGATCGACTGCTGAATGTACTGGCTTTCGTCATAGTTGTAGGCGAAGCGCAGGGCTTCTCCCTGGCGGTTTAGCTCGGCTTCTAACTGCGTGATGGTATCGCGTACGCCTTTGGCAACCTCGGGCACGTTGGCACCGACTTGCCGAATCACACCGATCGCCACCGTTGGCGTACCGTTAAAAACCAGCGCGCTATCCTGCACTTTGCGCCCCATTTGCGCCTTGGCTACATCCCGCAGATACACCGTCCCGGAGGCATCTCGCCGCAGCACAAAACCCTCGATTTGCGCCAAATCTTGCGATCGACTCAGCGTTCTGACGCGGTATTCGCGCCGTCCCAGAATCAACGGACCGCCGCGAATATCACGGTTGTTGGCTTGCAGCATCTGCACCACATCACCAATCGTCAGGTTGCGGTCCGACAGCGCTTTCGGGTCAACTTTGACCTCTACTTCTCGCCGCTGTCCACCCACAATCAAGAATTGCCCGGTGCCTTCCACCCGTCGCAGTCGCGGTACAATCACCTCTTCTGCCAGATCGCGGTAGTGATTGGGGTCGCCTTTGCCATCCTGGGGCACCATCGGAATCCACATCATCGGCGAACTGCTGCCGCCCACCAGTTCCACGTTGGACTCGTCTGCTTCGGGAGGCAAACTATCTGCTTGCTGGAGCCGATTGATCACATCCACCAATCGCCCTTCTAGATCCGCACCGGGCGTGAATTCCAGGGTGATGGCGCTGCGTCCAGCACGGGAATTGCTGCTAATCTCTTGCACGCCCAACACCTGTTCCATCTGTTCTTCGATCGGGCGTGTCACCAAGTCTTCTACTTCCGTGGGTCCCGCTCCAGGATAGGTGGTCGTGATAGTAATTTCGGGACGATCGCCACCGGGCTGTAGCTCCAGCGGCAGCCCTAACAGGGCAAACACCCCAAAGATTGCCAGCAAGCAAAACAAGACGAAGGTGCCGTGTCGCCATCGCACAGCCAGTTCAATCAGATTCATCGCAGTATCCTCTAGCTGTTGCTGTTCTGAACGACTTTCACAGGTGCACTGTCCCGCAGTCCATCGCTGCCGCGTAAGACAATTTCCTGACCGGTACGTAAAGCATTGCTGTAA
Source organism: Phormidium sp. FACHB-592 (assembly GCF_014695795.1). Lineage (NCBI taxonomy): Bacteria > Bacillati > Cyanobacteriota > Cyanophyceae > Oscillatoriales > Oscillatoriaceae > Phormidium > Phormidium sp. FACHB-592. The sequence goes on from NZ_JACJOZ010000032.1 coordinate 70,628, forward strand.
ATAGCAACCCTTTCGCCCATATCCGTCACCAGTTCCACCGGAACCTGCTTGGCTTTGCCAGCCTCGATCGCAAACACAAACCACTGATTTTGTCGCTGGGTCAGCACGTCACGCGACACCACAAAGCTGCGGCGATCAGCGGGCATTTCTAACGTGCCAGCGATCGCCATACCAGGCAGCAAGCGCTGTCCTGCATTCTCTAGCCGCACGCGCACGCGCTGCCGTCGGGAGGATGCTTCTGCTGCTGGGACGACGGCTGTAATCGTGGTTCGCTGTTTCCACTGGGGCAGCGCCCGTGAGGTGAGCTGAATGGGCATTCCAGCCGTGACTCTGCCCGTCAGATCTTCGGGTAATTCCAGGAAAATATCCAGACGATCGCCTGCAATTAGCGACACAATTTCGCCGTTGCTTTCTACATAGTCGCCCCGACTGACCACCCGTCGATCGACAACGCCAGCAGACGTTGCTTTTACCTGCGTCCGCAGTTGGGTCAGCCGTGCCTGATTGACTTCTGCCTGGGCTGCCGTTGCATTGGCTCGCTGCGCCTCAATTTCTTCACGCATGGGACCCGCCTGCGCTTCTGCCAGTTGTGCTTGTGCCTGGAGTCGCTCGCCCCGCGCCGTATCGACGTTGGCTTTTGCCTCGACCAGCAGCCGTTGCGACAGCGCCCCGTCTTTGACCAGCGCAGAGGTGCGGCTGAGGTTGTCGATCGCTTCCCGCTCGCGGGCTGTGGCAGCGCTGAGTGCGGCTTTGCGTTGAGCAACGATTTCGGGACGGGTCCCCACCGTTAGACGTGCCAGGTTGCTGCGCTGTTGTGCCAACTGTGCCTGTGCTCGTGCCAGCGCCAACTGCTGGTCGGCATCATCCAGCACGGCGATCGTGGTGCCCGGTGCAACGCGATCGCCCGGCTGCACGAATAGTTCCTGAATCACGCCGCTGGTTTGGGCGCGCACGGTTGCCCGCTCTGCTGCTTCTACCTGCCCCAATAGCTGCACGGGTCTAGCAGCACTACCCTCAGCGAGAGCGATCGTTTCCACGGCGCGGGGTGGAGGTGCTTGTTGGGCGACGGCAGGCTTTGAGGTTTGTCCTGCTGTGAGCGATCGCCAGGTCGCAATGCCACCCGTTGCTAGCGTTAGTAGCACGACTGCCCACACCCAGCGTTTGGGCTTAAGTGGCTGGGTTGGCTCAGGAGTAGTAGATGGGTCAGGAGTCTGAACTTGAGGGTCAACGTTGTTCATAGTTCGCAATGAAAGGGCTAGAGAACAAAAGCGTTGCGTCAATCGTTATTCAGAAGTTTCAAGCAGACGGATAAATTAGCGGTAAAAGCTTTGTGAAAAAAAGTTTATATTTACTTTACAAAAAGATAGCAGTTAATCTGCTGTTAGCCTTTGATTTCTAACCGTTCCGCAGGGAGTTTTGTAAGCGTGCCATCTAGCGGAATGGCAATCGTAAACGTGGAGCCGTGCCCAACTTGGCTAGCAAGTTCCACGCGACCGCCATGTGCCTGAGCGATCGCTGTAACGATCGACAAGCCCAAGCCGTAGCCTTCACTGTAGGCATCGCCTGTTGCCCGTACAAAGCGTTCAAAAATGCGGGTTTGATCAACGGATGCAATGCCTTCGCCCGTATCGCTGACCCATAAGTAGGCACAGTCTCCTTTTACCGAGGAACCAAGCGTAATTGGATCGCCTGGTTTCGTGTGTCGGATGGCATTCTGAATCAGATTCATCACGGCTTGCGTCAGCCGTTGGCGATCGACCGTGATCGGGCTTAACCCTTTTGACTCCAAGCGCCAAGCGCGATCGGCAAGTCCCCGTGCCTTGAGGTAGACCTCCTCCGTCAACCAGTCCAGTTCTTCTGGCTTGAGCCGCAGAAAGTCCGATCGCTCCGCTTTTGCCAGCAGCAGTAAATCGTTTACTAGACGGCTCATGCGTTCCAGCTCATCCATCACTAGGGCGATAGACGCGTCCTTCTCTGGCTGGTATTGCAGCATTTCCAGATGTCCCTGAATCACCGTGATCGGCGTTCGCAGCTCATGGCTAGCATCCTTCAAAAACTCTTTTTGGCTATCGAAGGCAGCTTGCAAGCGATCGAGCATTTCGTTTACGGTAGTCGCCAACTCAGCAATTTCATCCCTACCTTGCACCGGAAGGCGTTGAGTCATATCGGACTCGGTAATGGAATGTGCTGTCTTTGTAAGCAACCGCAGCGGATACAGCACCCGTCCAGCCGTAAACCAGGCAAGCAAGAAGAAGATCAGCAGCAGCACAAACGTTACCTGCATTACCAATCCGATCGCACTCCGCGCAATCTGATAATCCAGTGTGCTGTCATTCAGAACTACGATTAAGCCGGTTTCATTGGTCGCCTGCCAGGTTACAGGCTCTACCACATAGTAAAGCTGTTTCTCCTGAGCTTTAGCTTGACGGCGTTCTCCTGCCACCGTTGTCCAGGTTTGTATCAGTTTAGAGTGCTGCGTTAGCCAGTCTGACGGTAGTGCTGGCTTAGTGTCATAAACGCGATTGCCCACCAGCGTAATGATGTATTCACCTCGCGTCGGCACATAGCTAGAGAGCAAGCGATCGAACAACACACTGATATTACTGGGTCCTAAATTTCCTTTTTCACGATGCTTTTGCACTAACACCGTAAACTGGTTCGCCTGCTGCAACGCGGAGTCTTCTGCCTGGATGCGGATGCGATCGCAGAAAAGGCTATACGTTGTCTGAATTGAGATAAAGACAGTGCCCGTTGTTAGCAAAAAGTACCAAACCAGTAGCCGGGTGCGAACACTGAAAAAGGCACGATACCAATGGTTCTTCATTAGCTCAATCCATCAGTGCTGGAAAGCAAGGGCATAAAGCCTTTCACCTCAACGGCTTTACTTTAGCAATGATTCAAGATTGAGATAAATGGTAACTAAACGGCTGATGAAAAAACTTTTATAAAAAACGACACTGAGGCTTACTGAATAGCAGCACCAGCCCAGGTCTCTGTTTGAACTCTGAACTATAAACACAGAGGGAGCAAGAGCTGTCCTCTAGCTCAACCCGCTTCTAGCTCAGATGTCCTGTAGCAGCGCAACTCCACATAATTTTCAGCACTGTCATTAAGCTGCTAATACTATGATTTCGCTTTTGAGGCTTTGGCTTTCAAGTTGGTGAGCGATCGACAACTTTGCGTCTGCTCCCTTGTCGTTTCCAGGCATCAACGCACAGTTTTTCACTATGACATCTAGCTGTTTACCACAGACATTACTTTTCCCGCTTCCATTTTGGCGACAGGACTTCGATGGTGTAGTGCAAGACTTTAGTGGTGCATTGCAACCATACTTTTGGTGCACAGCAGTCGATGTAGACTGCCTGGCTCGCCTTTATGAAAAATGGGTATGCTGACTTAAACCAAAAGCCAACCAGGAAACCACGGTCTTTTACCACCAGGATGAGTGAACCATGAACCAGCCAGTGATCGATGCGCTAGAGAAAGTTCGTCAACAGTTTGACCAGGCTCCATACCCTAGAATTCCGCTAGAGCAATCTCCCAAAGATGATGCCACCAGACTTTATACACACAGCTTAGTCACAGCCTTCTACCTCAGAAATCAGCAGATCATCAACACGCAAGGAGCCGTCATTCTGGATGCAGGTTGCGGCACTGGCTATAAGTCCTTGATGTTGGCAGAGGCGAACCCAGGAGCCACGATCGTCGGTGTTGACCTCTCCTCAGAATCCGTCAAGCTAGCAGAACAACGCCTGAAGCATTACGACTTTCATAACGCTGAGTTTCATGCCATCTCGATCGAAGATCTGCCCAGTTTGAAGCTGCAATTTGACTATATTAATGCGGATGAAGTGCTGTATTTGCTACCTGACCCAGTTGCAGGGCTTCAGGCAATGCGGTCAGTCTTAAAGCCAAATGGCATTATCCGCACTAACTTTCACAGTGCCTTGCAGCGGATGATCTACTTCCGCGCTCAAGCCTTCTTCAAGTCAGTGGGGCTGATGGGTGGCACCACTCAGGACGAGGATATAGAGCTGGTGCGGCAAACCATGCGATCGTTGAAGAACCACGTTTTTCTTAAATCCACGGTCTGGAACCCAAATTTTGAAACGGATGACGAAATTGTTCTCGCCAACTATCTGCTTCAGGGTGACAAAGGTTGGACAATTCCAGAGTTTTTTGCTGCAATGCGTGCGGCTGATCTGGAATTCATTAGCATGGTGAACTGGCGAAAGTGGGATCTGCTCAGTCTCTTTACCGATATTGAAGAACTTCCCATTTCTGTGACGTTGGAAATCGGCGAAAAATCGGCAGAGGAGCAGCTACACCTGTTTGAACTGCTGCATCCAGTCGATCGCCTGCTGGATCTGTGGTGTGGTCATCCGCATGAGGGGATGCCTTACACACCAGTAGCAGAATGGACAGCCGATTCCTGGCAAACTGCCTACGCACATCTTCATCCGCAGCTAAAAACGGCGGCGCTGAAAGAAGATCTCATTGCTTGCATTACACAATCAAGCCCTTTTGAAATCAGCCGTCATCTCAAGATTGTTGATGAGCCTGTAAGCATCGACAGCTTTATGGCAGGCTGTCTGCTGCCCCTGCTAGAGCAACCGCAACCCGTGACAGCTCTAGCGCAGCGGTGGCAAATGCTCCGCCCCTTCAACCCTGTGACGCTGGAGCCAACCACGCTGGAAAACGCCTTTGAACGAGTGCAACAACTCCTTACAACGCTTGAAAGCCTAGGCTACATTCTGCTGGAGTGCCCAGCATAAGAGCCTTTGAAATAATTGCTCAAACTTTCTGCGTTGGGGTGATATGAAAGCTGACTAAAGTGGGCAAGTTAGATTCAGGAGTTAGAAACCCAACCCCAACACCAACCCCGCATCTTTAAGGAGATCCTCTCATGAAGTCCGAATTTAAAGCAAAGTTCTTGAGCCACTTGATTCAAAAGAAAGAAGCTCAAGGCTTCACCCTGATTGAACTGTTGGTTGTTATCATCATCATCGGTATTCTGTCTGCTATTGCACTGCCTTCCTTCCTTAACCAGGCAAACAAAGCGAAGCAATCCGAAGCTAAGACCTACGTTGGCTCCATGAACCGAGCGCAACAAGCCTACTATCTGGAAAAGAACGCCTTTGCAGCTAACGGTAACTTTGGTGAACTGGGTCTTGGCGTTGCGACTCAAACAACCAACTACATCTACAAAATCAACGGTGGTGGCATTAATACCACTCAGGTGACAAACTTCGCTGACACTGTAGTTGCTACCGCTCCCCTCAAAACCTATATCGGTGGAGTCAATGTTGGCTCCATTACGGCGACCAGCGAAGCAACTACGCTTGCCGTCCTGTGTGAAGGCAAATCGGCTATGTCCAACGGTGGTACACAAGGTAGCGGTGGTGTTGTAACGTTTAGCGCAACCGCTGCTCCTACCTGCACTGGCACCCACGTGCCCCTGCAATAGTCTCTCTTCATCACATAGGAAACCAAAGTGGGCAACGCGCCAATTTGGTTTCCTTATTTGCTCTTACGGCAATGGGCTTCGTCCTGTTGCCTTTTGTCATTTTTGTCGATCGTCTTGAGCGAAGCAGAATAGTTGTAATCGTGCATCAACTGCCAGAATTGCCCCATGAGTGATACATCTTTTTTGACCAATGGCTTAACCTGGCACCCACAGGCATATACATGGCTGCTTCAGGAAGACTATAGCAACGCAATTCGCTTTTATGAGCAGGCGATCGACGCTGAACCTGACACCAAAACGTACTATTGGCATTTAGGGTTACTGTTGCTGTTGCAGGGGCAAGAAGCAGAGGCACAGACAACCTGGCTTTTTGGTATGTCTGATGGTGAACCCGAACAAATTGATGACTGGACAGCCGAACTGATTCAGGTGCTGCAAACAGAAGCCGCACGACAAGAACTGTTGCATCATCACGCGTTTGCCTGGACTATCCGTCAACACATTCATGAAATTGATCCTGGCGACCTCGCAAATATGTTGCGTATTGTGCAGCACGCGATCGCCCTGGAAACTCTCACCAGTGAGGATCTAGAGGCATTAGGCGTGATTGAGCAACTACAAGCTGGGCAAGCGATCGATGGTGACGCGACCTTGCTGCTAGATGTGCTGGGCGGAGTTTTGGCAACGCTTTCACCCGATCCGATCGCGCTTGAGTTTGCAGATGCTTGCTTTGATCGACTTCACGAGCACGAATCCCTGATGGCAGTTTTGCTGCCCGCTGTGATCAAACTGGCGTTTTCGATGCGGCAACCACTCTTTGCTGCACACCTGTTAGAGAGATATCTGCACCACGATCTAGAGGATGTGGAAGTCTTGGGGCATCTATCAACGTTCTATCAGAATGCTGGTCACTACGGTGAAGGCATCGCCGCTGCACAACGGCGCTATGACCTGACAGACGATTTGCCAGAGAAAATTTTCTCCAGTCACCTTGTTCTGCGAGGGCTAATGACAGCAGGTGGGCATTGGCAAAAGGCGCTCAAAGCATTACAGCAACATGAGCAGTTGTTGAAAGCGCTTATTGCAGAGCCGCCTATTGACATCCATCCAGTTCGCACGACTCGTTTATTCACCTCAACTTACTTTTTGCCTTATTTCAGAGATGATTTGAGCCAGAACCGTGCCCTTCAAAATCAAGTGATGGCGCTGTGCTGTAACAATGTGCGAACCAATGCTGAAGCCAATGTCGCTCACTATCAGCAGCGAAACTATTCTAGTCGAGGCAGCACTGCACCTCGATCGCTGAAGATCGGGTACTTGTCGCACTGTATGGGTAGGCATTCAGTTGGCTGGCTAGCACGATGGTTGCTGCAATACCACGATCGCGATCGGTTTCAGCTCTATGGCTACTTCATTAATGAACGGCAAAACGATGCGCTGTACGATTGGTACATTAGTCAGTTTGATACGGTGTGGCGGCGTGGTGTTGATGGCTCCAACAATACGGTGGAGTTAGCAGACAGAATTGCTCACGATGAAATTGATATCTTAATCGATTTAGACAGCATTACCTTAGATTTGAACTGCGAAATCCTCTCGCTCAAGCCAGCACCCATTCAAGTAAGCTGGCTAGGCTGGGATGCATCAGGCATTCCAACAGTTGACTATTTCATTGCCGACCCCTACGTGCTGCCTGATTGGGCACAAGACTATTACCCAGAAAGAATCTGGCGCTTGCCCCAAACTTATATTGCAGTAGATGGCTTTGAAGTAGGTGTGCCAACGTTACGCCGCGACCAGCTTCAAATTCCAGAGGATGCGATCATCTACCTTAGCGGACAGAAAGGCTACAAGCGTCACGCTGATACAGTGCGTCTGCAAATGAAGATTCTTGCAGCAGTACCTAAGGGCTATTTTTTGATTAAAGGGTTGGCTGACGAAGCCGTGATGAAAAACTTTTTTATCGAAATTGCCGAAGAAGAAGGGGTAGCTAGCGATCGTCTATGCTTCCTCTCGGAAGTTGCCTCCGAAGCAACCCATCGAGCTAATTTAGGCATTGCTGATGTTGTCTTAGACACCTTTCCCTACAATGGAGCGACGACAACGCTAGAAACACTTTGGATGGGTATTCCACTCGTGACGCGGGTAGGTGATCAATTCGCCGCACGGAATAGCTACACCATGATGATGAATGCAGGCATTACCGAAGGCATTGCTTGGACGGATGAGGAGTATGTTGAGTGGGGCATTCGGCTGGGCAAAGAGCCTGCACTGCGGCAGCAAGTTGCCTGGAAGTTGCGCCAGTCTAAACATACCTCACCCCTCTGGAATGGTAAGCAGTTTACTCGTGAGATGGAAAACGCTTACGAGCAAATGTGGAAAATTCATACGCAGTAAGGTGCTCGCAATTGTCAAATGGCTTAACTCTAGTCTTAGAGAATGTCTTAAAAGTCCGCTTTCTTGTAGCTTTGGCGACTAAATACTTCTTCGGAGACGCGATGCGAACGCAGCTACATGGATCAAACCTGTCTATAGCCTGACAGCACTCAAGAAATGCAGGTTATAAAACTCTTTTATTCGGGTAGTCCACGCCGGCGGGATCTGTTTTCGTGGTCACGGCTTTAGCCGCCAGACACTTTTCAAACAACCTCTTAAGTCTGCTTGCCCGACAAGCTGCTTGTAGCTAGCGGTTAAAACTGTTTCCACAGCAGCAACGCTTGCTTTCACAGACTTAAGCAGCACTCCTTAACACGCCGCGTTTCTTTAATACCGTAGGCTATAGGCAAGTTTTGCTTGGACAGCGGCAGTTTCCGCCAGGCGAGGCAAAAGAAGTTGGTCATATCCTCGCAAGGGCTATGATTGCTTATCCTTACGAGGATATGATTTAGGCTGCTAAAAACGGCTGCAAAACCTTCTAATGATAGCTCTGCCGCATAGGAATATCTTCCTTTAATAATGGGTTGCTTAACGGTTCACGAGACGCAATAAAGACAGCTCGTTTGAATTCCAATTGAGTCAGGTCAGCCGACCAGTCAATGGGGAACTCCTCGTGATCTGGCTGTGTGATGGGCATATAAACAAACGCAAAATGCTTTTTGAGCTGGTTATAGACCCAAAGCCTTGTAGGACGACAGCCCTGCCCTGTGATACTTTGGGTTGGACTATCAGCGGGTTCAGGGCAAGGGTTAAGCGATTCACCTTGATCAAAAGAAACAACCGTTTCCAGCAGTAATAGCCCTTGGCAGTGGTTAGCCATGAAAGCGATCGCTTCGGCTGGGTTTTGCAGATGGTAGAGCAACCCATAGCAGTAAACAATGTCAAACGATTGCTCTAAACCGTTACCAGGATGATCAAGGTCTAACAGCCTTACGTCTAAGTCAGGATACCGCTGCTTTAGAAGCTCAAAATTGTCTTGCCGACCTTCAGTGCTAACGACTTGGCAGTTGCGCTCAAGAAAGAACGGTGTGTGATCACCAATGCCTGCTCCTACTTCCAAAACGGTCATACCAGTCAAATTTAGGTTCAGGCTCGCTAGATGAGCCTGTCGTTTCTGATTGTGCTGTAAGTAGTGGGCAGAGTTGAATGATTGCACTGGAGAGGCGTAAGTAGTTGATGCCGTAGGTGGATTTGCTGCTAGAAAGGCGGCAGCAGCACCTGTAATGTAATCTTGTAAGTTAGCAACGGCTGGAAATGTACTTAGCCCAGCGTGAACCAGTTCAGGAATTTGAGTTAGGCTTTCAACAATGTGGTTTGCAACGTTATAAATTGGGTCGTTGCCGTAGTGCAGCGTCAGGTGCTCCAGCAGTTCCAACGCATAGTCAGTGAACTCTAAGGCGTCTGCAATGCAAGCAAGCTTAAAAAGCTGATCAGGGCTTTTGAATTGAGCGTTTGTATCTTCTTGAAGGAGATCTCGGAAGTAAATAGCATCTGCCCAGAGCACCTGACCAGGACGTTCTGTGGAATGGAGTAGCGATCGCTGCCCCTGCGAAAGCGGCGCTAAGTCAAAGAGCGTAAAGCCTTGCTGTCTCAGGTAGGTATCAACATCAGCAAACAATGGCTCGTTGGCATACAGGTGAGAAAATTCAACCTCGACTTGAATTGCCAAAACACTGCGTTCTAACAGCCAGGATGCGCCTTCTAAAACCTGCAAACTTGCACCCTGCACGTCAATTTGCAAAAAATCAATTTCATCAATACCTTCAGTTTGAAAGACTGTATCTAAATTAGTAGTTTCGATGTCAGTCGTAGACTCTAAAGCCACCATCTCTTGCAAGCGCAGAAACCGTTTTAAGTAAGGAGCATTAGGTGTGTATAACGAGCTACACTGCGGGTTATTCGTGATGTACAGGGTTGATGTGCCTACTTCTTTGGCGATCGCTAAGGGAAAGTGTTGTTCGAGCCAATTAATCTCGCGCCTCTCAACATCAGCATTTGCGGCTTCGCAAGCGGCAGCATCAGCATCAAACCCATAAATCGTCAAATTAGGCGCAAACATACCCCATGCTTGCGTTCCGTAGTCATCTTTAGTGCCCGTTTTGCGAGAACCAACATTGCAAAGGGTGACATGAACTGGATCTAAACAACCGTTTTTCTTGAGACTTGGAAGAAAAAATGCCATAGGTAAGGCTCTCAAAGGATAGATTGAACAGCGTTTTTACTTTCGCAGACCAAAGGTTGCCACCTTCGCCAGCGGTACTGCGATGATGTTGAGGTTTCCCTGTAAATCTTCTACAGAGTCAATTGCAACTAATGTCTGTAAATAGGGCTGATAGCGGAAGAGTTGATAACCATTAGCGTTCAAGAAATTAGCGACTGGTGAATTGCTACCTTGATTGCCACTGATGTTTTCATACATGATGACGGGTGCAAACTCGGTTAGTAGTCGATCGCTGCCCAGCAACACTTGCAACTCATGACCTTCGGCATCAATCTTTAAAAAATCGACCTGAGTTAGTTTTTCTTGCTTCATCAAGCTGTCTAACGAAAAGCAAGCAACATCTTCAAACGGTCCAGTTTGTGTCGTGCTCTCTGTTTCAGCCGTGACAATCTGATTCATTTCACTGGCAGTCTGTAGTAATAGCCGTGCTGTGCCGTCATAATCACTCGCTGCGCCCTGACAGACTGTCACCCAATCGAACTGATTGAGGCGGCACGTTTCCTGTAAACACTGCACACAGCCAGAAAAAGGTTCGATCGCCAGCACCCGTCCACTGGCGCCTACTTGAGAAGCCGCACTAAAGGTGTAGACACCCACATTGGCTCCGACATCAATCACAGTCATGCCGGGTTGAATGGCATTGCGCCAGAACTCCATTTCGTGTTCAAACCAATCGCCTGCACCTAGCAATACGCTCGTCACAATGCTGTGAAAGCTAGGCTCAACCACCAGTAGCAGGTTACCTTCAAACGGAACACAAGTTGTTGAACCGTCTGCTGCAAGTTTTGCCCACTGCCACTCGATCACGTTGGGGTGTTGCATATGTAAGGCGTGAGCCGTTTCTAACCAGGTTGTTGCTGTTGCCGGTTGCTGCAAGGTTTGATAGGCAAGGTAGAGGGCTTGCAGAATCGGTGAATGGTTGGGTGCAAGCTGATTAGCACGCTGTAAATGAATGAGTCCTTCCCACTGATCACTGATGAGATTGGCGAGACCAAGCCGCAAGTGAACAGCGGCAGAGTCTGGTAAGAGTTGGGCAGCAACTTGGAGCAAACGGCGTCCAGTTGCATTGTAGAAGACTGCTTGCGATCGCCAGACAATTTCCCCAAGCAACAGCACACTCTGCTGAAACGCATTTGTGTCTGTCCAAAGTCTGCTTGAGCCTTCAGAATAAGGCGATCGCGGCTCCTGCCATAGAACCGGGACGTAGATTAAACCGGGTGCAGCAGCTTGGCTGGTAAAAGCAGGTTGCAGAACGTTGATTAATGCGGGGAAGGCAATCTGAACGGCTTTTTCTGTCTCTCCAATCAGAGTATGGGCAAGGGCAAGATGAGCCGCACAGAGCGGGTGGGCATCGGCTCCATTTTCAAAGGCTGCAATCGCGGTTTCCATATAGAGACCACGGAGATCAGGATCTGTGTTTTGTTCTGCCTCAACTAGGGCAATGACTCCGTGGTTGTTCCAATCGAGTGGCGACTGTGGCTCGTCCCAATTGGTTACTTCTAGCGCCGTATGGATGTGGGATAAAGTGGCAGGGTTGATCGACGGACATACCTGCTGGATGTGTTGCCAATAAAGGCTGGCATGGGGGGAGGTGTTCATGGGGGTAAGAACGGTTTCACCCTGTTAGTCTGCCCTGCGATCGCGCCCAATGACACACTTGCAAATGCGTTATCGTTAGCCCTCTCATTGCCAGTGAGGCAAGGCATCCCATTGCAGCTACGAATATTTGTCCGTCTTCATGGACGTTTCAGGAACGTTGCACCTTGCATTCGTTACAGCGGCATAACAGCAAACTTTGTGCTGTCATACCGCTGGAGCATTTTAGGCTTCTACTTTCACGCCTTTCCAAAAGGCAATGTAGCCAGTGATATTTTTGGCAGCATCTTTGGGCGTGGGGTAGTACCAGGCAGCATCCGGGTTGGTTTTGCCATCCACTTCGATCGTGTAGTAGCTGGCAGTGCCCTTCCACGGACAGCCCGTGTGGGTGTTGCTCTCTTTGAAATATTCGCGATGGATTGCATCAGGTGGAAAGTATTGATTGCCTTCTACCACTTCGCACCGATCGCTCTCGGCTAGCACAGCACCATTCCAAATTGCTTTCGGCATCGTTTGTCATCTAATAACAACAACCAAAGCCTAGCGAACTCTGATCGTTGCTGCAAGGTAAAGCGGCTGGTAGTCAACTTTGTTTGATGCTTAGAACGGGCTAAACTGAGCTTTATGATGACGATGCTACCGCCCGAAAGCGCCCAATTAACCGAAGCCACGTCGATCGCGCTGGCACAAAGCCTTGAGCGCACAGACATTTCAACATCGCTCTGTGCTTCACCGATCGCCACTGCCTACATCCGCAAAGGCTCCGGTGGCATACCGATCGTGCTGCTACACGGTTTTGATAGCTCTGTGTTTGAGTTTCGTCGTCTGCTGCCGCTATTGGCAGAAACGCAAGAAACCTGGAGCGTCGATTTGCTTGGCTTTGGTTTTACCGATCGCCCTGCTGGCAGTCTCTTCAGCCCAGCCGCGATTAAAACTCATCTTTATCACTTTTGGAAAACGCTCATTGCTCGACCCATGATTTTGGTGGGTGCGTCGATGGGTGGAGCCGCTGCGATCGATTTTGCGTTGACCTATCCCGATGCTGTACAGAAACTGGTACTCATTGACAGCGCTGGTTTTGCACGCGGTCCAGCAATGGCACGGTTCCTCTTTCCACCGTTGGGTGAACTCGCAGCTAACTTTCTTCGTAGCCCCAGTGTGCGACGCAGGGTGAGCTTTCAGGCATACTACGACTCTAGTTTTGTCTCACCTGATGCACTTGTGTGTGGTGCCCTGCATTTAACCTGTCCTAACTGGCAGCAGGCGATTATTTCATTTACCAAAAGCGGTGGCTACAACTTTCTAGCAGACAAAATTGCAGCGATCGAACAGCCAACCCTCATTGTATGGGGCGACTCCGACAAGATTTTGGGCACACAAGATGCCACTAAATTTCAGCAGGCGATTGCCCACAGCAAACTCGTTTGGGTGAAAAACTGTGGTCACGTGCCTCATTTGGAACAGCCTCAAGTGACAGCAGCAGCGATTCTGGACTTTAGCATTGAAAGGCAGGGCTGAAGGCTAAAGGCAGAAGGCAGAAGGCTAAATTAAACCCATTCCCACCTCTTCACTCTTCCACCCCTTCACTCTTCCCCCATGCCTCAAATTAACGATCCCGCGATCGTCACTGAACTCACAGCACTGTATCTCACCTACGAAAAGGCGTTGGTCGAAAATGATCTTGCTACGCTAGACAACTTGTTTTGGGATTCTCCTGATGTTTTGCGGTTTGGCGTCACCGAAAATCTTTATGGCATGGAGGCAATCAAAGCCTTTCGGCAAGGTCGCTCGACCAAAAACCTGGAGCGAGATATTTCTAACCTCAAAGTGGTCACCTTTGATGCTGATACTGCGATCGTCACGCTAGAGTTTCAGCGCCTTAATAATAATGTGCTCCGCGCAGGCAGACAAAGCCAAGTCTGGCGCAAATTGCCGCAGGGGTGGAAGATTGTTTCGGCTCATGTTTCACTGCTGCCAGGGTAGGAGGCAGCGGGGATGAAGGAGTGAAAGCGTGATGGAGTAAAGGATGAAGAGGAAGTAGTTTGCTAGAAGTAGTTTGCTGAGTTCCTCACGTTCAAAATAAGCTAAAGGCTGAATTAACTCAAAACTCAAAACTTTTACCCCTCCCCCTTTTCTCCCGTGGTCCTCTCCTTCACACCCTTTGCCGCGTTGACTCAACCTCAGCTAGAAAGCTGGGTGGCGCAAGCGAAGGTCTATGCTCACGCTGGGCGCTTGCCGGACTATATTCCTTTACTGGCACAGGCAGACGCTGAACTAATTGCTATAGGCATACGAACAACAGAAGGACAGGGATACGTTGCAGGCGCGATCGACCAACCATTTGCGTTAATGAGTGTGGTCAAGCCGTTGTTGCTGCTGTTCTTGCTAGAAACATTGGGTTGGGATGCAGTCTTTGCGCGAGTGGGTATTGATCCGTCAGAACAGCCCTTTCATTCACTGGCACAATTAAATGCTGATCGTGGCTTTCCACGTAACCCGATGCTCAACAGTGGCGCGATCGCGCTTGCTGCCATGCTGCCGGGAGAGAAGGGTGCTGAGCGGTGCGAGACGCTGCGGCTGTGGCTTAACCAGGCTGCTGGAAGCCGTTTTGTGCTGGACACTGCCATGCTCGCATCGGTACGATCGTTGCGAAACGAGGTCAATCGGGCGATCGCAGATGTCCTTCTGCGAGCAGGCTACATTAATCATGTTGAATCTGCCCTTGATACCTACAATCATCTTTGCTGTCTCGCCGGCACCGTCACGGATCTAGCGCAAGTAGGACTATTACTCGCTCAACCAAATGTCCAAGTCCAGTCAATCCACCAGCGTGCGACTAATGCCCTGATGCTGACCTGTGGCTTGTATGAAGCGTCGGGTCGCTTTGCCGTACGCATTGGACTACCCACCAAATCGGGAGTCAGCGGTGCCTTGCTGTCTATCGTGCCAGGGCACGGGGCAATCGCCTGTTACAGCCCCACGTTGGATGATGCAGGCAACTCAATCGCCGGACTTTTTTTCCTGGAACAGCTTACCCAAACCTTAAACCTAAGTATTTTTGGCTAAAACAACACGAAGGCGACGTACCTGCGACCGTTTATCGTTGCCTGGTCTGCTTGAGGAGCAATGGCGATCGCAGACCTTTGGGCAACAAGCTACTATAAAGAAAGGTGAAGTGATTAGAAATCGGAGTCAAAACTTATGGCAATTTTTGGACTTGGCAAAAAGCTCAGCCTTCCGACTCCTGAAGAAGCCTTGCCAGGGCGTACAGAACCCATTCCTGTACCAGCTAAACACTTTGTTAATGGTAATCCGCTCAAACCTCCTTATCCAGAAGGTTTTGAGGTCGCAGTGTTTGGCTTGGGTTGTTTTTGGGGTGCAGAGCGCAAATTTTGGCAGCAAAACGGCGTTTTTTCGACTGCTGCTGGTTACGCTGCTGGCATCACGCCTAATCCAACCTATCAGGAAGTTTGTTCGGGTCGGACAGGGCATAACGAGGTTGTTCAGGTTGTCTTTGACCCGGCTGTGATTAGCTACGAGGCGCTGCTCAAAGTTTTTTGGGAAAGCCATAACCCGACCCAAGGTATGAGACAGGGAAATGATACGGGCACTCAATACCGCTCTGGCATTTACACCTATTCTGACGAACAGCGCCAACTAGCGGAGGTCTCCCGTGCTACCTATCAGAAAGCGCTCAATGCTTCCGGCTATGGGGAAATCACTACTGAAATTATTGATGCGCCTGAGTTTTACTACGCAGAAGGGTACCATCAACAATACCTCGCCAAAAATCCAGGTGGCTACTGCGGTCTAAGTGGAACAAATGTGACTTGCCCGATCGGTGTTGTCACTGCATAGCAACTGTCGTAGATCTGCAAGCTAGGTAGAACTCATCAACTAGGTTTTGACTGCACTCAACCGTTTGTTGTAGAGCGAGTGCAGTCGATTCTCAATTTAAAGGGACTTTCTTCTTTCCCCTCTGACCGAGTGACCTTTGGGTTTTGAAGCTTGCTGGCTTACGTTTCGTCGGCATCCACCCAAACTTTCATTTCGTTGAGCGTGAGTGGTCCAAATTGGGTTGCCAGGGCAACATCAGCGGCATCGCGCCCATAGGCGATCGCAATCCGATTACCCCGTGGCTTTGGCTGGGTGGCATCAAAGGTAAACCAGCGACCCTCTGTAGAAGAGCCGCGATCGCCTAGATAGACTTCAAACCAGGCGTGCAGATCCATCGGGTCAAGCTGGTAAAGATAGCCGACCACCATACGCGTTGGAATGCTGAGGCTCCGACAAAGGGCAATCCCTAGATGAGCAAAATCTCGGCAAACGCCAACGTGGTTTTTAGCAATGTCGATCGCTGACGTAGACGCATCGCTAGTGCCGTATTCGTAGGTTACATTCGTGTGAATCCAATGGCGAATGGCTTCTACTTGCCCATAACCCGGTGCACTGTCGCCGACAATCTCAGTTGCTAAGTTACCCAGACGATCGGCTTCACAGTAGCGGCTAGGCAACAAAAATTGCAGCACGGTATCGGGTAGATTCTGCACGGGAAGATAGGGTGCATCCGGTTCAACATCAATTGCATCGGCAGTTTCAACACAGGCAGTGGTGTAAACGCGAAAGACACCCTCAGGAGTCATCAACCGCTGACACAGATTGCCGTAGCTGTCTGTATATTCAACGATCGGTGTACTTGGTTCTAGCGTATATTCTTCGCGCACCACCCACTGACCCAAACCACTACGCGGTCGCAGCATTAGAATCAGAGGGGTGGGGGCGCTTGCCTCAAAAGATAGTTCACAACCAGCATTCAATCGCATCTGCACCTCTCTATTCAATCGGTAGCACTAACTATTTCTACGAAGCGATCCAGCGACTTACCACCATTGGCGATTATCCCAAAACCAACGTCGCTGTTGGCGGCGAGGCTCTGTTAGTGGTTGTCCGCGTAAAATTGTCCAAGTGACAGCATCCACTACACCATCATTTCTTAGCTTGTGCTGCTGTTGAAAAGCGGTGATACACCGCTGCGTTCCAGGGCAAAAAATGCCGGTGCGCTCGATTGCGTAGCCATTAATATGCAGCAAACCCTGTAATTCCGCCACATCCGCGCCCGTGTGCCCTGGTCGGAGCAAGCGACTGCCTGGTTGGACAGTTGTTTTCAAGGCGATCCATGTTTTTGGTCCCACACAGCCGTCAATCCTCAACCCGTGCTGTCGCTGAAAGGCTTTGACTGCCGCCTCTGTTACATAGCCAAAGTTACCGTCTACCCGCACCTTTGAGAACCCGTGAGCAACAAGTAGTTCCTGTAGTTCAGCAACATTGGCTCCCATATCCCAGGGATGCACCGTTGAACCAACCGTTACAGCATTAGCGATTATGTGTGCTGTCCATGCATGGGGTTCCACTGGTTGAATGCTCCTTCGTCATGCTAGACGCACTGACACGCACGGCGTTAAAGGCGTCTCTTTCTTCCTACCCTATCAGGATCGCCCCATGCAAGTGGCAATGTTGGCGACAAACGCTAAACTGAGTGCGGCGATGTCGCAGTTACGTCATTTACACACGCTAACTCTGGTAATGGTGGAAGGAATCTTCAAGATTGATCACCGTTGCGCTCAAGGAAGTATGTTTTGATAGAAAAGCGATCACCGGCACGACAACAGCCAGGTACTTCAAGGGAGCAGGGATTTAGTGCCATGAAGAAATTAGTGAGAGGGCTACGAGAGTTTCGAGCAAACTACTTCTCAACGCATCGAGAGTTGTTTGAGCAGCTTTCACACAAACAAAAGCCAAGGGTGCTGTTCATTACCTGCTCCGATTCTCGGATTGACCCAACCTTAATCACACAGGCAGCGCCGGGAGAACTGTTTGTCATTCGCAACGCTGGCAACATCATTCCACCCTTTGGCGCGACGAATGGTGGAGAAGGTGCAACGGTTGAGTATGCCATTCATGCACTGGGGATCGAGCAAATTGTCGTCTGCGGACATTCTCACTGTGGTGCCATGAAGGGGATGCTGCAACTGGGCACGCTCGAAGAGGAAATGCCGCTGGTTTATGATTGGCTAAGACATGCCGAAGCAACACGCCGACTGGTGATGGAAAATTACGGTGAATATGAAGGCGAGGAGCTGCTGGAGGTTGCGATCGCCGAAAACGTGCTGACGCAAATCGACAACCTCAGAACTTACCCCGTCATTCACTCACGGCTGTATCAGGGACGCCTCAAAATCTACGGCTGGATCTACCACATTGAATCAGGGGAAGTGTTTGCCTATGACGCTGCCGACCACACCTATGTACCTCTACCGCAATTTTTTGGGGATGAGCAAGATCCATCAGGGCAATCAACGGGTAACTTCCCATCGCCAGTCGCATGTGAACTGCCCCAGCGCTTTGAGCAATTGCAATCTACCTCTAAATCAACCTCTTCTAATGGCAATAAGAGTCCTATAACTCAGAACAGTCAACTGTCTGCCACTCAAGAGCTGGTGGATGAGTTTGGGCTACCCCCAGAACAGGCAGAACGGATCTACCGGGGTTCCGCTAGACGTTAGGCACGATCGCCCTAACGCCCCTATTGGTAAAGCAGACAGGCTACGATCAAGCTTTTTCAGCAAACTTGAAGAAAAACTGTGCTTGGGGGCAGCTAGAAGGAAGACGATACTTCTAGGTATGACCAGATCGGTGCACTACTATCTAATGTCTAATCAAACTCATGTCTAATAAAAAGGCAAGCTAGCTTTAGATGATGAGCAGCTTCAGCTATCGAGCTTCATTCATCGCACAACTACGCATCACACAATCAAGGAGAGTAGCATGACTGTTTTAAACTGGCGCAGAGTGATCGCGCCGCTCATGTTGTCTTTACTGCTTCTGGTGACAGGCTGTACTGCAAACGAGCCGTCACAATTTGATCAAGCACAACAAGAGAGCACTCGAAAAGGCGCACAACCCGCAGTTGCTAAAAACGCAACCCAGGGTAGCAGCTTTAATAAGTTCTTCCCTAAGCCGGGTAATGGTTATGAGCGCGTCTTTACGCAAGAGAAAAAAGGGTTTGCCGAAGCAAAGCTGAAGAAAGATGGCAAAGATTTGGCAGTGCTGGCAATTTCAGATGCTGCCAGTGACTCTACAGGTGGCATTAGCGCGACAAAGAAATTTGAAAAAAGCGTGACCAAGATTGCGGGTTATCCAGCCGTAGACGTCGGCACCACACAAACAGCCGTGCTGGTTTCCGATCGCTACCAGGTGAAGGTCTTGTCGCGTAACCCATTGTTTACCAAAGCCGATCGTCAGGCTTGGATTCAGCGGTTTGACTTAGCTGGGTTAGCAAAACTGAAGAAATAAGCGATAGCCAACTTTTAGCAGACCACTGTTTTGTAGACAAACTACTTTTAACTTATGAGCAAATCCATTTTTGAGTTGGTTGATGAGCTGCCAACCGGTGGCATTACAGTCAAAGCATTACGAGCGCTCGATTTCGCGGTTCCTGGTCAATGGCAAAACCTGACTGGCTTCACCAACACAATCCGCGATGTCACTGGCGAAACTGACGAGGCGCTAATTCAGCAAATTGGCGAACGGGCAGTCTATTTATTTAATGACAAGTCTCAGGGCTATCAGCGTGCACTTTGGCTTTACCAAACCGTAGACAGTGCTTCTGGAGCGCTGGGCGCGGCTGCTATGGCAAATAAGGTTGGGCAAGACATTTCTTTCCTGGGCTTCTTGGGCAACCTTACGCCCAAGCCAGAAAAAGCACAGAGCATTGACCTGACCGTTAAGCTCGTCGTTGAACTGGTTGCTTTTTGCCAAATTAACGGCATTCCTGGTGACAGCATTGGTGACTTTTTGGCAGCATTGGGCGACTACGGCGGCGAATCATTGATGCGGATGGCAGCACTCGTTTGTTTTGACGGGCTGATTCCGCTGGGTCCTGACTTTATCCTGAAAGGGCTGTCGACCATTCAGAATATGTCGCCCAAAGAGCTAGAAAGTAATCAGACCTTTAAGGGCGTAAACGAACTGATTCCTGGTGGTGACTCTGCTGGCAAACTCGGTTTCATCAACCAGAGTTTTGATTCGGTCAAAGGCTGGATGAGCGATTTTGTCACATCGCGCAACTTGACTCAGGACAATGTGCTTGACAACCTGACCAAGTTTGTTGAAGTCTCTAAAGACAAGCTAGATTATGTCGGCGCGTTTCTAGATATTTCAGTGAATTACTACACTCACACAGGCACACAAACACTTGCCCGTCGTTTAATTGAACGTGCTGTAGCAGAAATCTAAGCGCGATTCACCCCTTTATCTGCGCTAAATAGGGACGTTCCATGGAACGTCCCTACAGCCGTTTTAAAGTGAGGTAAGAACCCGCTGATCGCCTCTATAATTTCGTGCCGCACTCTGGGCAGAAGTTATTGTTCGTCACGTTTTTTGCGCCACAACTGCCACAATAAACCAGTTCGGCAGCTTTCTCCAACGTTTTGCGCTCTGGCAAGCCCACCATCTGAGCATTACTCTTACCCGGCGGAATCATTGGATAGCAGTTCTCATCTTTGCGAACACGGGCATCCAGCAAAACGGGACCATCGTGAGTCAGCATTTGGGCGATCGCGCTCTTGAGCTCGTCCCGCGTGCTGATCATCATGCCTTTAATGCCATAAGCCTCAGCTAGTTTAACGAAATCTGGCATTCCTACTTCCATACTGGAGCAAGAATAGCGTTCGTCATAAAAAGCTTGCTGCCATTGGCGTACCATACCCTGCCAGCCATTGTTGATAATCACCGTTTTCACATTGATGCCGTATTGCGCTAGCGTACCCAGTTCTTGAATATTCATCTGAATGCTGGCATCGCCGCTGATACAGATAACATCCTCATCTGGTACAGCAATTTTAGCGCCCATTGCCGCAGGCAGCCCAAAGCCCATTGTGCCCAGCCCTGCACTAGAAATCCAGCGACGTGGACCATTTTTGAGGAACTGTGCTGACCACATCTGATGCTGCCCAACATCAGTTGTGTAGTAAGCGTTGGGCGCTTGAATGCTGAGTTCGACAATCACTTCTTGAGGAGAAAGACTATCGGCATAATGAGGCACTTCTAGAGGATAATCTTCCTGCCAGCGAGCAATACAGTTCAGCCATGCTCGGTTACGCTGCGGATCACGCACATCGCCATCCTCTTGGCTCCGGCGCAATAGCTCAATCAAGACCTGGCGCACATCCCCAACGATCGGCACTTCCGGGGCGCGATTTTTACCCACCTCAGCAGGGTCAATATCGATATGAATCACTTTAGCGCGAGCGGCAAATTCGTCCAGTTTACCCGTGACGCGATCGTCGAAACGGGCACCAACGGCAATCAATAAATCGCACTCTGTTACAGCAAAGTTTGCATAGGCGGTACCATGCATCCCCAACATTCCAACTGAGAGTGAATGATGCTCATCAAAGGCACCAATGCCCATCAGCGTGGTCGTAACAGGTAGGCTAAAGCGCTCGGCTAGCTCTTTAATTTCGGCATGAGCGTTGGAGGCGATCGCGCCACCACCCACATAGAGCAACGGTTGTTTTGCCTGCCGGATTAGTCTGAGCGCATGGGCAATTTGACGGGGGTTGCCCTTAACAGTAGGGCGATACCCTGCCAACCTGACCTCATCCAACGCCATTGGTACATAGTCAAACTGCTGCTGCGCGACATCTTTGGGTACATCAACGAGCACTGGACCCGGACGACCCGTAGTCGCAATGTAAAATGCCTCAGCCACAATGCGCGCCATATCTTTCGGATCGCGCACAACATAGGAATGCTTGACGATCGGCAGCGTAATGCCAAAGATGTCGGTTTCCTGAAAGGCATCGCTACCAATCGCATAGCTGGGAACCTGCCCAGTAATGACGACCAGCGGAATGGAATCCATATGGGCAGTTGCGATCCCCGTTACCAGGTTTGTAGCGCCAGGGCCAGAGGTCGCAAAGCAAACGCCGACTTCACCAGTTGCGCGGGCGTAGCCATCAGCAGCATGGGCAGCACCCTGCTCGTGCCGCACTAGAATGTGTTGAAAACCACCTTCCGCCTGTGCCCGATAAACCTCGTCATAGATTGGCAGAATCGCGCCACCAGGATAGCCAAAGATATGCTTGACACCGTGGCGCTTTAAACTGTCAATCAATGCGAACGCGCCAGTCACCCGCTTTACAGCCACACGTTGTTGCAGTTGCACTAGGAACCACCAACCCTTAGATGAATTTGTATCGAACGATGCATTAAACGTTAGAACTTAAGTCTAGTGCGGATTCCGATCCCTGTCGAGGGGTTTAATCGACAACCGCTAACCCTTGCAATGCCGATTCTAACTAGTGGTTAAGGAGGTTTACTGGTCGCTTAGCGTCATCATCTCCTGACATTGCTTAGTTAGTTCCTATAAGTGTCTCGCGCTGTTTAGTGCAGTTGACAGCTTTGGCATAATCACCGAGAGCATAGTAGGCAACACGGAGGCTACCTAAGACCTGTTCGGCAATGCGGTGGTCCTTCATTCGTTGAGCGATCGCGAGTCGTTGCTCGTAGTAGTCGATCGCTCGGGCATAGTTACCTAAGGCATCATAACCAACGCCCACGCTGCCTAGCGCTTGCTCTTCGCCGCGACGATCTTGTGTTTCTCTAGAGACGCTTAACCATTGCTTGCTGTATTCAATCGCACGATCGTAGTCGCCCAACGCGTAGCAAGCATTGCCTAAATTTCGTAGCACTTGTCCTTCTGTGCGGCGATCGCTGACTTCTCGTGCCAAGACGAGCCGTTGCTCATAATAATCAACCGCTTTAGTGTAGTTGCCCAGCGCGTAACAGGCATTGCCCAAGTTCTTGAGAATTTGCTCCTCAATCTGGTCATCCCGCAGCTCACGGGCAATCTCCAGGCTTTGTTCTTCGTAGCCAATGGCGATCAAGTGGTCACCTAACGCTTTATACGCCAAGCCCAGGTTATTAAGTGCCGCCATCTCACCACGTCGATCGCCAAGTTCCTGCGCGAGCGTTAGGCTTTGCTGCTGGCATTCAATTGCCTTTGCTTGCTCTTTGAGGTGACGATACGCATTGCCCAGATTGCCAAAGATTTTGACCAGGCTATGACGATCGTCCAGCTTTTGAGCCACTTCTAAACTTTGCTTAGAGTATTTGACCGCTCTAGCATAGTCTCTCAAGCTGTAGTGGGTTAAGCCTAAACTGCTTAACGCTTTCTCCTGCCCATGTTCGTCCTGGCGATCGCGGTACAGCAAAAAGGCTTCCTGAAATGCTTTTAGCGCTGCTTCAAACTGCCCTGTCTGATAGTATTCACAGCCTTGATGTAGAAAGCGCTCTGCCATTGCCTGAGCTGCATCGGCTACCAGCGTTTCGTTAGAGTCACTAAAGGAGCCAATGGCTTTCGCAGCTAGAAGCTCAGACTCAGAGGGAAACACTGTCTCCCGGGAAGATGCAGGCGTTTGGTCTCTCGCTGCAAGGTCGCTGTTCATAATGTCGTTGCTTGGGTGGTATAGCCGGGGAGTGGTCGGGCTATTAACAGTGGATGAAGTGCTCAAACACACTGTTCAGACGCTTAATGTTAAGCAACTGTCAGCCCGTGTAATGGTTTAAGTAGTGGTTCAAACGGTGGTAGATCCCTTATATGAGGCAAGCGTCACAAGTCCAAGCCTCACAAGTTTAGTCAATCAGTTTAAGACGCGAAGACCGTCTACACTTGCTTGACCGGAACGCACCCTGGTAGCTGCTGAGAACACACCCTCTGCAACACAGCCTACTGCTTTGGCACCTTGCCGTATTCAGTAGTTGTTCTAACCTTCTTGAGGGTTTTATGTGAATTCTCCGTAGAATCACGGAGTGCAACATATTTCTTGACCAGTCACTGCTCTAGCAGTCATGCCTTCACAGCAGCAGCAGGACCAACTAAGGAAAGGTACGGCTCCACAAGATATTGTTCTGCCACATGCTGAGTTGCTTCGACTGTAACAGCCGCTACTTGTGCTTGAAACTGGGTGTCAAAGCCGATGCCCAAGCCGACTGTTTCGTACCAGCCAAAGGTCTGAGCAATCTGAGCGTTGGTCTGCTTGCCAAGTGCATGTTGCCCCAGAATTTTATCTTTAGCGGCTTGCAACGTTTCTGGATCGAAGGGGTGGGTTCGCAGACGATCGACTTCTGCTTTTAACCCATCAAGGGCGATCGCGGTGTTTTCAGGAGCGGTGCCCATATAAACAACAAATTGCGCGGGATGCAGGCGAGTGGGATAGAAAGCAGACACTTCGTAGGCTAGACCCCGCTTTTCGCGCAACTCGACAAAGAGGCGACTGGAAAGCCCGTTGCCGAGGTAGCTGTTGAGTAGTTTGAGTGCGGCGTAGTCCTGAATGGTAGGGGGGGAAGGGTGAGGGCTAGGCTTACCGGACGTTCCGTTACTCTGCCGCAGTACATCAGCACAATCAAGGACAACAGCGGGTGCGAGATAGCCTAGCATCACGATCGACTGTTGGGTTTCTTGAGCAATCGCTGCTCTTGCTGGCGTAGAGGTGATGGCGGGCAGATAAAGAACGGGTAAGGGCGTGGGGGGAACTTGCCAATCGCCAAACACTTCTTCAACCAGAGCGATCGCGGCATCGGGCTGAAGCCGACCTGAGAGGCTAATAACGATGTTGTCGGGGCGAAAGTGTGTCTGGTGATAGCGCTGAAGATCGGCACGTTCAAGCTGCGACACGCTAGTTTCTGTACCCAAACCCGAAAGCGCGTAGGGGTGATCGCCATACATTAACTGTCGCAGTTGATCAAAGGCGATCGAGAAGGGTTGTTCTTGTTGAGAGCGAATTGCCTGAAGCGTCAGTCGTCGCTCCAAGTCGATCTCTGACTGTAGGAACGTGGGCGATCGCAACAGTTCGCCTGCCAGTGCCAAAATGGCAGCAAAATCTGAAGAGACAGTCTTGAGACTCAACAAAAAGTAATCAGTAGCCGCATCAGCACTAAGACTTGCCCCGACAGACTCAACCTGTTCAGCAATTTCCAGGGACGATCGCTGCTCAGTACCTTTCGTTAATACAGCTGCGACTAGATGCGACAAACCTGCGTCCTTTGACGATTCCCACTGGCTACCCGCTCGGACAAAGATGCGAGCCGCTACGATGTCTGCGGCAGGATTCTCCCACACCAAAACAACGATGCCGTTTTTGAGTACTGTGCGCGTTTGAGGAGACTGCTTAATACCTAGATTCACGAAACCATCCTTTTTGCGAAGAGCGAACAATGGAAAGCGGTTAGCGGTCAGCCATCAGCTAATTTCTAGAAAGTAACAGTGGTTATGGATGTAGTGATTCTCAACTGACATTACTGCTCCAACGGCAAGGGCTAAAGACTTTTCGCTCAGGTTGTACACACTCAATCAAGCATTGCGATAGATAGACACCAGTTAAGCTGACCGCTGATAGCTGATCGCTCCACACAGTTACAACAATGGTTTGCCCACTGTCGCCGCATAATGGTAGGGCGAAAGGTAGCGATTGGCGAGGCGCTGAAGATCGGTTGCCTGAATTGCCTGGAGGCGCTGTGGGTAGCTAGTAGCCATTTGAGGGTTAGCAAGGATGCTGTAGTACCCGTATAACCCAGCAAGCTGGCAGGGTGTTTCAGTAGAGAAGGCGTAATCGTTGCAGAGCAGGCGTTTGCAGCGAGAAAGTTCGGCTTCGGAGATCGGTGTAGCAGATAACTGCGAGACACGATCGCAGATGATTGCCTCTACCCGCTCTAAATTTTCTGGCTCTAGCCATGCACTGATGGTAAATAGTCCCGACTCGCGCTGAAGAGAAAAACTACTGCCGATCGCCTGTACAAGATGCCGCTCTTCGCGCAGTTCTCGCACCAGACGGGATGTGCGTCCTTCGGCTAACAGGACCGAAAGGATGTCTAGCCCGAATGCTGCTTGCAATTGCTCATCCAAATCTTGTGACTGGCAATCTACGCCGGGTCCAATCCACGCCATTAGCAGTCGTGCTTGTTCCAGGCGCGGCAGGTAAAGTTCCTGACGGCGAATGGTAGTAATCGGTGGTTCGGCTTCCGGTATAGAGAGAGGACACGTCGTTGGAACCGGAAAGGATTGAAAGGTTTCGCTTACCAGATCGATCGCTCGATCTTGAGCAATATCGCCTACAACCACGACCGTCATTTTTTCAGGCTGATAGTGGTGAGCATGAAACTGACGCATTTCGGCAGGCGAGCGTGCCAGCAACGTTTCTGCTGTACCTAAGATCGAGCGCCCATACGGATGACGTTGATACACCATTTCGTTGAGTGACTGAAACGTGAGCCAGTCAGGATCATCCTGCGCCTGATGAATTTCTTCTAACACCACTTGACGTTCTCGCCCAAACTCGTTGTCTGGAATCGCTGCGTGTAAAAGCAAATCTGCCAGGTATGGCAACGTTTCTGCTAAATGCTGAGCGGCTGTAGTAATGAAGTAGTGGGCGTAGTCGTAGCTCGTTGCTGCATTGGTGACACCACCACGCCGTTCGATCGCCAGATCAAACGCGCCGGGTGGCAACTGATCTGTCCCTTTAAAGATCATATGTTCTAGAAAATGCGCCATACCAGACCATTCATCGGGTTCGGCGAGCGTGCCTGCTTTCACCCAGACATCAACGGCAGTTACAGGCGTGGCAGGCGTGTGCTGGTGAATGATAGTTAACCCGTTATCCAGCGTCACTACATTCGCTGGGAAAAAGGATTGACTGAGAACCGGAGGCAAATCAAGTAAGCTCAATAGTTCAGTTCAGGACATAATGTCTCTGCCTTTACCAAAATTATAGAGAACCTTGTCGTGCCATAACCATGCCTTAATTTTGCTCTGCGAGCTGTCATCGGCTGTAAGCCTTAGTAGCTAGGGTCATCAGTTCATGACATTGCTTTTGCAACAATCTAAAAGTTATCTTTTCCTGACATTTTTCGGCTCCAGCTACGCTCAGATACGTAATCTCTGTCCTCTGAGGGAGCACTAAAGTCTCATTGAGTGTGTAATTCTACGGTAGAATTCAGGTGTTAAGTTCTGTTTCTATGCGTCCCTCACACTTTTGCAGTTGGTAGAGACCGTACGATTGGATAAACGATCGATAAAGTAAGCAACCGCAGACAAAAACCGCAAGTACGAGAGCTTGTGAGTTGCCTTAAACTTCAACGTAGATTCGATCTTCAACACAGATTTAGATAGAGAGAAGAACACAATGGCATTTGAACAGTCCCCCCTTCCTTACGACTTTAACGCCCTAGAGCCACATGGTATGAAAGCCGAAACCTTTGAGTACCATTACGGCAAGCATCACAAGGCATATGTCGATAACCTGAATAAATTGGTTGCAGACACCGAATTGGCTGACAAAACACTCGAAGAAGTGATTACAGCCTCGTTTAAAGATTCCTCAAAGGCTGGTATCTTCAACAATGCCGCTCAAGTCTGGAATCATACCTTCTTTTGGGATAGCCTTTCGCCCTCTGGTGGCGGTGCTCCCACTGGCGAACTTGCAGCGAAAATTGACAGTGCGTTTGGTAGCTTTGATAAGTTCAAAGAAGAGTTTACAACTGCTGCGACAACTCAATTTGGTAGCGGTTGGGCATGGTTAGTTGATGATGGCGGCACCTTGAAAGTCACTAAAACTCCTAATGCTGAGAACCCACTGGCGCACGGACAGAAAGCCCTTCTGACACTTGATGTATGGGAACACGCCTATTACATCGACTTTAGAAATGCTCGTCCTGCCTTTATCAAAAACTACCTTGAGAATTTGGTTAACTGGGATTTTGCTGCTAAAAATTTGGCTGCTTAACTCTGAGCTAGCTCAATTACTTTGTTAAGTATCGAAGCCAGCCACGTGATTTGCGTGGCTTTTTTATTGGCGATCGTCGTGTTACTCCACCTGTTGTTCTCTTTCCCTCTGCCTCATGTCATCCCCCCCTCGCACTGGCTATACCTTGCCTGTCTTTGCCTGCGCTGCTGCGATCGCGGCTCTCCGCTGGTTACGGCAGCCACAGTCGATCGTTTCAGTCAGCATAGACTTGCTTGAGCCAGCCGAAACAGTAGAGATTGATATTGAGCAAGTAGCAGGGCTAAAAACCGGTGCGGCTCTGGCAATAACCCGCAGCGACCCTGGCGACAATCTCGATTTGACTCGCCACACACCACTCTGGGCATTAGTTGAATGGGGTAATACAAATCAGGCAGAGGCGATCGTACTACAGGGTGGTGAAGGACTAGGACGGCAAGCAGACGGACAATTAGCGCTTTATGCCTATGCCAAACGACTCCTGCTTGGGAATCTCAGTCGTTGGCTAGAGCCAGGTGAGAGGATTCAAGTGACGTTAATTTTGCCAGAGGGACGTGCCCTTGCCAAACGTACCTCCAATGAAGCGTTTGGGGTGGTAGAAGGGCTGTCGCTGCTGGGCACAACAGGCATTTCGCAACCCCTTAGCGCGCCAGGGCAACTTGAGGCGTTCCGTGACGATCTGCGGCAAAAGACTGCATGGTTTGACTGTTTAGTGTTTTGTGTTGGCGAGAATGGGCTAGATCTAGTACGGCAATTAGGGGTCGAGCCGTCACGTTTGGTAAAAACAGCAAACTGGCTCGGGCCCTTACTGGTAGAAGCCGGGTTACAAGGCGTGCAGTCTGTGCTCTTATTCGGGTACCATGGCAAGCTCTTAAAGTTGGCAGGCGGCATCTTTCACACCCATCATCATGTAGCAGACGCTCGGCTAGAAATTTTAACGGCTCAGTGCGCGATCGCTGGACTACCAACCCAGCATCTGCAAATGCTTTTTAGCTGCGCTACGGCTGAAGCTGGTTTACAGTATTTGCAGCAGCTTGATGCGACCGAAGGACTTGTTGCGACAGAAGGAAAAACTTGGGTGGAACGGGTGTATGGAACAATCGCTCAAACCATTGACGATCGCTCACAAGCGTATATTCAGACGCATAGTGAGCAAGTGGTCAGCGTGGGCACCATTCTGTTTGATCGAAGTCGGCGGATTATAACCAAGAGCCAGAGAGGAAACATCCTACTTGAGCAAGTTTTGCTAGGCTAGATATAATATCCAACTACAGTACGCAGCTTTACTGATCTTTCGTAATCTGCTGTTTGCCCCCCTACTGTTTGAAACTCACTGCTGGCGTCAATACCGCTACGCATCTATCCACTCTTGTAGCAAAATTTAGGATACCTCGGTGACTCTACAGACAGAACAACAGCTTCAGGTCGAGCCAGTTGAGCAAAATCGGCTCAACCGCCAACTCATTGTCATTTTAGATTTTGGCTCGCAGTACTCTGAATTAATTGCCCGTCGGATTCGGGAGACTCAGGTCTACTCCGAGGTGCTCTCTTACCGGACAACTGCGGCACAATTGCGACAACTTAACCCGAAGGGGATCATTTTGTCGGGTGGTCCTAGTTCGGTGTATGACAGCGCTGCCCCTCACTGTGACCCAGAGATTTGGGCATTGGGCGTACCAGTTCTGGGTGTGTGCTACGGAATGCAACTGATGGTGCAGCAGCTTGGCGGTGGGGTAGAGCGATCGGAGCTTGCAGAATACGGTAAAGCGTCCCTAATGATCGATGATCCCACCGATCTGCTGACTAATGTTGAAGATGGGACAACGATGTGGATGAGTCATGGTGACTCAGTAACACAACTCCCAGAAGGGTTTGAGTTGTTAGCGCATACGGCAAACACTGCCTGCGCTGCGGTTGCTCATCACGATCGCAAGCTTTATGGGGTGCAGTTTCATCCAGAGGTCGTGCATTCCATTGGCGGACTAGCGCTCATTCGCAACTTTGTTTACCATATTTGCCAATGCGAACCAACCTGGACAACTGATGCCTTTGTTGAAGAAGCCATTCGTGAAATTCGCGCCAGAGTCGGCAACAAACGGGTTCTACTAGCCCTTTCTGGCGGTGTCGATTCATCAACGCTAGCGTTTTTACTGTATCGAGCGATCGGCGAACAGCTAACTTGTATGTTCATTGACCAGGGCTTCATGCGAAAGCTAGAGCCAGAGCGCTTGGTCAAACTATTCCGGGAACAGTTCCACATTCCAGTCGCGTATGTTAACGCTCGTGAACGCTTTCTCGCTCAGATTCAAGGTGTTACCGATCCCGAAGTCAAACGCAAGCGTATTGGACATGAATTTATTCGCGTCTTTGAGGAAGAATCGCGGCGACTGGGACCGTTCGACTACTTGGCTCAAGGCACTCTCTATCCAGATGTGATTGAATCGGCTGACACGAACGTTGATCCCCAGACAGGTGAGCGAGTGGCAGTCAAAATTAAAAGCCACCATAACGTCGGCGGTTTGCCTAAAGATTTGCAGTTCAAACTGATTGAGCCGCTTCGTAAACTGTTTAAGGATGAAGTCCGTAAAGTGGGTCGGTCGATCGGTTTACCGGAAGAAATTGTGCTGCGACAGCCGTTTCCCGGTCCTGGTTTAGCGATTCGGATCTTGGGAGAGGTCACTGAAGACCGTCTAGATATTTTGCGCGATGCTGATTTGATTGTGCGCCAAGAGATTAATCGAGCAGGGCTGTATAACGAATTGTGGCAGGCATTTGCGGTGCTTTTGCCAATCCGTAGTGTTGGTGTCATGGGCGACCAACGTACCTACGCGTACCCGATTGTGCTACGGTTTGTTTCTAGCGAAGATGGTATGACGGCGGATTGGTCGCGCGTTTCGTATGATCTTCTGGAGACGATCTCCAACCGAATTGTGAATGAAGTAAGGGGCGTTAATCGCGTGGTTTATGATATCACCTCCAAACCGCCTGGCACAATTGAGTGGGAATAGCTACGTAGCCCTCCATATTCTGCAAAGAGGAGTGGTCTCTAAGCGAGGGGTTTCATCGTTCCATTAAGCGCTCACGCTGAAGTCCCTTGCTCCATTAAGCACACCTTTGTTCCATTATCTAGCTACTTATTAGGCTAGCTTCAGACACTCTGTAGCGGAAGTGATCTGTGGAAAACCCGTGTAAGTCTGTGGAAAACCTATGCCAAAGCAGGGCTTCCTGTGGAAAACTCTACGTTTTCAGGAATCATACGGTTGTGAATTAAGCCTGCACCAATTAAGGAACAGCCTCTAAGTTTTGACTCATTTTCAGTCAAAACCTGATGTTAGCTAAACCTAAAATTGTTTGTCTTGACCCTTTGAGGCTACCAGGGATCGCTAAATGGAACAGCATTTAATAGGCTGCTTCGTTTTCCGGTGCTTTCATTTTGGCTTTAGCTTTAGCAGCGCTTTTCTTCAACGCATCTAACCGAGCTTCATATCTCGATCGCAGCCGTTTTTTGGGCGATTGTTCGATCAGCACTTTCAAAGCGCTACCAAGACTTTTGTACGCATTAGGTAGTGTATAACCAAAGCGAGTTGCTAGCGCGATCGCCTTTTCGTCTGCCTCCAGCACTTCTTTCAACGTCTTCTCAGTGCTGTTTTTTTGCCACAGCCTCCAGCCTGAAACACCGCAGAGACCAAGGGCTAAGAGCAGTAGCAGCCCATCTTGCACCCACAGTTCACCTACTGCGCCACCCAAGCCGATCGCCAGCGCTGCCATCTCCCAACCATCCTTGGGGATCGTATCGTTTTGGATGCGTGCCACCTCGTGCCAGAACAGCAGATTACGCTGATCCGTGGCTAACTGCTCCCACTTCACCATGTCGATTTGAATTTCGACCTCATCCTTGCCAATTTCTTCACAAGTGAGCAGCGGTGGGTTAACGGCTGTTGTCGCTTCAACCGAAACCCAACTCTGAAGCTCTGGCGGCAGTAAGGTTCTTAACCGCCGCAGTTCACTCATTTCAGCCTTAGCAGAGGTGGTTGCGTATGATGTCATGGTTCCGCTTGAAAAATCTCGAATTTTAAAAGTGCCTCCTTTAAATCATAGCGATCCCAGGAAGCCTTTGCCGTTCTGTTCATTCTCTAGGATTGTGCTGCCTTCATGCAAGTGCGATCGCCACAAAATTGCTTATAGCCCTTTTGACCTGATACTCGCGAAGCCACTAAGGCAGTAATGGGCTAACGCTTTTAGCATTTTACCCCTTGCAGCTATGCCGAAGTTGATAGCAGCACTATCTACCTTTATTAACCACTCTCCTGTCAGCAGCACCTCTTAAAGCTAACGATTCGGTCGGGATAGAACACCGCTAACGGGCTGGGAGAACTGTGCCCCGCCTGAATAATGAGCAATGACTGCTAAGGGTACTGTAAGCGTTAAAAGAGCGATGACCACCCCTACAAGCTCTGCAAAGCGGTGGGTCGATCGCTCGGTCGTACTGGCAGGCTGACTACCTGATTCCATAAAAATAGCTATGCACCAATGGGAATTTGAAAAGGCATGACTGTATTTAATGCCTGTATAGAGAAAATCTCCTCTATATAAGTAATTCTAACGAGTTTGCCCCAGGCTGTAGTTTCCAGTAAACAAACTCAACGTAAGTTTCAGAAAACATCAGTCTCAGAAAACGTAGAAAGCAGGCTGCAACTCAAATCCGCCTGCACGCTGTGCTTTCTAGGTTTGTTGTCTACGATCGCTCCTTCAATAGCTGATGAATACTTTGCAACTCTGCCAGGATCGCTTGCAAGAGCTCCTGCGTAGGTGTAGGTGCTGCTTCAAGGACTTCGATTGTGACGTTTTTAATCTTGAGCACATCTTTTGCAAAACGTGCAACCTCATTGGGGTGAAAGAGCAGGACATCATCCTTGTGCAAACGTAGTTCTGGATTTAGCCGCGTGGGATCGTAGGGTGAGTTTAAGATGGCTGGATCTGTGTTTGCATAGCGGTAAATCGAAGCTCTAGAACGGTTCAGCGTTTTTTGCACCGCTTCAATGTCCATCAGCCCATTCCACTCAGTGCTTGCTTCAGTATCCATGGGCATTACCGACGTTTTAACCTTAAGACTCAATGAATCCTACCATGAGATTTAAGCACCCTTAGAGGTTATGGCGGTAAACCGGCAATGCCTCAATGCTAGAGAGCATCAACGGTCAAGAGAATAGCCAGTATGCTGACTACAAAAAAGACGAGACCGCACAAAGGGTTAGCTGGCAATAGCGCGATTAGTGCTAAACACATCAGGGAAATCAGTACAAAAAGCATTCCCAGTTGCAGTAGAGGCTTGAGCAATTCCATCATCAATCACTTATTGAGCTACTGAGGCAAGCCAAATTCATGACGCAACTTCACTTCTTAAAAAGTCATTGTCTGGAGGTTTAGGTAAGACCGATACGATCGCGTTAGCTAAGGGATGCCAGTGGGTCTAACCAGCGCAAAACTGTACGCTCTAACTGATGGAGTTCTCGGTAGACTTCTTGACGTACCCACTGCCCGATTGCATCCAACGGCGTAAAAACAGTGCCCGCTTGCCAGTTTACATCGGGACCCAGTGGTGTTAAGTGGTTACCGGACAAAGTCTGAGCAACAACCATACCTGGAAACCGATTTTGCAACACGTCTGTTAACACAGTGGTCTGATCGATCGTGTCATTGGTAAACTTCACCAGCAAATTCCGACGGATCTGATAGCTTTTGGCAATAAGCTGATTGGTCTCTAGGGGCGATGGTGTGAACTCGACTGCAAAAACGGGCGAAAATTGCTCGACCAGAGGCACTGCATTACGAGCCGAAAAGTTATTGAAAGCAATCAGAATATTGCCTGATCGCTCTACTGAAAAGAGACTACCAATGAGCAGGTGTAGCTTGCAACCCATACTGTGCCCGATCCCATAAATCGGCAAATAGCGCTTGCTAAGCATCTTGGTATGCAAAATCTCCAGAGCGCGATCGAAATCTTGCAGCACAGTCCGCGCGATCGTCGTATGGTCAAACGTATTTACAAAGGGCGTAGCGACAATGACATAGCCTTGCACTGCCAGACGCTCTAACAATCGGCGATAGGTTACATGAGGAGCCGCTGCCACAAACGCACCGCCAAGAAAGTGCACGATTGCAGTAGGGCGCGGCGGCACCAAAACCCAGTTACCAGAAATGTCCTGCCAGTCCATGCGTAAGAAAATAAACAATTAGCAGTGGGGTACTGCATTCTTTCTATTCTGCCGTACAACCCTTCTTTCCTGTGATGTACCTGATGTCATAGCGTGGCTGCGTCAATGGTCTATCTAGCGATCGACCAAGCTCATACACAAGCTCTACTGTGATGTAACGCCATCTTTTGGCACGATTATCCCTGTTTCCTTAATTTGCTTGCATTTAGTGACACAGGTTTGGTAAGTTGGGTAAGCGCTAAAGACGCGCCGGGATAGCTCAGTTGGTAGAGCAGAGGACTGAAAATCCTCGTGTCCGGGGTTCAAGTCCCCGTCCTGGCATTATAAGTAAAACAAGTTGAAAGCTCTGATTCAAGAGGCTCCGTGGCTTTCAACTAAAGTGATGCCTAGTATGCATAGTATGATGCCCCTCATTCGTCTTGAGGGTGCTTAATCAATTACTGCATAACAGGGTTAAACAACATTTGCTCTAGACCTGCTTCCTCCCAAGTTGAGAGCATCAAGTATTCGCCTCTATCTGTGAAAATGCAAAAACTCCCTGCAATGACATACCGTTGCAAGGAGCCTTTGTTGTGAGGTTAAGACTGCTTTGAGTTACTCTTCCTCTTCCTCCTCTTCCTCTTCTTCTTCAGCAAAGAGTTCGTCAATAATCTCGTTGGAGCGTTCTGGTGAAAGACCCAGTGCTGCACTCAGATTATCAATGTATTCTTGCTCTTCTTCTGGCACTTCGCCATCTGAAGCAATAATGACGAGGGCAACAATGAAAGCGGCTTCTTCAAGCCCTTCTTCTCTAGCAGTAGCGAGCGCCTGGCTAACGACAGCCTCAATCCCTTCGCTGCTGATTAGTTCAGCAATCTCTGCTCCTAGCGCTTCAAAGTCTTCCTCAGCGTAATCTTCATACAGATCAATGCTGGAGAGCATTTCCCCAAGCGCGTAAGTTTCTGCATCATCAGAAGCTTCGCCATCGGCAAAGGTTGAAAAAAGTCCGATCGCTGCGATCGCCAGATCAGGACTTACAGCTACCTGAGTGCTACCACCACGGGGCAATTTACGTTTGGGCATCGGTTCTCCTAATTTTTTCAGTAAGTGTTTAAGTGGATCAAGCAATAACCGCTACCAGTTGCCTTTAAATATGGGTGACATGGAGCGTTGCAAACGATTAACATGACTCGGCTGGGTTTGGTCAATCAAATCAGGCTACTTTTAGCTTTCCCTGGCGTCAGCTAAATTGCACACGTAACCATGCTTTGCGCGATGAATCATGTAGTTTTTGGTAGGGGCATTTGGGTTAAATGGTTGAGTTTATGCCGTCTTGTGATGAATGTGCCGCTAGTGCAGCAGTGCGATCGATGGCTACGCGTTGTTAGACAATCTGTGCCAAGGCGGGCTAACGTGCTCGCGCTGCTGCTGACAGGATGCGTCACGCTACTGCTAGCCGCAATGCCGCTTGCAGCCCAAACGGCTGCACCAAGAGTTTCCCAAGCATCGATCGCGCCTCGTAGCGAGATTCGTGGTGTGTGGATCACCAATGTTGACAGCGCTGTGCTGTTTAACGGGTCTGTGCTTAAAGATGCTGTGCAGCAACTGGCGCAACTGCATTTCAACACGCTCTATCCCGTCGCTTGGAACTGGGGCTACACAACCTATCCCAGTGCAGTGGCAAAGCAAGCGAGCGGTGCTGCTGTTGACCCACGACCGCTCGGGCTCGAGGGACGTGATTCACTGGCAGAACTGGTGCAGCAGGCACACCAGCGCGGTATGGCAGTGCTGCCCTGGTTTGAGTTTGGCTTCATGGCACCCGAAGATTCTGCTTTGGCAATACGGCATCCTGATTGGCTGACTCAGCAGCAAGACGGCACACGTGTCTGGCAAGAAGGCATTTACCCGCGTGTCTGGCTTAACCCGTTCAAACCTGAAGTGCAGCAGTTCATGCAGTCTCTCGTTCTGGAACTTGTCAATAAGTACGATATTGACGGCATTCAGTTTGATGACCATTTTGGGCTGCCTTACCAGTTTGGCTACGATGACTATACTGCGCAGCTTTACAAGCGTGAACAAGGTAAAGCACCGCCCACCAACCCCCGTGACCCTGCTTGGGTGCGGTGGCGGGCAAATAAGCTCACCAGCTTTACGACACAGCTTTTCCGTGCGGTCAAAGCGCGTAAGAAGAATGTTATTTTTGCGTTGTCGCCCAATAACTACGAGTTTGCCTACAATAATTCTTTGCAGGACTGGAAAGCCTGGGAGCAGCAAGGGCTGATTGAAGAACTTGTGCTCCAGGTTTATACCAGCAGTCCGCAAGCCTTTACAGCACAACTGCAAACCCCTGAGATGCAGGCGGCTCGGCGGCATATCCCAACTGGGGTTGGTATTCTGACTGGGTTGAGAAAGCGTCCTATACCCATGCAGCAGGTGCGCGACCAAATTCAGATCGTACGGCAGCAGGGTTTTGCAGGGGTCTCGTTTTTCTTCTATGAAACACTGTGGCAGCTAGTGACAGAGCCAGCGAACGATCGCAAAGCCGTCTTACGATCGCTCTTTTCGCCGCCAGTCCCTCGACCAGACGTGATGAAAGGTTGGGTGCCACCCCGTTAAACCGCTCCAAGGCTAGGCCCCATTCTGCTTAAACCATGCCTGGAGCCGCTTCCAACCGTCTTTTGCATCCGCTTCGCGGTATGAGGGGCGGTAGTCGGCAAAGAAGGCGTGCGGGGCTTCGGGGTAAACGATGATTTCAGACTTACTACTGCTGGACTTAAGGCGATCGCGCATTTGCTCCACGGTAGTGAGCGGAATGCCTGTATCTTTGCCACCGTAAAGCCCCAACACAGGCACTTTCAGCGCACAGGCAACATCAACTGGATGCGTTGGCATGAGTAGATTTGGCTCACCTACAAGCCGTCCGTACCATGCCACACCTGCTTTGATAGTGGGAGTGCGAGTCGCATACAGCCAGACAATGCGACCACCCCAACAGAAGCCCGTTATGGCTAGCTTTGCAGCGTCCCCCTTGGATGCTTTCGCTGCCCAGGCTGCGGTTGCGTCGAGGTCAGACATTACCTGAGCATCCGGTACTTTGGCAACAATAGGGCGAATTTTGTCAACGCTGCTTAGCTTCAGCACATCGCCCTGCCGCGTAAAGAGCTGGGGCGCGATCGCCACGTAGCCCAACTTGGCAAAGCGACGGCAGACATCCTCAATATGTGCGTGTACGCCAAAAATCTCGTGAATGACCAGCAC
This sequence comes from Phormidium sp. FACHB-592, assembly GCF_014695795.1. Lineage (NCBI taxonomy): Bacteria > Bacillati > Cyanobacteriota > Cyanophyceae > Oscillatoriales > Oscillatoriaceae > Phormidium > Phormidium sp. FACHB-592. The sequence continues at coordinate 107,639 of NZ_JACJOZ010000032.1, forward strand.
AATCGGGAAATTTGTGCCCTTCGCTGGCATGGCTCTGTAAGCAGGCATCTCGCCATCGCTGACAGGGATCTTAACTGCACCAGCAACGATACCCTCAGCATTAGTTGTGATGACGCTTGCTGCGATCGGCTGTACTGCAAGTGCAAAGCCGCTGGCAAAAGCAGCCGTAGCCATAAACTGGCGACGTGTAAATTCTGGCATGTTATTAGCGTTGATGATTGACGTTGAAAGACCAGCCTTGATCTTAAGCTGTGCAGAAAATTGTTTCTAAAACGCAATAATTACTGGCGTTGTCGCACTCAATCGGATGCAATCGTAACGTTCTGCAACGCTCTGGAGCAGGATAATTGCAGAAGCTTGACGCGATCGCAGACATTCTCCATGCTGTTGAAATCAGTCATAGGAATAGAAGGGTGTGGGTGATCGTAACCAGTGTTGCCCTAGCATCAAACACTACAGCCCTCAAACTCCCTAACTAATAAACTGGCGTTTCTCTCTGCCCGTCAACCGCGATCGACTTTCAGAAAGCCTTCGTTTCTTCAAGACCTTCGTTGACTAGACAAGATATTGGATTAACCCACTAAACAGAAAAGTATGGAAAAGATCGAAGCGGCAGATTCATTAAAACGAGTGTTTAGCTTACCCACACTAGTTATTTATGGCGTTGGCGATATTTTAGGTGCTGGCATTTATGCCGTTGTAGGCAAAATTGCTGGGCTTTCTGGGGCACTTGTTTGGGCTTCGTTTTTAGTGGCGATGTCAGTCGCAGCGCTGACAGCGTTGAGTTATGCCGAACTCGGTAGTCGTTTGCCATTTAGCGGCGGCGTGGCAATCTTTGTGCAGCGGGCGTTTCGCACCGAATGGCTCTCTGTCATTGTCGGTTGGCTCATGTTTTGCACCTGTGTTGTTTCGATGGCAGTTATCTCGAAAGCGTTCGCAGGTTATTTGTTCAAGTTTGCTCCCATTTTTCCAGAATGGTTAGTTATCCTGGCGCTCTTTAGCGGTCTTGCGTTTATCAATTTTCGGGGGATGCAGGAATCGTCCAGCCTTAACATTTTTTGTACAACGCTTGAGGTTTCGGGGCTACTCATCGTTATCTTAGTTTCAGTCCTCTTTCTTAGCGGGGGTGGTAGTGCTGGTAATGCTGCTGCGACTGCAACTGCAACCAGTGGAGACATCGGCTGGATTGCCATCTTTCAAGGCGCTGCGCTTGCCTTCTACGCCTTCATTGGCTTTGAGGACATTGTGAATGTAGCGGAAGAGGTGAAAAATCCTGAGCGCAATGTCCCAAGAGCCGTTCTGTTATCACTGGGTATTGCTGGAGTCATTTATGTTCTGGTTTCCTGGCTGGCGGCTCAAGTCTTAGATCCTGCAGCACTGTCTGCTTCTGGTGCGCCATTGCTGGATGTAGTGCTACGGGCACAGCCAAATTTTCCAGGTGTCATCTTTACGTTCATCGCGCTGTTTGCGGTGCTAAATACGGCATTGCTGAATTTTATTACAGCGTCACGGTTGCTCTTTGGTATGTCGCGTGATGGGTTGCTGCCTGCCTGGTTGAGTAAACTGCACGCAATCCGCGCCACGCCTTACCGAACGATCGTCGTGATTTTGCCGATCGCAATCTTTCTGGCATTGTCAGTGCCGCTGCAATTTTTGGCAGGCACAACCGCAACCCTCATTCTCACTATGTTCTGTTTAGTTAACTTGTCACTGCTGATCATTAAACGTCGAGAAGGTAATGCAGACGGGTTTCAAGTCCCAGCCATTATTCCAGTTCTCGCTCTTCTTTCTAACCTTGTCCTCATTGCCTTCGCGTCTAGGGAAAGCCACATTTTGGCAACAGCCCTGGCTGGTGTGGGTTTTATCCTTGTCTTTGTGCGAAATGCGTTTATGAAACGGAGCGCTACCTAGAGGTTGGGCTATTACTTGCCAGAATGAACCTGTAAGTAGAGTGCAGCGATCGCCACCCGTGCTGAAATAGAGGTATCAAGAGCGGTAATCGATCCCTATCTCCTTATCCCTCCGTAAGGTTTACCATGTTTCTCCCACCTGGGTTTTGTCAACGTTCCATCGTCACTACGCTTGGCACGATGGTTTATGACACCGCTGACGCATCCCTCTGGTCAAGCGGGGATGGCGATCACCAAAGTAAACCCACGCTTGTGTTTCTCCACGGGTTTGGCGGTGGTTCTTCCGCTTACGAATGGTCGAAGGTCTATCCCGCTTTCGCGTCGGACTATCGCATTCTGGCACCCGACTTGATTGGCTGGGGGCGATCGGATCATCCAGAACGGAACTATCAGGTAGATGACTACATCACCACAATTATTGAGTTTCTAGAGCAAACGTGTGAGGGGGCTGTGCCCGTTATGGCATCATCGCTGACGGCGGCGATCGTCATTCGGGCAGCGATCCTCCGTCCAGACTTGTTTCAATCGCTGATTTTGACTACGCCTGCGGGTCTGTCTGATTTTGGTCAAGATTATACGCGCACATTTTTTGCTCAACTGGTCAGCACGCCCGTGCTTGATCGCTTACTGTACAGCACTGGCATTGCCGTAAGTTGGGGTATCCGCAACTTCCTCGAACAGCGGCAGTTTGCCCAACCCGATCGCATTTTTCCCGAAATTGTCGAGGCATACTTGGAGTCTGCCCAACAGCCCAATGCTGAATATGCTGCACTGGCATTTGTGCGAGGCGATTTATCCTTTGACCTTTCGCTTTATATTGCTCAGTTGACTGTGCCAACTGCAATGATCTGGGGTCGGCGATCGCAGTTTACGGGTCCTGAAATTGGTCAGCGGTTGGCAGCACTGAACCCACAAGCCATTCGCGGGCTACAAGTGATTGAGGACGTAGGGCTGACACCACAATTAGAGCTACCAGCAGTATCGATCGCCCTTATCCGCAGATTTCTCGCTTTGCTGAAGTAGAGCCAGTCTTCTAAAAGCTAGCTCCTAAAAGCGACTAAGCGCCAACCCGCACATCAATGACATACAGGTCTGCAAAGTCATAGGTAAAGCCTTCAAGCTCAATTTTAGTGCCGGCTTTAATCTTGCTATTGCCCAACAACGGACCGTTGTCAGTCATATTTGCATCGCCCGCAACCGTTACCAAAAAATCTTTTGTCAGACCCGCTTCGGGTCGGGGATCTGGCAGCGCTTTAGTAGAGCCATCAGGCTGAGGCACTGCTATATTCCGAGGCAATTCTCGCACTGCTTTAAGGGTAACCGCGCCGAAGGGCTGATTCCGAATAATCAGATTTGTTTTGTCCCCTTCTTTGAGCAAGGTTTTAGGGTCTTTGGAACCAACACTTCTAACAATGACATCCACCTCAACCGCTTTGAGGTTGGAGCTAAGTTGAGCACCTGTGAAACTGGGTAACAGCACACCAACAATTACCAGCAGCACTAGCAGCGCTGCACCAATATCTAAAAGGCTGACCTTGCCAAATAAGCGACCTTTAGAATCTACAATAGCCATGAAATATTGCCTCGATGATCTAATGCCACGACCATTTGCGATCGGGTTTACTTGAAGCATCTTCCCCATTTTGCGGGAGATTATGCGTTTAACCCATAACAGTCAAGCGATTCTGTGCAAGACTATCATGACTGCACCACTGACAAACACATTCTCTCTGAATTGACAGGCAACAGCGAAAAACTGAGAGAAAAGAAGTTAAGAGTGAGCATCGGGCTATAGCGATCGCTTGTTGTCTTATGCTAAATTAATCAAGTTATTTGTTACGGCTCAGTAGCTCAGTGGTAGAGCAGGGGACTCATAAGCCCAAGGTCGCAGGTTCAAACCCCGCCTGAGCCATGCTTTCAGAAAAACCAACTCCAAAATGACGATCGATTCTGGAGTTTGCTGTTTCCCTCAAAAAATGGGGGTAGCCCTAAGGTCTAGGCTTGTAATGCCTTCCTAGAGTCTTTTCTACTTGTGAGAACTTAAAAATCAGGCACAACTAGATTGTGCTTGACGGCAGCATAGTGTTTGTAGATGACCTCCGCCGAATTGCCCACTAGGTAAGCCACGTCTTTAGGGTCCATTCCAGCTTCTAGCACCAAGGTGATGAAGGTATGGCGCGTGTTTTTGATAGGCAAGAACTCTCTGACCTGGTGACGATCGACCAGTGCCAGCCCATCCCCACCCCTGAAAGAATCAGGATCTGCGGGCGTTGCAGGGTCGGGGATGCCGTCTATGGGCGTAATGCCAGTAATTGCAGCACTTGCACCGCCCTTGCTGTTACCACCACTTAGCAGTGACTGCACACCGGATCCTGAAGAAAAAAGGGCATCTAGATACTCAAAACCGTTAACGCTGTATTTACTGGTGACAATCGGTCCGATCGGACCTGGTAGTGTGTGGCTAAAAGGGTTAGAACCGCTTATCCCATTGCTCACAGTGCCGTCTACACGGTACATCTTCCCTACCTGGCTGCCAGATGGAGCACTACCATTACCCTTTCTAATAGGGGTCTGGGATGTATCCCCTTTCCTGTTACTGGGTTCTCTCCCCCTATCACCTAGAGGATTCTTGAGAAAGTCTCCAAAATCTCGCGCAGCCTGCTTGGCAGACTCTCTGAAGTAATCGTTACTCTGTCTCTGCGCTTCAGCGAAGCGATCGTTCTTCAACTGCTGCTCTGGTGACACATAGAAGGGGCTTCCCGATGTGCCTTGCAATTCTTCCCCTAATCGCCTTAATCCTGCATCCGCCAGGGCTGAACCCATGCCAGCTAATCCAAGACCGCGTGGCGCAACTGATGACGGCATCGCTGGCAAGCTTCGGGGCATTGCAGCAGCAGGCGATCTTACCCCTGGCATCGATCCACCCAAGCTAGGTGCACGACCGCCGGTTGCCCCACTCAGTAGAGGATTGACCGCGCTAGATGAAGGAGTTGGCGCATCACGAGTAATCGGCGGTGGCGCTCCTGCATATGGCGCATTGAGTGGAGCAGACGGTAGCCCAACCGTCCCTGCAACTCCAGCAGCAGCACCGAGTAACGCACCGGCAACAGCACGACCCGTTACCGACGGCAAACTGTTGTTGACTCTAGGCGGCAACGATGGCGCACGTAAGCCCTCACCAGCAAAGACCATAATCAATCCTCAAAAGTGTTACGGGGCTTCAGTTCGACAGATAATAACATGGGATCTCAGCGCTGCGAGGAATGGGAACTGTAGCGTTCCAGGGCTTACCCGTCACGCTTGAAGGTGGCAACTGCTTAAACACAAACCTAAGCACGATAATTGGCTTCCCATCCGGATTAACCGCCTCCTGCAAGTCGGATTGGAAGTTGACTACATTCACAGCCTCCGATATCGCCTGCGTTGGGGCAGTCTCCCTCAGCACCATGCCGCACCAAGTTGCTAATTCTTCTACTGAGCCCATACCATTGAGAATTGCCGCAAGATTTAAAATAGTCATAGAGAATCCTCAAAGCTCTCTCTAGCTTGCCCTATGCGTGGTGGGCTGCGTCATGAGGCAACCAGAGGGCACAACAGGCTTGAAGCGTTGCCGGACCCTTTGTCCAGTGCCGTACTGACAGTGACAGCGGGAAAGGCTATTAGTGGTACTCAACACTGCTGATCAATGCCGGCGGTTGGTCAGTGCAGACCGCCACTGAGTGAGAAACCCACCTTTGGAGACTGAGGTCGAGCGTTAGCACTCTCCCCGGGGCGTCGTCAGCTGCGTTTGCTCAACTTGACACACCCTCAAGACATCAGATGTCAGCACCTCAAACCACTCCCCGATCAAGCAATCATCTGCTCGTAGCCTTGCCAGCCGACGTCTATCAGCGCTTACAACCCGCTTTAGAACAGGTCACGTTGTCGATCGGGCAACCCATCTACGAGATGGGTTGCCCGATCGACTATGTTTACTTTCCGGAGCAAGCGCTCATTTCCTTGGTGTCTTCACTGAAGGATGGTGCCACGATGGAAGTGGGCTTGGTGGGGCAAGAAGGTATGGCTGGGTTGCCAGTGGTGCTTGGTGGTATAAGTCGCAGCCAGCAGGCGGTGGTGCAGGTCACAGGCAAAGCGTGGCGACTGCCTGCGGGGAAACTGCTGACCGAGTTCAACCGTCTGGAATTCCTGCACAGCTTGCTGCTCCGCTATATGCAAGCCATGCTGACGCAAGCGGCACAAGGCGGCGCGTGCAACCGCTTTCATACGACCGAAGAGCGTCTGGCACGTTGGCTCTTGCTAGTCAGTGATAGTTTGGGAGCAGACACGTTCCCTATGACGCATGTGAGCATCAGTAAAATGCTGGGGGTGCGTCGTGCCGGTGTGACCGTGGCGGCGGGTGTCCTCAGTCAAGCGGGTTGGGTGCGTTACCAGCGTGGGTGCATGACGCTGGTGGATCGGACGGGCTTAGAAGACTTTGTCTGTGAGTGTTATGGGGTCGTTCACAGTGCTTTTGCAGCAGTAGTGAGTGGGAGCTGATGGCGCTGTCAGTGCTTGGTAGTGCCGCCACGGAGGTGGTGAGCGCTGACGCAATGGCGAAAACAGTGCTGCTGTTATCAAGGTTGGTTGCTGAAACACCCTGAAAACGTCTGGTGAGTTGCTGCATCACGCAACTACTTAACGAAAGAATCGGCATCCTAGCCTATGCGTAGGAGCTAATAGGAACGAGAGAATCAGGGTTTCAGACTATAACCGAACGGTGATGTATACCAGTTCTAGTCCAGGAAGATAAAAGAGTTAGGCAGAAAGTTTCTGCCTAAGATCCCAAATTGGATGGATAGGCGGAAAGTTTCTGCCTAATAATAGTTATGCGGCTCAATCTGGTGTTCAGATATAAGCGAAGATTTCTCGCTAAAGTCAGCTTTTAGTGCTGCAAGGTTATTGATTTAGACTATGGGTGGGACTTGAGTAAAGCAAATTGAAGGGATGAAACGGCGAAAGCTACTGACATTGGCAGGGTTGGGGATTGCAGTATCTTGCGGTGTTCCAATGTCTCAATCAACTGTTTTGTCAACCGTACTGTCTACGTCCCAGTTAGCCTTAGCTGAAGGCAAACCAATGCAATTGCTAACAGAATTTAGGATTTTTGCTGACCATTATCTATTCTTTATTTATGACACAGGAGTCGATCCAAGCCCTGACAGTTTCTACTCCGATCCTGATGAAAAACGTTCAGATCTAGGTAGTTATCGGCAAGGCTATATTACCAATGGAAGAACGATTTGCTTTGGAACTGATGCCCATTTGAACGACCATTGGATTGAGGTATATGCTTCGACCCAAGTACCCGCTTTTGGTAAAGCAGAGAGAGTTATAGCTCTACCCCTAAGAATAGATTCTGGGCGGGTTGCAATCACAAACTTGCTGTATTTGACTGAACCAATGAAGCAGGTTGATATTAGCCCTGGAGTATGGACAGTGTACTTTCTAGCTTTCAATCTTGGTACTGACCGATTGTTTGATCGGGGAATTCCTCGCCCTGAGAGTCGTTCTGGTAAACAACTTGATCGACTTACTGACGATCAGTTAAAAGCAAACTGGGAGCTTGAGCGATACCAGATTATCCTGGTTCCTGGGTTTCAGACACCCGTTGGAGTTTTGCATGGAACTGCTACAGTTAGGGGAGCCTAGGAGATCGCCCCATAACACTGCGCTGAACCGGAACAAAGCATAAGTTGTTTAGTTGCAAGGGTCGTCACCGTCCGGTTAGCTTAAACGTTGTGTCTGAAAATCCTTGTGTCTAGGACAGGTAACTCCCTGCCTAATTAAGCAAGCATAAATACTTTATTGTTACCGATTCGAATTCCCCTAAGGTTAAGCTCTAGGGGAATTCGAATCCCTTAGTAGTTAGCAGTTGTCTGTAGGGATTGCCTCTAGGAAGCCAATCCGAAAATCCTCGTCAGCAGTGCAAGTCTGGTTCCTGATAGAATTTTACTAGGTCAGCTTAAGAACTCAGGCGTTGACGCAGTAAGGCTGGAAAAGCTTTACTAGTAAGGCTTTCAGCGCTTTTAGTGCCGCACTCATAAGCCCAAGGTCGCAGGTTCAAACCCCGCCTGAGCCATATTTTCAGAAAAGACAAGTTAAAGCAGCGCGATTAGGATGCCCTAAGAGTGAGGGTAATGCTTGCATATCATTTATTGTCTTAAAAGAGCCACGTATGCAAGGTGATCTGAGACGGCATGGGAATCGCAATTGACTTTGGGACTAGCAACACCGTTGTTGCCCGGTGGAATCGTGCAACGCAGCAACCAGAAACACTCTCTTTACCAGGCATCAGCGATCGCTCTGGTCAGAACCCACCGCTCATTCCCAGTTTGCTTTACGTGCAAGAGGCGCGTCAGGGCACAGTAGTGGTTGGTCAAACTGTGCGCGATCGTGCCCTTGATTTATCTACAGACCCGCGTTTCTTTCGTAATTTCAAGCGCGGCATTGGTTCCAGTGTGCAGGGCTTTTTGCCTGAGCTAGACGGCTGTACCATTCGGTTTGAGCAAGTAGGGCAATGGTTTCTCACTCAGCTCGTACAGCAGCTTAAGACCATTGAACCGGAAGCGGGACAGTCGATCGTCTTTACCGTGCCAGTAGATAGCTTTGAGGCCTATCGTCTCTGGCTAGGGCACGTATGCGAGTCGCTGCAAGTAGAACAGGTGCGTATGCTGGATGAACCAACGGCAGCAGCACTGGGTTATGGGTTAGCCGACCAAGAAACGCTGCTAGTCATCGACTTTGGGGGTGGCACGCTGGATCTCTCGTTGGTACGGCTCGATCGTGCTCAGGTACAGCCAAAACCGCTCGGCTTTATCCTTAAATGGGGGCAAAAGTCGTTTGCGGAACAGTCAGGGCAAACACCCAAGACAGCCAGAGTATTAGCGAAAGCAGGACAAAATCTGGGCGGATCGGACATCGATAACTGGTTAGTAGATTATTTTGCTGAGGCGCAAGGACTAGCGGTAACGCCACTGACCACACGATTGGCAGAACGGCTCAAAATTCAGCTTTCGCTGCAAACCCAGGCGCAAGAAGTGTACTTTGACGACGAAACCTTTGAGAGCTACGAACTGCAACTCAGCCGTACACAATTTGAAGACATCCTGAAACAGAACCAGTTTTTTGAGCGTCTGGATGATTGCCTGTTGCAAGTGTTGCAGCAAGCGCGACGGCAGGGCTTAGAAACAACTGACATTGATGCCGTGTTGCTGGTGGGTGGCACGGCTCAGATACCAGCGGTGCAGAGCTGGGTGCAGCAACATTTTGAAGCTAGTAAGGTGCGCTGCGAAAAACCCTTTGAGGCGATCGCGCATGGGGCGCTGCAACTAAGCCAGGGCATTGAACTCAAGGACTTTCTCTATCACGGCTACGGCATTCGCTATTGGGATCGTCGCCAAAACTGCCACAACTGGCATCCACTGATTAAAGCGGGGCAAGCCTATCCCATGAGCGATCCAGTAGAGTTGCGGCTGGGTGCCTCTTTGGATAATCAACCGAGCATCGAGCTAGTCATCGGCGAACTGGGTGTAGAAGCCAATCAAACAGAAGTTTACTTTGATGGCGATCGTCTGGTAACTCGGCACCTTGGCAGCAGCCATCAGGTACAGCCGCTCAACGATCGTGACGGTGCCCGCAAGATCGCCAAACTGGAGCCACCGGGGCATCCAGGGAGCGATCGAGTTAAGGTGCTGTTTCGCGTTGATGAGCAGCGCTTTCTCCGCATTACGGTAGAAGACCTCCTAGCATTGCAAACGCTGATTGACGATCAACCCGTTGTCCAATTGAGTTGATCGCCAGCAGCCCTTAATGTTTGCTGTTAGAAGGGGCGGTTGCTTCAGTAAGACAGCCTCGCAAAGCGTTACCCAGCTTTTGCACATAGGGTTCCTTCAGCATCCCTAGATGATCGCCAGGGATATGATGCACGTCTAACCCCTCTTTGACTAACTGCTGCCAGCTCAGTTCATTGTCAATCAGGGTGTGAGGCACATTCTGGCGCTCAGTTGCCTTAAACAACGCGACACGACCGTCATAGCGACGGATACAGTAGCGATGAGCAACCTGCTGGTTTTCTTGCTCATAGTTGAAATCCGTGATTTTGTCAGGTAGCGGCAAGCCGGTAAGGCGGCAGAAGGTAGTGCTGGCATGACAGTACCCGTGCCATAGTGCCTCCAATAGATCTTGAGTACGCCAGCGAACTTGTGCTTTGATCATTCTCAGCAGGTAAGGAAGACCAGACTGCTTGATCTTGTGCCAATGCTTGGTCGCCCGATCGTTCACCAGATGCCTTAAAAGAGGCTGGTTGTCGATCGACGGGTATGTATCGATCAAACCCAGGAAGGCAATTTGTTGCCCTTGTGCCGTCAGTTGCTGTGCCATCTCGTACGCTACCAAGCCACCAAAGGAAACTCCCACCAGTAAGTAGGGACCCTGGCGCTGTAGCGCCTGCATTTGCCGATTGTAGTGCGCTGCCAGAGCTTCAACACGATCGATGGCGATCGCTTCTCCAGCCATGTGAGCTGCCAGACCATACACAGGTTGGTCTGGGTCAAGATGGCGTACGAGCGGGAGGTAATACTTCAGCCCTCTACCTAAAACATGAATACAGAACAACGGTGGTTTACCGCTTGCTGGTTGACCAGGCTGAATGACGACCAGGGACGGAGTGATAGATGTCGCGCTGGGTAATAAGTTTGACAGTGCTGCACCACCTTGAGCTACATCGGCTTGAGCCATACGAACTTGGGCTGCACCAGCTTGGGCTGTACTAGATGCGGATGGTGCTACGTCCCGGCGAAGACAGGTTGCCAGCGCTTCGATCGTGGGTGCCTGAAAGAGCGTTGACAGCGGCAGACGTTTGCCAAGCGTTTTTTCGATCTGCGACCACACGCGCACGGCTGACAGCGAATGACCGCCCAGTTCAAAGAAGTGATCGTGAATACCGATCGGCTTGATTTGCAAAACACCTTCCCAGATCGCGACTAACTGACGCTCTAGCTCATCTCTCGGCGCTACAAACGAAATTGCTACCTCTGACTCACCCTTACCCGTTGCCATAGACAGCGAAGCCCGTCGATCGTCTGCAAAGACACTTTCGGGAGCCGGTAACGCTGTGCGATCGAGCTTGCCGTTTGCCGTGACGGGTAGCTCCTTCAGCAAGACAAACGCGGATGGCAGCATGTAATCCGGCAGTTTTTCCTTGAGGGACTGGCGCAGTTCAGCGATCGTGGGTGCTGGCTGCTGGCGTGGTACAACGTAAGCAACCAGACGTTTTTCACCAGGTTGATCGTCCCGTGCCATCACGACAGACACTCGGATGGCTGCATTTTGAGCAAGCACAGCCTCAATTTCGCCCAGTTCAATCCGAAAGCCACGAATCTTCACCTGATGATCGATGCGACCCAAAAACTCAATGTTGCCATCGGGAAAAAAGCGCGCTAAATCGCCTGTTCGGTACAGCCGCGCCTGCGATGATGGCTGAAACGGGTGCGGCAGAAACCGTTCTGCCGTTTTAACTGGATCAGTGTAGCCCGATGCCAGACAGTCGCCACCAATGTAGAGTTCACCTGTCACCCCGATCGGGCAGGGTCGCAGGCGAGCATCCAGCACATAATATTGGGCGTTCTGGATAGGCTTGCCGTAGGGAATGCTAGTCCAATTTGGATCGATGTCGTTAATGCGGTAGAAGTTCGACCAGACCGTTGCCTCAGTCGCTCCACCTAGCGAAATTACGTCCACACCAGGAAACGTTGCTTTTAGCGCATCAGGCAGCGTAACTGGAATCCAATCGCCACTCATAAAGACCAGCCGTAGCTGCGATCGCTCGTCCTTTAGGTTGGAGAAAAAAGGCACAAGCTGTTGCAAGGCAGGTGGTGCCGAATCCCAGAAGGTAATGGGTTCATGGCACAGAATATGCAGCAGCGCCGCCGGATCGCGTACAGCCTCACTGGACACAACTCGAATTGAGCCACCCGCTGCCAGTAGCCCAAAGATGTCATACACAGACAGGTCAAAGCAGAGTGAAGTGATGAACAACACGCGATCGGTTGCAGTGATGTTAAAACTGCGGTTGACCCACTCGATTAAATTGATGACGGGCTGATGCCGGACGACAACTCCCTTCGGTGTGCCCGTAGAGCCAGAGGTAAAGATCACGTAGGCAGTATCATCAGCGCTGCCCTGCTTGGGTAGGTTTGCAGTTGGCTGCTGGCACAGGTGCGACTGTTGCCATACCTTTAGCCCAGTTGGTGTTTGATCACAGCCTCGATCTCCCGTTTCGATCACCATTGTGTCGCAGCAGATCAAATGCTCCAGTCTTGGCAGTTGCGTTTGGAGTGTTTCAAAAGTCGATCGATGCAGCGGCTGCGTTACAACCCAGCCTACGTCTAGGGAGTCGAGAATCCACTGCACCCGTGCTTGGGGAAAGGTTGGTTCCAGCGGAACGTAAGCTCCGCCAGCTTTGAGAATGCCCAGCAGCGTGGGAATCATCTCTAAGCCACGATTCAGGTAAACGCCGACAAAGGTGCCCGGACGCACACCCAGCGCTTTCAGATGATGGGCGAGTTGGTTTGCCTGACGGTTGACCTCACCATAGGTAAGCTGTTGCGCTTCGTAAACCACCGCGATCGCATCGGGGTTCCGCGTTACCTGTGCTTCAAAGAGTTCATGCAAACAGGTCGTTTGAGCATAGTCAACCGTTGTATCGTTCCATTCCACCAGCAGTTGGTGCCGTTCGGCTTCTGTTACCAACGGCAACTCTGCCAAAGATTGCTCTGGGTTCGTAATCATGCTGGTTAGCAAGGTTTGGAGGTGCCCCAGTAAGCGCAGGATGCCGGCTTGATCAAACCGACGGCGATCGTACGAAATTTTCAACACCAGTTCGGCATCCAGGCACCCAATCAGCACTAGCGGCAGTGGCGGTTGCTCATGCAGTTGAAACTCGCGATGCTGCCAGTTGCTGCCCTGTTGCTGTAGCTTCGTATTGAGTGAATAGTTTTCGAACACGACCAGGCTCTCGAATAGCGGCATGCCGCCCGGCACCTCACTCCATGCCTGCACATCTACTAGCGGCGTATGCTCGTAGTCACGGACAGCAATGTGCTGCGATCGCAACGCCTTCAGCCAGGGCAGTAACGCTGCCTCTGCTGGCACCTGAACTCTGACGGGCAGCGTATTGATTAGTAGCCCAATGATTGAGTTGGCTCCATCAATAGATGATTGGCGGCAGGCTCTAGTCGCTCCAAACACAACATCGGCTTCGCCACTATAACGGCTTAAAAGCAATGCCCAGGCACCCTGGACGATCGTATTGGGCGTAATGTCCTGCTGTTTGGCAAGGGATTGCAACGCTGTCGTTAATGCTGCCGAGAGGCAAAGCTGCTCTTCTCCATGTCCGGGTTGGTCGAGCAACTGGCTTGATGCTTGGGGTGGCAGCAGCGGCGTTGGTGTTGAGAAGCCGTTGAGTTGGTGCTGCCAGAACCCTTTTGCGGTCGATCGATCCTGCTGCTGTAGCCACTCAATATAGTCTTGATAGGGTCGAGGGGTTGCCAGCGCTAGCGTTTGATTCTGACAAAGCACTTCATAAAGGGCAAACACTTCCTGTAGCAGCACTGCCACCGATCGCCCGTCTAGCAGAATATGATGAAACGTCCAGATTAACCGAAACTCAGTGTCAGCCAATCGAAACAAGGCAAGACGCATAAGGGGGGCGTGAGCCAGGTCAAACCCACGCAGGCGATCGGTCTGCAAGTACAGGGCATAGCGATCGTCTTGTTCTGCAACCGATAGACCTTGCCAATCATGCTGCGTAAAAGGCAAGGAGATACTTGACTGCACCAGTTGCCTGGGTTCTTCCAACCCATCCCATTGAAAACTGGTTCTTAAGACTGGATGACGCGCTACAACCTGCTGCCATGCCTGAATCAACGGTTCGACTGCTATACATTCATGCAATGTACAGACCATCTGCTCAAGATCTACTCCAGTCTGCTGCCCATGAAGACTGTGAAACAGCATCCCCTGCTGCATCGGCGAAAGTGGGTACGAATCTTGCATGCTTTTCTCTACCACTGGCAGAAATGAGTTGTTCGAAGCGTTGCCAGATGATTTGCGATCGCACCCGTTTTTGAAAGCACATCTGAAGGCACACCAGACGGTACGTTTAGTCGTAACGATCCAGAAGAGTTGAGTCCCATTGTGCTAACGTCCGTAACTTTTTGATACCGCCAAAATTACGCAGAAAAAAATATGTATGCCTTTAAGTGTCTGTAGAATCTGGGATACAGCAGTGGAATCAGGCAAGCGTTATTAAGGGCTTAAATTGCTGCAATTGCAGCTTAGACAAAGAGGTAGAGCGTGAAGCAATATGCATTTATGTAGGGGGATAAAAATACAAACGAAAAAATAAAGACTTTAAAATCGGTGAATCCACTGAGAAAGTTTACTCATAGACATGATCCATTAGTCGTTATTCTTCCGTCGATCGTCAATACAACAGCGGTCCTTCACTCACTCTTTATGCATATGGGCACGACGATTTACACTTTTAGCAAAAAGCTGAGAGTGCCTTGCTGATAGTTACGGTAGGTGAAATAGTGCTATCAGAGCAGGCTATCTTGCTGCTAGGTAAGCAATAGGACGAGGGCTGAGGGCTGAATAGAAGCCCTTGCTCAAAGGAGGTTTCAAGGTTTATGTCCGCCCTAACGCTCGCTTCGACTGCTATAAGCAATTGCCTTTGGTTGGGATAATGCCTGGGAACGATAAGGGCTACCGCTCCTTCGTTAGAACAAGTTCAACTGCGTTGGCGTGTTGATCGTGTTCCAGGGCAGCGGCGGCACGAGATTATTGTGTTGTTCTAAAAGGTGTTGAAAGTGCCGGGCGGTGGCGGGCGATCGCTCCTCTACAGGACAATGCACGAAGAAATAAATGCGGGTTCCTTGCTGGAGCCATTGATCTACCAACGATACCCATTCCTCTAAAAACCGTTGATTGAGTGCTAAATCAGGATGACTAATGAAGCGAATCAGGCTGAAAGGAGCCGTCACACTAGGCTGTAGAGGCAGTTTGGGTTTCTTACGCTCGGAATGCAACTGTGGGTCGTCTGGCGCGTCATAAAGAGGACGGGTATCCAGCAGCACACGCCCAACGCCTAACCCTTCTAGCAGAGCGGTCAGGTTTTCGGCATGAGGTGCTCTAAACCAGTCGAGATGGCGTACTTCAAGCGCAAATTCGGCTTCGTTGCGGGGCAAAGCGGTAAGAAAGGCTGCTAAATCGTCAAACCTTGATGGGCTGTAGCTGGGCGGCAGTTGGGCTAAAAAGGGACCAAGGCGATCGCCTAAACCCTGCATTTTGGTCAGAAACGCTAGCGTGCCAGGAAGCGCAGGTTGCAACAAACCATTATGAGTTAGGCTCTTTGGCAATTTGAGGCAAAACTTGAATCCGTCAGGCGTTTCACTTGCCCAACGCTTCACAGTCTCTACATCCGGGATGGAGTAAAACGTCGTATTCCCCTCTACTGCCGTAAAGCGGCGACTATAGAGATGCAAAAAATCGGCAGCGCGGCTATCTGAGGGGAATAGCTCTCCCAACCAGCCTTTATACGCCCAAATGGCACAGCCGAGGTAGAAAGTCATGAGGGATAAAGGCTAAGGGCTAAAGGCTAAGAAGATAGGAGATGAGGCGATAGGAGAAATTATGACTTTTAAGCTGTGAGTTTTGAGTTATTTTGACCGTTCATCACTGACTACAATTACATCCTTTAGCCTTCAGCTTTAATACTTCTGCCTTTAGCCTTTTGCCCTCTGCCTTCTGCCCTCTGCCTTCCCCTAAACTAAATTGCTAATGACTACTTTCACGGTGGGTATGATGGAGACTGCATAGCGCCCCTTCAGCCCCTCTTCAATCTTCTGTTCCTGATACCTTTCCAATGAACCTGATGAAACCTCTCTTTTGCAGCCAGGGGCACGATAATCCTGACGACAATCGCTTTTGTCGCCTATGCGGTGAGATGTTGCCTATCGTACCGCGATCGCCAGTCGGGGTCACGGCAGGGCAAATGTTGGGCTTACGCTATCGCGTCTTGCATGAGTTGGGTCATGGCGGCTTTGGGCGTACTTACCTGGCAGAAGATACCAATCGGTTTCATGAGCGGTGTGTGCTGAAAGAGTTTGCGCCGCAGGTTCAGGGGACAGAGGCGCTACACAAAGCAGAGGAATTGTTTGAGCGGGAGGCAGGCATTCTCTACAAGCTACAACATCCTCAGATTCCGCGCTTTCGGGAACTGTTTCAGGCAGATTGGCAAGGCAAGCGGCGGCTGTTTTTGGTACAGGACTATGTAGAGGGTGAGACGTATCAGGCATTGCAGCGATCGCGCCAAAACCAGGGCTATGGCTTTACAGAAGCAGATGTGACGCAACTATTGCTGCAACTCCTGCCTGTACTAGACTACATCCATGCCTGTGGCGTGATTCATCGGGATATTTCGCCTGACAATTTGATGCTGCGGACGGTCGATGGCTTGCCTATCTTGATTGATTTTGGTGGTGTCAAGCAGGCAGCCGCTGAAGTGAACTCACAATTGCGGCGATCGGT
Source organism: Phormidium sp. FACHB-592 (assembly GCF_014695795.1). Taxonomy (NCBI): domain Bacteria; kingdom Bacillati; phylum Cyanobacteriota; class Cyanophyceae; order Oscillatoriales; family Oscillatoriaceae; genus Phormidium; species Phormidium sp. FACHB-592. Next base: position 124,177 of record NZ_JACJOZ010000032.1, read on the forward strand.
GGCTGCTCTCCCTGCCAAGGTTACTTGTCTAGGCAAAGTTGGCTATGCTCCCAGTGAGCAGATGGATCGGGGCGAAGTCTTTCCGCATAGTGACTTTTATGCCCTGGCAGCAACGGTGCTAGTGTTGTTAACCGGTAAGGAACCGCAGGATCTCCTGGCAGGCAATCGCCGTCAATGGCTGAAGCTGGTTAACCTTAGTCCAAAGCTGATTGCAATCTTAAGCCGCATGCTCGACCCCGATCCTGCCAAACGCTATCAAACGGCGCAAGCAGTGATGGCAGCATTGGGTGGCAGCCTACCAGCCTCAGACGATCGCGCCACGCAACCACCGAGAGGTCACCAATCGTCCGCTGCCTCTGAACTGTATCCAGCAACCGTGGCAGTTGCGCCTGCCCAGGTTGGTCACATCACTCAAGCCGCAACTGTCTATCCGCCTGCTACCCGACCCCAACGCGGGTCTGGTTTTGGAACGATCGCTCTCCTGCTGTTAGCGGCAGGTACGGTCTGGTTTACCTGGTGGATTGCTCATGATTGGCAACCCTTGAAGCAGCCCAAACCCCAGCCGTCTCAAACAACAAATGCCAGCACAAAACCGCCTGCACCTCGATTTTCGCAGGCAGAGCAAAAGCGTAAACAGGCGCTTGACCAGCGTCGTGAGGCTCTAGGCATTGACGCTGTTTTTCTCTCCAGTCTGGTCAATGAAACCTTTTATGACAAGTATCCAGACCGTAGCGGACGGCAACTCACGGCAGACGCAGCCGATGCACCCCTTCGCGCTGCATGGGATCAAATCGCGAACCAATGGCTAGATCAACTTAAACCCCTTAGCAGTGAGGCTCGATCGCGCCTGGGGCAATACACCGACGCAGATTTAAAAGCACGGCAGGCAGACGTTAATCGGCTCAATCTTAGCAGTCGGGCACTTAATGACTTGACCGATGTACGCTTTTTTGAGCTGTTTCCCGATCAGCCGCGCAACCAAAGTATTTTGAACAAGCCGATCGGTCAGGTGTGGCAGGCGATCGCCGCTGAACAACTCAATGCTGTGAAAGCTGGCACCGCGCTAGAAACGATTAAATTTCCTGAAGGTCGCTTCAGCCAGCAGGTTAGCGGCACGCTCAAGGCAGGAGAGGGCAAGGCATACATTGCCGAGCTTACTAAAGATCAAGTCATTCAGATTCAATTGCAGGCGAACCAAGAGACTCGTCTTTCGATCTATCCGCCCACAAGTAAAGCTGCTGCTCTGTTAGAAGACTCAGCCAAGACAAGCTGGTCTGGCAAGTTGACCGAATCTGGTTTTTACGAGATTGTGGTTGTCTCTAATGCACCTGGGACAACCAGCTACGACTTAAGCCTTGCTGCTGCCGACAATATCTCGGTTCCTGATGCCGCACAGTGATAAAAAGAAGCTGGTGAGACATGGCTTTCTTATCCTTCTTTCCAACTCACCTGAACAAAGTGTACCGATCGCCCAGAGGCATCCTGGCTGATGGAAATGCCATCAATCGCCAGATTAAACGGAATAGCAGTTGTGACATACTGCTGGGCAAGGCTGCCAAAGTCGGGGGTAAGATGAGCAGCGATCGCGGCGGCAGCACCCAAGCCCATAAATTGCTCAATTGGTCCCCGTGGTAGAACGATGGCTGCCCCGACTGCCAAACCAGCCGTTAACAACATTCCCACTGATAGATTGGTGCCACAGCGAGGATGCACCGCTAGATGCCATTCTCCAGTCGTAAGCCGCCGTAAGGCTACTTGAACGGCACGGCGCAAGGCAACACTATCGACTTGTCCGTAAAGGTAAAAGCCGCGATCTGTAGACATGCCGCCCAATAGCTCGTTGTCTGGTGCTATTGCCCTTGGTGTTAGCTGGCTTTCTGCCTGACCGCTCAAAACCCAAACAGTGGCATGTTCTAAGGCATGAACCTGTCGTAGCATCAAAAGTTCTTTCAACCCTGGCACAAAGTTAAACTGGCGCAGCAAGTCAGCGTCCTGCGTTAAGCGCGGATCTGGCTGGTGACTTGGCGCGAAGACTAAATCGAGCAAATTGGAGCCCAGGAAGCCCCACAACGGTTGATCGACAGCAGCCTGTGTCATAAATTGCACAGCTTCAAACAAAAGCTAGCGACAAAAGTATTTTCTCACTCTAGCGCTTACTGCCTGCCAAGGTCTTCAGTTGTTGTAAATTGTTGCCAGCAGGAACTTACATGCTGTCAAGCTTCTTTTAATGAGTTGAAAACCTTTAGGAAGCTGCCCCAAAGCGAACGCGTTAACCTGCCACTCTTAAATCGACAGGTCAACGCTGGCGGAACGCTCTAGACAGGGTTCGCCGCTTGTACTGTTGCGCCTACGGCTCTAGCGACCTCGACCCCATTTTCTTCAAAAATCACAATCGGATCACTGCCAGCGTTCATTTCAATACGCTTGACGAGTACCTGCCCGTTAGAAATGCGTTGCCCAACTCTGACATGACGGCTGGTTTCTTCATTCGGTGCTTTAACGATCGCTTGCGGAGCGCCGTTCACCACAACCACACCGCTGACTTGCACTCCATTTGCTAGGGTAGCTGATGGGAGAGGCGGTAGAGTGCTAATGGTTGGGGTATTTGCTGTTCCTTGGGGTGACGCGGCAGTTCCTCGAGGTGATCCGGCAGTTCCCTGGGGTGACCCAGTTGTTCCCCGTGGGGGCAAGGGTGTTCTAGGATTAAAGGCGGTTGTCGTTGGTCTACGAGTTGCTGATTGAGGCGGTGTCGGCAGTCGATTGACAGTCGGCACGTTTTGACGATTAACAACTGTTGGCTGTTGCAGCTTTGGCGGTAGCCCAGCAAAGGGATCTTTCCCTTTCCGACCATCAATGCTTGCCTGTACTTGTTTTGCCCGCTCGTTGCCGTTAGTGGATTGGATTAAACCTGGGATTGTGTCACCAGCAGGCGGCTTTTGAGCCACTAAGGGGGTAGCTTTGGTGCCAAAAGGTTGGCTAGTGGCGGGTTTCTGCACTGCTGGGGCAGAGACGACAGGCGAGGGGGCTGTAGCAACATCGCTCTCAGACGTACAACTGGCAGTGGTCAACGCGATCGCCCCAACAAGTCCAATAAACATGAGTTGACGCATGACCATTCTCCCCTTCTCCCCAAATGCTTGTTACTAACACGATAGCTCTAAATAGCAGAAACGGTGCCAGTAATTTCTCAGTATTTCCGCCACAATCCTTTCGTCAAAGATTTACTTTAAGCACTCGCTTCGTATGGTTAGGCTGGTGTTAGTTACAACGGCTTTTGTGAAGCAAGTAGATCAACAGAACGGTCTACCTTTGTCACTTAAAGCCTAGTCTCTAGCCGTTGTCCTGTTACAGAAAGCTGGACGAAAAAGCAGTCCTCAGGTGAGACTTTCTAGCGTGCCTTTGCTCCTCAGACCATTTGATTTTTACTTACTATTGATCGCCTATAGGGACAGGCGGTCGTTTGTGCTCACGAACTTCATCGTGTTACCAGACTCTTTAAAAGCGTCTGTTGTCAACTAAGAAACTAAGGCGTTGCTGTGTTCCAAGCAAGGTTTTGAGTGATTGGTTTCTGACAATAATGACCAGACCTTCTAACGCATCTGCCTTGATCGGTAGCAATTGGTATAGCAGTTGAAGAGAACGTTAGAACAGACATCAACTTTGAAACTTCTTTTGAGCAAGGGCTTCTCTTCATCCCTCATCGTTCATCCTTTTGCTATGGCAACACCAAAAAGCTAGCTAGATGCGTTTGTAGGCTTTCCTGAGCACGCGCAGTACGGCTAATAATGTTCGATTTTTTCATCTCCGTGGAAACCGCTATAACTGTTGGATGCTGCGTGCAAGGCTGTGACAAACATTGGTGAGAAAATCGAGGTCTAAGGTGTCCAGGCGATCGCCAGGTTTGTGATAGTGCGGATTACGAAGAAAGGATGTATCTGTAACCATGATGGCTCGATAGCCTCTGTCCCAAAAGGCAGCATGATCGCTGCGACGGGTATCTGGCACAATCAACCCTCGGTTTCCGGCAGGTAGCCATTCACAAGGCACGTCACACTGCCGTACCGCATGACTCAGGCGAATTAAATCAGGAATAGTTTTGAGGTTGCCAATCAAGCCAATGAAATCGCCCCGGTTTGGATAGAAGTGCTGCAAGCCTGCTGGATAACGCTGGGAACCAGACGTGCGATCGCAGTAGCCCAACATCTCCAAAGACAGCATAAGGCGCAGCGGTTCTTGCTGAAGTGAGTTGGCGTAGTGAGTGCTGCCAGCGCGATCGTAGCTCGTCTCTTCTAAATCAAAGGCGACGAATCGAACGGGATACCGTATTGGTGCCGCAGCAAACAGACGCGCTAGCTCAAGCAGCACGGCAACCCCAGTTGCATTGTCATCGGCTCCCGGTGAGCCAGGTACTGCATCGTAATGGGCACCAATCAGAATCGGCGGCAGCGATCGACGTCTCGTTTCATCCTGTGCTGGCAAGTTCAGAATCAAATTCTGAAAGACTGTGCCCTGCTCTTGAAACTCATGCGCTTCAACTGCGCCCCATTGGGCGAACTGTGCCCGGATATATTCACGTACAAAAAAATGTCCTGCTGTTGCCAGGTAAGGGTCACGCTCACGGGCAATCTGGATCAGATGCGCCTCTAGTCGTTCTCTGAGCCTCAACCGTACTTCAGCATTCCCCACTCTCTACTCCCGTTCGGCTGAGCGCATACGTCGAAGCCTATTCCCCACTCTCTACTCCCCTAACGCCAGTCATCTACAGCAAACACATCCGGTCGATTGTAGCCAGGTTTGTTCGCTGGTTGCATTGCTACGCCTGTTATTTCGGTGCGAAAACCGAGAGCCATCATCCGGCAGTAGGCTTCGTGACGACTGGTATTAACTCCAGCGACCAGACGCGACATCCCTTCAGCAGCAGCTAGAGACTCAGCAAGACCAAGTAGTTGCTCGAAGTGTAAGCCAGCCTGGGATTGCGATCGCACGGCTCCAAATTTGACATAACAAGTGTCACTACCTGCTTCTGTCTCTGCGCCATAGTGACACACAGCGAACCCAGTCAGCCCTGCCTCATCCCACAGAAAAACTGTATCGCCCAGACGTTGTGCCTGTACAGCTGCTATTTCAGTCGATAAGTCTAGCCCTGCAAAAACGGTATCTGTCAGTGCGCGGCTATCGCTGAGTGCCTGTGCTTGCTGGGCTACAGACATCTCTGTATAGCGAGAGGCTGGTGGCAGGGGGGCTGGCTGCTGAACCGCTTTAGCCATAACAGCCGTCAAATATTGCGGATAAAACCCAAACTTTTGGTACAGCGCGTGATGCTTGGGGCTATTGGGAAAGGTAAAGAGCGCTGTTTGCTCAATCTGCTCTTGTCTAAACTGCTCTACAACCACAGCAACCAACTCTTGAGCAATGCCCTTGCCCCACCAATCGGGCTGTACGCTCAACGGACCAAAAAAGCCAAAGCTACCCCAGTTAGTAGCTAAATTTGACCCGACCAGCGTGCCATCAACTTCAGCCGCAAAGGCTCCGATCGCATTTGTCTGCCAGCGATGTTTGATATAACTGGCATCGCCGCCAAAGGTTACTGGTTCCGGTAGCCCAATGAAAGTGCCAAAGGCAAGCCGAAAAATATGGTCAGCAGTGGCCAAGTCTGGGGCTTGTAGCGGACGAATAGAGCAGTTCATTAGGAGAGGAAATTTGTGTGATCAACCTGGTAGTGCCTCTAGTTTTGTTTCGGTGCTTACGACTCATTCTCAGTCGCACTGATTACCTGCCGTTGCTAACCGCATAAAACTGCGATCGCGTTACGACAGTCCAACTAGTTTGGCGCTAAGTTCCCACAGGCGTTCTGCTTTTTCGTCATCGCGTGCCTGGGGCGATACCTTTTGCACAAACGACTTGCCATCTTTCTTCTGACGGTTGCCCCAACTCCAGTAGGCTCCTGATTGGCTGTACTCCGGATCGGCAACGACCATTGCTACCCGTTCGCCTGACAACTCCTGAGACACATACCCACCCGTAATATTCTTTTGGAACCACGGGAAGAGCTTTTGGAACAGCGGGTAGTGGTTGCGGAAGAGGGGAGTATCGGCAACGCAGCCGGGATAAAGAGAACTAAAGGTAATACCTGTTGACTCGTGGTAGCGCCGATGGAGTTCGCGCATGGTCAGGACGTTACAAACTTTGCTGTCTTTATAGGCTTTGACGGGTTCAAATTTTTTGCCATCAATCATGGCGATCGGCTCCTTAAATCCATCGGCAAAGCCTTTTAGATCGCCCAAATCAGGACGGGGTGGAATCTTACCGCCCAACTCATCAGGATTATGCGTCACAGTCCCCAAGATGATGAGCCGTGCCGCCGTCGCATGCTTGAGATCATCCAGTAACAGGTTCGCTAACAGAAAATGCCCAAGGTGATTGGTTGCAACCGTTAACTCAAACCCTTCAGGGCTTCGCAGTGGCTCCTTAATCAGCGGCATATAGATGGCAGCGTTGCATACCAGAGCATCGAGCGATCGTCCCGTTTCTCTAAAGTTGGTGACAAACTGCCGCACGCTGCCTAACGAGGCGACATCAATATGCATGAGCGTATAGCGGTCTTTGGGTATTGCCACTGCTTGGGCGACCTGCTCTGCTTTTGCTAAATCGCGACACGCCATAACAACGTGCCACTGCTCTCGTTGTGCAAGGGCTTTTGCAGCGTATAGCCCTACACCTGACGATGCGCCTGTGATCACGACTGTGCGTTTCTGATCTTGTGTCATTGTCTTTAGCCTCCGTTGTCCCACTGACTGTTTTCAGGATCTCACATTGTTGACGACTGGAACCACTTTGGAGGGAATGGGGGATAGGGATGAAGGATGAATTGCTTCCCCTGCCTCCTCTGCTTCCCCTCACTCTTCGCCCGATCGCTTGCTCCCACTGCTCACCCAGATACAATAATGAGGAGACCTACGGACAGACGCTAACCCATGACGGCTCCCTCGGAACTAGAGACAGTACCCCAACCGGATTTCGCCCTTGATGCCAGTCATGCGGATTCCCTTAATTTGAGCGCAACAGCCGCAGACACCGATGTCGTCGAAGAGGAAGACCTGCTTGACGATGTGGAAATGTCCCTGTTTGACCATTTGGAAGAACTGCGGCAGCGCATTTTCTACGCGCTGATTGCCGTTGCCGTTGGTATTGTCGGGTGCTTCTTCTTTGTGAAGCAGATTGTGCAGGTACTTGAGCTGCCTGCCGGTGCAGTCAAGTTTCTTCAACTTGCACCGGGAGAATATTTTTTTGTTTCGATGAAGGTTGCAGCTTACAGCGGTATTCTGCTAGCAAGCCCCGTGATTTTGTACCAGATTATTGCTTTTGTACTGCCGGGTCTGACTCGCCGCGAACGCAGGCTATTAGCACCGATCGTCTTTGGTTCTAGTTTTCTTTTTGTCGGTGGTTTGGGTTTTGCTTACATCGCGCTGATTCCGGCTGCCCTCAACTTCTTTATCTCCTACGGCGCAGACGTAGTGGAGCAACTCTGGTCGATCGATCGTTACTTTGAGTTTGTCCTGCTGCTAATGTTCAGCACCGGGTTGGCGTTTCAAATTCCTATTATCCAAATGCTCCTCGGTTTGCTGGGCATCGTTTCGTCCCGGCAAATGCTTTTTGGCTGGCGCTACGTCCTCCTAGGAGCTGCCGTTCTCGGTGCCGTCCTTACCCCCTCAACTGATCCTCTCACTCAAAGTCTCTTAGGTGGAGCCGTAGTGGGACTGTATTTCGGTGGCATTGGCTTGGTGAAACTGTTAGGAAAGTAGCATTGAGCAATTTAGATCCCTGACTTCTTGAGGAAGTCGGGATCTTGCATTCATAATCAAACGTTCACATCTTTTTCGTACCGGATGGGTGCAAGCACGACCTGTATGCCTTTTTGTTGGCAGATTGTCGAGAAATTGTCCAGTTTGTGTTCCAGCGCTTTCGTGGAACGATCGCTCGATGTTGCGTCTGGTAGTGTTGCTAAGAAGCGTTGAAACCCTATAAAAGCGAGTCCGTAAATAACCTGTTGGCTCCAAACACCATTAAAGTAGCCGCCATGCACGTTAATGCCACCAAAGCCAAGACTTTGCTTAAAGTACGAAATGTTTAAGCGGGCATAATCAATCAGGTTAAGTGCTGCTTTTCTCAGGGCAAAACTGACGACACCACGCGGCTGTTCTGGTTGCTCAGAGCCTTTTAATTCATCCTGAAAATCAACATAATCGGTGCAGTCAAAGTAAGTAAACAAATCAGCAACAACATTGACATTGGGAGCCTCTGTTAAATGCTCTTTCAGCACTTTGTTGCCTCTTAGTTCTTCTAGTGTGTGATGTTCACGATCGGATGCTCGCACTTCTAAATACTGGAATGGTGATTCTACCGTCCCGTTCTTTTGGTTGACAATGCCATAGTTCTGATCTTGCAATGAGTAGTTTTGATGGTCAGCCTGACCTTTAAAGTGTCTGACTGTAACATTGCCTAACCGATAGCCACTAGAGCGTTTTCTAGCCGGAAAACTAAAGTAATTAGCAGTCGTTGAAGCAAGCCGTAAAGCTAAATCACCTTCATTACTAAAGACATATGCTTCCTTACAGCGACGTAGTGACGATCGCAAAAAATTGGAGCGCCTGGGCATGATGGATTCGGCTGGAATATCAGGCGCAACCAGTATCAAGCGCTCTAACCGAAACACGCGACCAATCTCCGCAGGAGGGTTTTGGTTGATTGAGCCTGTATCAAACACATCAGAGAGAATTCTGATTGTATTAGTTACGATGAAACAGCCCATACTGTGACCCAAAAAGGAGAGTTTAATTCTCTTTGCTTCGCTTAACGGTTCTTGCAGCGCTAGTTTTTCGGAGACTGCTTGATCGATTTGACGAATCAGCTCAACGAGATCCAAAACGCCGTAATTGGTTGCCCGGTAGTTATCTCTAAAATAAGTTGAAAGGCGTAAAAGAATCAGCGTTAACAGCCCTGCACTCATAAGCACCGAGCCAATTAATAGTGGCGTTAGCAACCCGTTGAAATCATCAGTTGTTATTAACAAGAAAGCGATCGCAAGGCTTGCAACTAGCCCACCCCAAAACAGCCCTGATAGAAGAATGGGTAACGCGCTAAAAGCATCCTTTATCTTCGTGCCAAAGGAGTTGTCGTCGGTAACCCGATCGCCAGTGGGTGCAGAACGATCACCCGTCGGTTTTTCAGATGGCCAAAGATAGCCTAAAAAAACTGATGTTTGCGGCTGGCAGATTTGGGTAGCATGGCGATAAATTTTCTGATAGCGCTTTTCAGCATCTGATCGCTGAGTACCATAGCCATGAATCGAGATGACAATTTGCGGTTCTGGGCTAGCAATTAAATAGTCGGCGATCGAGCGAATTTTAGCCAGCACCGCTTCGTTGTTCGTTTCGAGCGGATTATCTTCAATATTGATGGCAGCAGTACTGTTGACGTAGTAGCCAAGCACCGTTTGATCAGGCGCTAACCCATCAATCGGCGTCATGTTGAACTGTGTTATGTCAGGCACCGCATTGGTCAAAACAGCCATACTCAAATGCCCCTTGATTAAATCGTGCGAAGAGCATGTTTAGGTTAGCAGACATTGTTTTATACCAACGGCAGCACACGGATTTGATTTATGAATGTTAATCTTGCTTTCACTTTTAGCTTTAAGGTTGACGCTGATGGTTTCAATAAAAGCGATCGTCCTACAGCCGAAACTGTCGGTACACGTCGCTGGCAGCACGATGCAGGAGCGAATGACGATAGACAAGGGCTTGCAAATCATCGGCATAACCGCCACCAATGACACAAGCGATCGCTGTTCCATGAGCTACGCACGTACTGAGCACCTGCATTTCACGCCGAAAAAGCCCAGTATCGGTAAGGCACAATTTGCCCAGGCGATCGCCAAAATGGGGGTCAACGCCAGCGTCATACAGCACCAGATCTGGCTTTACGTCAGTTAGCAAGGCTGGCAAGTAGTCTGCCAATGTTTGCAGGTAAGCATCATCTTCCATCCCTTCCGGCAGCGGCACATCTAGATCACTATGTTGCTTCGTGCCTGGAAAGTTGACTTCGCAGTGCATGGAGAACGTAAATACACCAGGATCATCCTGAAAAATGAACGCGGTGCCGTCCCCTTGATGCACGTCTAAATCGACAATTAAAACCGTCTGCACCAGCCCTAATTTTTGTAGGACACGGGCGGTGATCGCCAGATCATTAAAAATGCAAAATCCCGAACCGTAAGCAGGAAACGCATGATGGGTGCCGCCTGCCGTGTTGCATGCCAAGCCATACTGCAATGCCAACTTAGCAGTGAGAACGCTGCCGCCAACCGCTACACATGTCCGCTGTACCAACTCTAGACTCCACGGCAACCCAATCCGTCGTTGTGCTTTAGCATCCAGCGTGCCCTCGCAGTATGCCTGCACATACTCTGGCGTATGCACCAGCTCTAGCCACTCTTGCGGCGATCGCTCTGGAGTATGAAACTGCGCTATATCCGCTACACCATCCCTCAGCAGCGTTTCATACAGCATCCGAAACTTCGGCATGGGAAACCGATGTCCTTCTGGCAATGGCGCGACGTAATTGGGGTGATAGACGATCGGTAGAGCCATGAAAAGGAAGCATCACTGAATAGGTGAAGCGGTTTCGGCAGACTGGAACGCGATCGTGTTCTACAAAAACTGCTTTAAAAGAACAAAGCTTGGCAATCCCCCTCCTATTTTAGAAGAGAGGATTGTCAAGCTTCGTATGAAAGGCTGCGGTAACTGCTTACAGTCTCGAACCATTTACGCTGTAAGACATGAGATGAAACCGTACCTTATGGCATGGGATGAAAGAGCAGATCTGGGAAAAAGTAGTTAAAAACTGCCCAAGTAGAAACTGCAACAGATGTTGAGACGACCGCAAGAACAGGGGCAAGAGAAAGATATCGGACGAAAAAGTTAGGTTGACTATTTGGGGTTGCCATAATCAAGCAAGCAGATAGATTGAACGCCTCAAGCTTACCGCGAATGGCTGTTTCTGCCCTCGACCGTAAGAAGGATGCAAGCTCAAACCATTTGTGATGCTCAACACATCAATTACAACATTTAGATGGGCTGACGAGATGATGGCATTAAGACTGTCCTCTTTAAGTCTTAAGTTTTGAGTTTTGAATTACTTTTACCTTCATCCCTTATCCTTTAGACTTTATCCTTCGTCCTTCCTCTCAACAAACTCCCACCGATCAAACTTTGCTGCCTGTCCACACCGTTGATTTTGTTCATCCAGCACATCCCAAATCACAGCCGCCTGAATCCAAAAGCGTTGTCCGGTGCTAGAGATGCGGATGCCCTGGTAGTCGCTGATGTAACCGTTGGCTTTTGCCTGGGCAAGGAGGCGATCGCGCTCTCCTTGCTCCACGGGTTCTGCGGTCAGACGTGATGGCGTTTGGGTGAACTGTGCCCAGTCCATTTCCCAGAGTGCCAGTGCTGCTTGGTTGCCATAGTTCAGCAGGGGATCTGCCTCTGTGCCATGCGAAACCACAACGAAGGGAGCATTGAACAGTGCTTCGGCGATCGCTGTCGGAGAGCCTTGCAGGTTTAGAAGTGGGCGATCGAGCCAGTGCTGAAAGCTGTGTAATAACCGCTCGCTATGGCGAATCACATGCGGTTGCTGCCAGGGTGGAAGAAGATTTGTCACGAGCGATTTTGGTGCTTAGTTTAAGTCAACGCGCTTACAGCGCCATAGCTAGATTCGCTTACAGAATACTATGATGAAGATGTTTAGAATTCTTCATAAAAAGCCGTGGTGACTCAACAATTGACCCTCGCGCCCCTTGAGAAGCTTACCTGGGACTGGCGCGGCTACTCGATTCAATACACTGTTGTCGGTGCAGGCACACCGCTTCTGCTGGTACATGGCTTTGGCGCATCGCTCGGTCATTGGCGGCAGAATATTCCAGTGCTGGCAGCCGGTGGTTATCGGGTGTTTGCGATCGACCTGTTAGGGTTTGGTGGCTCGGCAAAACCAGCGCTCGACTACAGTCTAGAACTTTGGCAGGCGTTGTTGAAGGATTTCTGGAGCGCCCATATTCAAGTGCCCACCGTCTTTGTCGGGAACTCGATCGGGGGGCTGCTGTGCCTGATGATGTTGGCAGATCATCCTGAAACTGCCGCTGGCAGCGTCTTGCTTAACTGCGCTGGCGGTATGAACCATCGCCCTGGTGAGTTGGCTCCACCGCTACGGTTTATCATGGCGACCTTCAATAATTTGGTGCGATCGCCCCGCTTTGGTGGTTTCGTCTTCAACCAGATTCGCCAAAAGCATCGTATCCGTCGTACCTTGTCGCAGGTGTACCGCAACCGAGACGCCATAACCGACGAACTGGTAGATATGCTCTACGCTCCTTCCTGCGATGAAGGTGCCCAAAAAGTGTTTGCCTCTGTCTTGACTGCGCCGCCTGGTCCCAGTCCCGCCGAACTATTGCCCAGGGTTAGTCAACCATTGCTGGTGCTCTGGGGTGCCGATGATCCTTGGACACCGATCGCAGGTGCTGCTATCTATCAGAAGCATGCTGCGTCGCATCCACTCAAGTTTGTGTCTATCCCTGATACGGGTCACTGTCCCCATGACGATCGCCCAGAAGTCGTCAATCCACTCATTTTGGGATGGCTTCAGGAGATTGGAGTGTAACGGTGTGAGGAGCGTTTTGTGAGCCTGACGCTGACAGAAACTGAAATCCATGTCTGGCAAGCCAATCTAGTGCGTTCATCAAACGACTGCCAGCAACTAGCGCAAACGCTCTCGCCTGATGAGAAAACACGAGCAGAACGATTTCGCTTTCCGCGTGATCGCGATCGCTTCATTGTCAGTCGGGGGACTTTGCGTACACTTTTGGGACGCTACTTGAATACATCGCCCGATCGTGTGCAGTTTCGCTATGGTGACAAAGGCAAACCCGCGCTAGCTGAGCCATTGGCAAGCGTTGGGCTAGAATTCAATCTTTCACATTCAGAAGACTTGATGGTTTGCGCGGTCGCCTATCAGCAAGCGATCGGCATCGATTTAGAATATTTCCGTCCGGTTGCTGACTTAGAAAATCTGACACAGCGCTTTTTTACACCACAAGAACACGCCGCGATTCATGCCTTAGAGGGCGATAGCTGCTTACGCTCCTTTTTTCAGCACTGGACGTGCAAAGAAGCGGTGTTAAAGGCTACTGGCAACGGCTTGATGAGCCTGAGCGCGATCGAAGTTTGCCTCCAGCATGACACTGCAAAACTGGTGCGGCATGATAACGCATCAGCGCGTGCATGGTCACTACAGCTCTTTACGCCTGCACCGAACTATATAGGAGCGGTTGCTATGAATGCGCCAGAGCGATCGCTCGTCTACCGAGAATGTTGAGTCCAGCTTGAGGGGCAAAAAATACTCTCACCCCTCAAGTTGAGTTAGTCCCAAGTGATGGATTGCAATTAAGAGCAGTGACAAACGACTGTTGTAGACTCTGTCTGACTTACGCGCTCACCTGAGTAAGAGCTTCGGACACTTCTTGAGCCGCCGCTTGGGACGATTCTTCGATCAGTGTTTCGTAAAGTTCACCCAGTTGGGTTGCCACTCCATCCCAGCTAAACTTCGTTTCAACTCGCTTTCTCGCTGCCTGCCCCAGTTGGCTACGCCATTCTGGGTTCAGGAGAATACGATCAATCGCGGCTGCAAAGGCAGCTTCGTCTTTGGGTGGTGCTAGCAGTCCGGTTTTTTCTGGCACTACTGTAAACTGCAACCCGCCGACGTCGCTCCCCACAACAGGCGTACCACACGCCATTGCTTCGATCGTCACTAACCCAAACGGTTCATAGTGACTGGGCACAACGCAAACATCCGCAGCCGCATAATAAACGGGTAAATCATCCTGGCTGAGCCGTCCAGGAAACTGAGTAATGTTTCCAATGCCCAGTTCGGCTACGATGCTTTCGATGCGCTCGCGTTCCTTGCCATCACTATGACCAGGACGACTGCCACCACCAATAATAAGCCGCACTTTTTCGGTTTCCCGAGTACGGCACTGATGCACTGCTCGCACTAAGGTTTCAATGCCTTTGCGAGGATCGAAGCGACCCACGTAAAGAATGACTTTCTCCTCGGGTGTGATCCCCAGCGTATGGCGCGCCTCCTCCTGAGTCACCGTACCAAAATGATTAATGCGTGTGCCACAGGGAATGATGTCAATGTTGCCACGAGTCGAAACGAGCGATCGCATATGATCCCGCTCTTGAGGACTGGTAGCCACAACGCGAGTGACTGTTTCTAAGCACGTTTTCTCAATATCTAGCCGAGTCTTGGCAATAAGCGGCACTGTAGGAGTGGCTTTGTACTTGACTGCTCCCAGAGAATGGTAGGTATGCACCTGTGGAAGTGACAGCTTTTTGCAAAGTTGCATACCAACCCAAGACGACAACCAATAATTGCTATGAATTAAAAGATAAGGAGTTTCTAACTGCTCCTGAAATGCCAAAAATCCCTCTATAAATTCTGGCAAAAACTCAAAAAGCTCGTCTCGCGGTATGAACTCTTGCGGCCCTGCTGTCAAACGAATGGTGCGGCAGTGGGGAGTATGTTGCACGATCGCGGGTTGCTCAGGATTAGCGCGGCGAGTGAACATATCAACCTGCCATCCCTGTTGTGACAGCGCTTCGCCAACATGATGCACATAAACATTTTGACCGCCTGCTTCTTCTTTCCCAATTTCAATCGCAGGATCACCGTGGACAGAGATCAGAGCAATGCGTTTTCGACTAAAAGAAACCATGATGTGTGAGCTTCACTTTTACTAGCGTTGACAAGCATTAGGCGTGACGAGTCCCGAGTTTGCCTTTTTAGAGGCAGACCTTACCTTCTTCATTCATTGCTAAACGGAAACTAATTCTATGAAGAGAGATGCTGTTCCTGCATCGCTCCGAAGATGGAAACAGGAGTAAATTGAATCTCTGACGCACATTAGTATGACCTCCATATTGATAAGATACTGAAGCCGACCTCACAACATTTCTGTGGAGATATCATTAGCAAACAAGCTCTTTGGCAGGATTATAAGGTGGTTGAGAAATAATGAAACGCACTGCTATCAAGGCAATTAAGACTTTAGCGAGTTACTATTGCGCTCGAAACTAAACTAATTAACTTTAAATTCAAACCTCAACAGAAGAACTAATGCAGCTCTTCTGACACTCTGAAAAAGCTTTCGCTTCGTTAGTAGTCATCACTCAAAACGAGTCAGAACATTGCGACAGATACATTTAATCCGATGCAAGCAATGTGTTTCTACTTCACATGAACTTTACCATAAGTCAGCGATTGCGGCACCTTAAAAATGGGTGTAATTTGCTTACGAAAGAACGCAGATTATAACGTTAGTCTTTTCTATAACCGATCGCTTGCTGCTGACAACAATCAGCTTTTTCATCGTGCAAAAGCGGCTGTTTAGGAGTTGCAGCGCTTCAACAAAAGAAAATTATCATTGGTGCATACTGAGATTTGGTTGCTGCCTTGTAACAAATCAAACCTGACCCCATTAGGGATATATAAATAGAATCTATCTTTTGAAAATAATTGTATAGCCTATGCTAATGCAGTTCGGTGCTGGTAATGGTAGCAAGTAAGACATACGCCCGACCCGGAGAAATGCATTAGGTTTTACACAGTCTCTAATGTTGATCGTGTGGTGACAAGATTAGGTAAAGCGAAAAGAAAACGATCAGCAGAATGATGACACTCACCTAAGATTGACCCGAAGCAATCGGGTTGACGTTTTACCGAGATGAGCAGCAGCACCTTGAAGTAGAGGCGTTGCCGTATCAGACTGTAGAGGCGTTGCCACACCATACTGTGCAAAAGCTATACGTCTTTTTAAACCCATGTTTTTCACTTATTTCAGCAGCCAATCTTAACGGAGCCAACGCCAACGATGACTAATCAATCTCTGGTGCCTGTCATTCTTGCAGGTGGCAAGGGCGAACGTTTTTGGCCCCTCAGCCGTAGAAAGCGCCCCAAACAGTTTTTAAGCCTGGACGGGAGCGGACGCAGCCTGCTTCAGGCTACCGCAGACCGCTTGCTGGCGATCGCGGGTGGCTGGCAGTCTGTTTGGGTTGTCACAGCAGCTCATCTGGCAGATGGAGTACGAGAGCAACTGCCAGAACTGCCAGAAGACAATCTTTTGGTTGAGCCAGAAGGTCGAGACACTGCACCAGCCGTTGCCTGGAGTACCTTGAAGATTGCTGAACGCTATGGCAGAGAAGCGGTTGTCGGCTTTTTTCCAGCGGATCACTGGATTGCTGATGAGGCTGCCTTTCAAGCAACGCTGAGCGCCGCCGCTACACTTGCAGCTCAAGAAGCCGCGATCGTCACGCTGGGGATCACGCCGACGGTTGCTTCAACGGGTTATGGTTACATTCAGGCGGGCGATAAGGTTGGTGTCTATGGTGCTCAGGGTGAGCAAGCGGGCTTTCCTGCCTATCGCGTTAACCGTTTTACAGAAAAGCCCGATCGCCACACGGCTGAACAGTTTCTTGCCACGGGCACCTTTAGCTGGAACAGCGGTATGTTCGTGTTTCGTGCGGGTGTAGCGCTGGATGAACTGCAAGTTTACGCACCTGAGATTGTTAACCCTTTAGAAACGCAGGGCGTTGCCGCTTACCCCACGTTGCCGAAGAAAAGCATTGACTATGCCCTGATGGAAAAAACGCAACAGGCGTACGTGCTACCAGTTGCGTTTGGCTGGGACGATTTGGGCGATTGGAATGCGATCGAGCGCTTGCTCAAAGGCGAAAACGACAACGTTGAACTTGCCACGCACGTTGGGCTTGATACTCATGGAGCGATTTTTTATGCCTCTAAGCCAGAGGAGCTAATCGTGACGATCGGGTTAGACGATACGGTTGTCGTACGTGATGGCAACGTGACCCTGATTGTCAAAAAAGACCGCACTCAGGAAATTAAGCAAGTGCTCAAAGAAATTCAAGCCAATCCACAGTTCAAAGATCTGCTTTAGTTGTTAGCTTTTAGTGGTTAGTTGTTACAGTGATCACGATCGCCCGCCAATTAACCACTACCACCACTAACAACTAAGAATGTTTTCTCGCCTCGCCCAATCGAGCGCTCGCCAGCGCGAAATCGCAGAAGTTGTCCTCCGTAATGGTTGGGGCTATATGCGACGACTGCTGACAGGCACCAAAGCTGAAGAACCGCAACTGCCACCGCCTGCTGTCCTTCGCAACATTCTGGTTGAACTGGGACCCGTCTACGTCAAGCTGGGGCAGTTGCTGAGTACGCGACCTGACTTGCTGCCGCCAGAGTACATCACGGCACTCACCGCTCTTCAGGCAGAAGTGCCTCCTGTTTCATGGCAAGAAGTGGAAGTGGTGATTCGGCAGCAATTGCGTCGCCCGCTCGAAGAGTCGTTTACCACCATTAATCACCAACCTGTTGCGGCTGGATCGATCGCCCAAACCCATCGCGCGACCCTGGCAGACGGGCGAGAAGTCGCGCTAAAAATTCAGCGTCCTGGCATTGAGGCGATCGTTGATCAAGATATCGCGCTCATCCGCAGTCTCGCAGACCTCGTTTCGCGCACGAACTTTGGCAAGTACTATGACCTCAAGGCGCTGGCAGAAGAATTTGCAACTGCGCTCCTTGCCGAACTAGACTTCATGTTGGAAGCCACCCATACTGACCAGCTTCGCAGCAACCTCTCTAGCAGTCGTTGGTTTGACCCTAAGCAGTTAGTTGTGCCTGAGATTTACTGGGAGCTGACCACCGAAAGGCTGATGGTGATGGAGTGGCTAGACGGTGTACCGCTGCTGCAAGGGAACTTCACTGGCATTGGTCATGGTGGTGATGCCACGGCTGAACGTCGTGCGATCGTGAGTCTGCTAGTGAATGCCTTCTTTCAGCAAATCTACATCGACGGCTTCTTTCATGCCGATCCGCATCCCGGCAACCTGTTCTATCTCAGAGATGGTCGTGTGGCGCTGCTAGACTGCGGTATGGTCGGGCGGCTCGATCCACGCACGCAGCAAGTTCTGACCGAAATGCTGCTGGCGATCGTCAACCTTGACGCGCAACGTTGTACCCAACTCACACTGCAACTGGCAGAATCGGTGCAAACAGTTAATCTGGCACAGCTTGAAAGTGACTACGATCGCCTGCTGCGGCGTTACTTCAACCTCAATCTGGCACAGGTCAACTTCAGCCAATTATTTTACGATATCCTTCAGCGTGCTCGGGCAAACCACCTGCGGGTTCCCGGCAACATGGGTCTCTATGCCAAAACGTTGGCAAATTTGGAAAGTGTTGCTCGTAAGCTTGACCCCGACTTTAATCTGGCAGATCAGATCAAACCGCTAATGACCGATCTGTTTCGACGACAACTGGTGGGGGAAGCACCGCTCCAGGCACTCTTACGTACTGCGCTCGATCTCAAAACCCTTTCTCTCCAATCGCCTCGCCAACTAGAAATACTGCTCGATCGCGTCACTTCCGAAACCCTTCAGTGGAACCTGAACCTGCGAGATCTTGATCCGCTCCGCCGGAGTGTGGATGATTCTGCAAACCGCCTCTCGTTCAGTATCGTCGTTGGAGCATTGATTATGGGTGCCGCGACCATCTTGGCAAACGATCGCACAGGACGGCTGTTTTGGGTTAGCAGCGTCCTCTTCTTCTCCGCCAGCTTTCTCGGACTCTGGCTGATCGTTAGCATTCTGCGATCAGGGCGGCTTCGCTAAAACTATTTGTACGGGCACCCTGGATAACCTTGTTATGTCATAGAGTGACTCCTTGTGACGTGGCTAGCTGTTGTAAAACCGCTTTGGCTGCGGCTTCGGATGATGCAGGATTCTGCCCAGTAATCAAATTGCGATCGCTCGTCACATAGGACTGCCAATTAGCGGCTTTGGCATACTTGCCGCCGTTCTTTTTTAACTCGTCTTCTACCAAAAACGGCACGATGCTGGTTAGTCCAACTGCTTCTTCTTCAGTGTTGGCAAAGCCCGTTACAGACTTGCCTTGCACTAACGGAGAACCATCGGCAGCTTTGGTATGGCGCAACACACCGGGAGCATGACACACGGCGGCTGTAGGCTTGCCAGCACTATAAAAAGCTTCAATTAACGCAATGGAATCTGCATCTTCTGCTAGATCCCACAATGGTCCGTGACCACCGGGATAGAACACCGCATCATAATCGTTAGCAGCAACACTCGCTAGCGTTAAGGTGTTGGCTAAAACGGCTTGGGCATCAGTATCCTGCTTGAAGCGAAGGGTTGCCTCCGTTTGGGCATCGGTCGCATCACTTTTGGGGTCGAGCGGTGGTTGCCCACCTTTAGGAGAAGCCAGGGTAATGTCGGCTCCTGCATCTTTAAAGACGTAGTAAGGAGTGGCAAACTCCTCTAACCAAAATCCGGTTTTCTGACCTGTGTTACCAAGCTGGTCGTGAGAAGTCAATACCATCAAGATTTTCATCATCATTCCTCTTTTTTATTAACATAGCAATCTTGAATCGTGCCTTTTGCCGCGTTGAATGAAGCGTAGCGATTTGAAGCAGCTTGGCTTCTAGCAGAGCGTTGAGTTTCTTTGTTTCGCTCCGCTGCGCTCAGAACGACACGTATGTTCTAACATAACCAGGTTCATCCATCGTTTTGAACCTCTGCACTACAGAACCGATCGCAGCCCGCTTAACTCCAGGCGCGATCGTATTGCACGGGAGTCGGGATCGGCTGATGCAGTTGTTTCGCAGCCTGTAATGCCCAGTAAGGATCACGCAACATGGCTCGTCCCACTAACACCATGTCTGCCTGCTCGGTCCGAATGATGTGATCCGCTTGCTCTGGTGTTGCAATCATACCAACGGCTGCGGTGGCAATTTTGGCTTCGCGGCGAATGCGAGCGGCAAAGGGCGTTTGGTAACCAGCCCCCACAGGAACTGTTTCACCGGGCACGATTGCACCAGATGAGCAATCAATTAGGTCAACGCCTAGCGAATTTAACTTATTGCCAAGGGCAACACTTTGTTCAATATCCCAGCCATTGCTAACCCAATCGGTCGCCGAAATGCGAACCCAAAGCGGCGTTTGATCTGGCAGAACCATTCGTACCGCTTGCACAACTTCGCATAAAAACCGGATGCGATTCTCAAAGCTACCGCCGTATTCATCTGTCCGTTGATTGCTCAAGGGAGACAGAAATTCATGCAAGAGGTAGCCATGCGCTGCATGAATTTCAACCAGCTTAAATCCGGCTTCTAGGGCACGGCGGGCGGCGTTGACGAATGATTCAGTTAGCCGTTGAATGTCTTCGATGCTCAATACTTTGGGCACAGGGCTCTCTGGCTTAAAGGGAACGGCACTGGGAGCAACGGTCGTCCAGCCTCCTTGAGATTCCTCAAGCACTGCTCTACCATCCCAGGGACGTGCTGTGCTGGCTTTGCGGCCGGCATGGGCAAGCTGGATCCCCGCGATCGCACCTTGGCAATGAATCAACTCCACGATGCGTGCCAGCATTTCGATATGGGCATCCTGCCAGATTCCCAAATCTTGAGGGGTGATGCGTCCCTGTGGCTCAACTGCCGCTGCTTCAGTCATCACCAACGCAGCCCCACCCACGGCTCGACTGACCAGATGAATGAGATGCCAGTCGTTGGCAAACCCATCCTGGCTGGAATATTGACACATGGGAGACACGGCAATACGATTCCGAAAGGTAACGCTGCGTTGCTTGTATGGCTCAAATAAATGCGGCATGGTTGAACAGTCCTGCTGAAATCCATCAGTAATTAAATTAGCGCTATCTCATTACTAGTGCCCTTTTTCTGCGGGGTGGGAAGAAGGTGTGCATCGGGTTTCGCTAAATCCAAACTTTAGGAGAGATGCAGATGACCGCTAATAGTGGGAAGAAGGTGTGCATCGGGTTTCGCTAAATCCACGGTTGTAAGCGTCAAAACTAAAGTCGTGCGATTCTCTCGAAGATGCTTTGGATTGCTGGCTTTGGGAATGGCAATTACATCCGGTACAGTCACCAAGCGATTGCCACCTGATTGGAAATGACCGATGTTGAGCGTTAGCCTTTCAAGCAAGTACAAAATTGCACTTGCTTTGTCAAAATGTCCAATCAGACTATTTCCACTGTTAGAAAATAACCCAACAGTTTTTCAGGATGGTATCACCACAGTTTCGATCACCAATTAAATAGATTTGTCTATTACTCAGCACTTAGTCTTGAAATGAGACAAAATGAGGTCGCAGGTTATTATGTACAGATGAAACTAGTTCCAATAGTTTTACTTAACTGAGCACGTAAACTGTTCCTTCAGTCCAAAAAATATTGTTATTAGTGTTGGCTAGAATGGCGTATTTCCATTGCTACAGTCCAAGGAATTATTGCCTCTTGCCAAGAGGATAACAATTTAGAAGATGGTTTAGGATCGCTAAATATGTCTGCTTTAAACAAAAAACTGAGATTCTGAACCCTTATTTTGAAGAAGATTTCAGAATCTCAGCAGACAGAGTTGAGATTTTTATTAAAGTGCTCAGACAGAAGTTGAATTTTCGGCTTTAGCTTAAGCCATTGCGCCTGGTTTGGGAGAACTGCCCATCATAGAAACTACGTTGCGGATAGCAGTAAGTTGATCTTCAAAGTCATAGCCCTTGAAAGAATCCATGAAACCCTGTGCTTCTGGTGGTAGTTTGTAATCTGATGGCACGTTGACTACTCGTCCTTTTTCCATTTCTTGCCCTAACAGATACCAGAAGGCAATGCGATTGCTCGAATTGAAGTTGGCATAGTCGTGAGCAACCCCATCAGTAGAACCATTGATAATGTCACGCTGGGCTTGCAATTGCTCCTCTTGAGACATCTGTGCTAATTGATCAACGGATGCTTGGGCGATCGCAAAGCCAGTTTCGTTATCAGAGGCACTGGGCGTAATTGAGCCTTTGACTTCTTCATAAATAAACCACAAAAGCGCCAGTTGCTCATCGGCACCAAACTGCATAAATGCTTCAACAGTTTGATCAGGCTTCTTAGTTGTGTTGGTGTCTATCATAGCTTCTTCAAAAAACGACCTCTGAACGTTAACAAATGTTCAAACACGCCTTAACCCTACTGAAGACAGAAGCTCACAATTCTTCTTTAGAAAGAGGTTGTGTAGATAAGCACACTAATTCAATAATGAACAGACTCACTGAAAAATGTCCAACGCTTTCCCTATGCCGCTTGCTTAGATTTACCAGCGTGTATGTCGATCGTCATTTATAACCAACGAAGCAAATACTTCTAAAAACTAATAACCAAGACTACTTCTGTCCTCGCGCTTTGTAGAACGTCTTTAAGCTTTGGATGTCGCCGACGTAGCGCCAATGCCAGGGTTCGTAGCTGACGCCCTGACGGTTATTTTTGGTGAAAGAGAGTTCAAAGCTGTAGCGGTTGGCGTTGTCCTTGAGCCAACGGTAAGCAGCTGTCTTGTCAAAGTCAGGACTCAGGTTGAGTGCAGGCGTGTTGCCATCACCAATATCGACGGCATAGCCCGTGTGGTGTTCGCTGTACCCAGGCGGCGCGCTGACCTTAGCGCGTTCAGTCGCATTCTGGTTGCGATCGGCTTTTACATCAAAGTACAGATATTTTTGGTCCTCAAGGGAGCGAAAGCCTGAAATCGGTACAAGGCTAATCCCTTCTTGCTGAGCAGCGGCAGTCATCTCTCGATAGGCTTGAGCAGCGGCTTTTCGCATTTTGATGCTGCCATCGGCGACGATCGGTGCTAGTTCTGCCTGCGGTGCTGCGGGGTAGGCAAAGTGTCCCAATAACGTCTCCGCATTGGGTGTGGCAGTCGGTGAGCCTGCCTGTGTAGGTTGAGCCGTTGCTGCGGGGCTTTCCATTGCCAGGGTATCGGTTTGTGGTTGCTGTATACGCAGCGCCATAAAACTGCCTGCTGCTAGTGCGGCAATGCCCAAAGCCGCTAGGCTACCAATCAGCAAAACGATGTTTGTTTGAGGCTTGGGGGCTACCTCCTGCCCTTCGCGCTGCGCCACGGGAATATCATCCATCGGCAGAGGCGACTTTGGCGTAGTTTCTGAGGGCTTTTCGGGGGTACCAGCGTTATCCAATCGTTCAACTCCTACACTCAAGCAATAGCGATTACAGGAATTGTAAACTGAGTCAGATCTCCTGGTTGTGTGTTTATCGGTTGGTTCAAGCGATAAACGGGAAACAGTCTCCTGTTATACAACCTTAAATCACGAGGCTAAAATCTGAGCCAGTTTTTACAGTCTTCTTACAGTACAGCGAAAGCATTGATCGTGCGATCGCCTCAAAGGACTCGTTGGGTTGGCGATCAACTTACTGTGCTTTTACAGGCGCGTCGCCTTCAATCTAAATTGGTATTACCATGACCGTTGACAACCTGCTGACGATTTACGTGCCGTTATTGGGCTGGACACTCGTTGGCTGGGTCTGCGGTCGCCTTCTGCCTCCAACGGTGCCTGCCTTACTGGGAAAGTTTTTGTTCTGGGTGGGGGTGCCGATCAGCATTTTTGCCTTTCTGCGTCATGCACAGCTAACGGCAGCATTGTGGCTCGCTCCAGTCGTAGCGTGGGCAGCAATACTACTGGGTGCAGGCTTGGCGTGGTGGCTCGGTCAGCGATCGCAGCACTATGCCCGTTTCTGTGATCGACCGTTTAGCCACCAAACTCAGGGTAGCTTTCTGCTGGCATCCATGCTGGGCAACACGGGCTACATTGGTTATCCCGTAGCGCTGGCGCTGGTAGGACCGCAATACTTTGCCTGGACGCTGTTTTATGATCTACTGGGATCAACGCTAGGGTCGTATGGTTTGGGCGTGGCGATCGCGGCTCACTTTGGTAGCAAGACAACGGATGCAACGCAGCCAAGCAGCAAAAAGCATTGGCGCCCCTGGCAAGCGGTAGCAACAATAATCAAGAATCCCGCGCTGTGGAGCTTTGGACTTGGGTTAGCTTACCGTGATGCTCCTATGCCACCGCTGTTAGAAAATAGCCTGCGAGGTGTTGCCTGGTTTGTAGTTGCCCTGTCGCTTGTGTTGATGGGGATGCGCTTAAGCCAGCTATCGTCTTTCAAACACGTCAAACCAGCCCTACTCAGTGTTGGTATCAAGATGCTGCTTGTGCCGCTGCTGCTAGGGATGGTGCTGTGGGCGCTGGGTCTTAGCGGTTTAGTCTATCGAACGATCGTGCTACAGATGGCAATGCCGCCTGCCTTTGCAACGTTAGTGCTTGCTGAAGCATATGAGCTTGATCAAGAATTGACGGTGACAGCGCTGGTAGTAGGCTGTTTAGGATTGGTGCTGTTGCTGCCTTTTTGGCTCTGGCTATGTTCCGGTAATCCCTAACCTTTTGACAACCTCTAATCCTCTGGCAACCCCTAACCCACCCAGCTCACATCACCATCAGGCTGGTTGGATGATGAGAGCGGTTTGGCGATCAGCGCATCCCGTCGAATTGCTTGCTTACCTGCTTCGGAGCCATGAGGGGAGGGTATGTCTGCTGCACGAGCGCTCACATTACCACTCTGCTGTGATGCCGTCATTGTGCGGCTTGCAGGTTGCTTAACGTCTTTTTGCTCTGGTAGCACTACCTTGTGCATCAGATATTCGATCGTCTGCTGCTTAACCCAGCCTCGCGCTGCTAAAATTTCACCGAAGCGCATACCTGTTAGCTTCTGGTCATTAAGCGCTACATCAATTTGAGCAGGGGTCAACAAGCCTGCCTCGACTAAGTACCCACCTAAACGCTTCTTCGAGTAGGACGTATGGGCGGTCGGTGTTACTGAGCGGCGATCGCTAGAGTCTCGCATTACTACCTCGGAAAAACTTGAAGTCACTCTAAACTCAGCCAAGCTGAGGCAGTGACTTAAACCCACCTAAAAACTGAACAGTACATTTGCGGGGAACTTCACACCTGATTCTTTTAATTATATCGACAGAAATACCGAAACTTCATCACCCGATCGCGTCATCCTGAACGTCCTGCGTACCAATACCCAACTTGAGCTTGTTGAATCTACGTGCAGTGATCGCAACTTAATACTGCGTCTACGGTGTCACGGGTGCAGATGGTAGGGATGCTACTAAAGCGTCTGGACTCATTTGCTCATAATGCTCAAAGGGCTGGTGAATCCACGGGTTATCGGGTAAGTAATCCACGTAATAATCTGGGGTAATCACAGAACAATTCTTATACCAGAGCACGCCTGTACGCACTTCCTCTACGTAGTACCCATAGCGTCGATCGAGCCACACTAGCGTTTTTTTAAGAGTGACACCCGAATCCACCAGATCATCTACTAGCAGCACATGACTGCCCAAATTAGCCGTCGTCATCGACAGATCCCGCGAAATGGTGATCGAGCCGCGCACCTGTCCACCAATGCCGCCATAGGAAGAGGTCGCCAGAATTGCCAGTGGCAGATCAAAGATGCGTGCCAGGATATCGCCAACCCGCAGCCCACCTTTGGCTAAACAAATAATCTGATTAAATTTCCATTCGGACTGATGCACCTGGGCGGCAAGTTGCTCAATTTTTTGGTGATATTCTGACCAGGAGATGTATAAATCTGACATGACAGCACGTAGGAAAGGGATAGCAAGCGGTAAGCAGTAAGTTTTAAGTTTTGAGTGTTGAGTTCTGAGTTTTGGGCGGAAGGCACTACCTTAAAACTCACCACTCTAAGCATGCAAGCGTCTGCCTGAAGCCAAAAAGCCCCAAGCTAAGCGCCTCAAGCTGAAAAAGATAATACAACTGTTATTTGCTTTTCTTGTATCCCACTATGCATGATTCCGCTTCTTCTGTTCCGCCGACCTTGCCAAAACTCAGCCTTCCTACCAAGTTGGCGTACGGCGCAGGCGATCTCGGACCGGCCATTACTGCCAATATTCTGGCGTTTTTCTTACTATTCTTTTTTACTAATGTGGCAGGTATTAACCCTGGCTTGGCAGGCAGTATTTTGCTGATTGGCAAGATTTGGGATGCCGTCAACGACCCTTTTGTGGGTGTTTTGAGCGATCGCACCCAAAACCGGATGGGTCGCCGCTTGCCGTGGATGCTATGGGGAGCCATCCCCTTTGGCATCTTTTATGTTTTGCAATGGCTTGTGCCTCAGTTTAGTGCTGATCCAGCCACAAATCAGTGGTGGCTCTTTGGCTATTACATTCTCGTTTCGGTGTTGTTTAATACAGCTTATACAGCGGTCAACCTTCCCTACACGGCGTTGACCCCCGAACTGACTCAGGACTACAACGAGCGCACCAGTCTCAATAGCTTTCGGTTCTTATTTTCGATCGGGGGCAGCATTGCTTCACTGCTATTGGCACAGGTGATCTTTGCCGTTTTTAAGCCCAGTACAGCGCCAGGTGGAAGTTGCAACGCTGGTGTAATGCAGTATACGGTGCTGGGCATTGTTTGTGCAGTTATTTCGATCGTGTCGCTGTACTGGTGCGTCTGGGGTGTTCGCAGACAGGTGATGGTTGCCGAAAACCGCCGACTCGAAACAGAATCAACCGCCACTATCCCGCTGCTAGAGCAACTGCGAATCGCCTTTAGCAACCGACCGTTTCTCTACGTTATTGGCATCTACTTTTGCTCCTGGCTAGCAGTGCAAATTACTGCCTCGATCATTCCCTACTTTGTTGTCAACGTGATGCAGCGGGAAGATCAGTTCATTCCGGTACTGTTAGCTGTACAGGGGACGGCATTGGTCATGCTGTTTGTCTGGACGGAGATCAGCAAGCGCGTGGGCAAAAAAGCGGTTTATTTTATGGGTATGGGTGTCTGGATTATTGCTCAAGCGGGGCTGTACTTTCTCAAGCCAGGACAAATTGGCTTGATGTACGTGCTGGCAGTCATGGCGGGGTTTGGTGTGGCAACTGCATACCTGATTCCCTGGTCAATGGTGCCTGATGTCGTTGAACTGGATGAGTTGCAAACGGGGCAGCGGCGCGAGGGCATTTTTTACTCGTTTATGGTGCTGCTACAGAAGGTGGGGCTGGCTCTTGGGTTGTTTTTGCTGGGTCAGGGATTAGCAATCGCTGGCTTTAAGGAAACGGTGCCGTGCCAACCCGCGCCTGTGCAGCCACCCTCTGCGATCGCAGCTATCCAGCTGGCGATCGGTCCACTGCCAACGCTGGTGCTACTGATTGGGCTGGTGCTGGCTTACTTTTACCCTATTACAAAGGAAGTCCATGCTGAGATTTTGCTAAAGCTGCAAGAACGGAAGCGGCTGCAAGCGCAGGGCGAGGAGCCTTAACCGTCTGTCGGAACGTTACAGATCGCGTTCCGACAGGCGGTTGTACAAACCGACTTCATTCATGCTCACCAAAGCTACCTTCACCGTCCGGTGCCTTCTTCATTTCAATTACCAGATTTGGCAACCCTTCGAGTTTTTCGGTCGGTAACGTCTCTTCGACTAGAGGGTAAAAGAGCGTGAGTCCATGAGGAACGCATTCAACGTCGATCGGCGTATTGCCAATTAGTTCGCCATCCAAAACCACTTTTTGCTCTGGCTCGGTTGTAATTTTGACTCGTTTGGCACGGAGATAGCCAATATCATCGCGATCGACAGCATCGCCACTCAGCGCCGTTTGCAAGAGATGGTAAGTTGCCGCGATCGCCCCTGCCTTGTTCGCTGGAGACACCAACGTCACATCCAGCAACCCATCATCAACTACTACGCCTGACGGACCCTGTGCCAGGACAGAAGTCGCCGGAGCCGTATTTGCAACCGTAATCGCAGCGGCTGTCAACTTAATCACTTTGTCTTCAGTTTCAATTTCGGCTTCAAACGTTTTCATCTGTCGCAACGCCTGAAACCCTGCCAACACGTAAGCAAAGATACCAAAGCGGTTTTTCGCCTCGCGACCGGCTAACTCCACTGCCTCTGCTTCAAACCCAATGCCTGCTAGCAACACCATCGGGTGTCCATTGCAGTACGCCGCATCAACAGTTTTGGTTGCGCCACCTAAGATCGTTTGGCAAGCTGCTTCGATCGTGTCAGGAATATCCAGCGCATTAGCAAAGGCATTAGCAGTTCCGCGTGAAATAATGCCAAAGGGAATAGTAGTGCCAACTAAAGCTGCTGCTGCTGCCGAGAGTGTGCCATCGCCACCGGAGGCAATAATGGCATCGACACCGCGCTTGACTGCTGCGATCGCGAGTGCATCAGCACCGACTTCTTCTGTTGTGAGCTGAATATCCAGATCAATTTCAGGCTCTAGCAAAGCTTTAATCGTTGCCAGATCTTGATCTGGGTCACCCTTACCCGCCACTGGATTGAAGATCAGACAGGCAGAACGCTTCATAGACGCTAAAGTTTTTAGGATGGGTGTTTGGATGGACTTTTTTCAGGCTAGCTTCTACAAAGACTAGCGGATCGCTCAACAGTCCGTACCATGCTACTTCCCGTACCAACGATTATATCGCGCAAATCAGGAACAGAGGCTCGGTACTTCCAGAAGACTGCACAATAGGAGTAGTCCTCAGTGATCAAGCCCGAAGCCGCACAGGAGAAGAGTGAGCCATGCCCGATCCACGTATGTACGAAAGCGATACGTTTGTTTTGCTGGAATCTGGGCGATCGGAAGAGTTCCTTACCACTGCTGAACTGCTCGACAAGCTCAAAGGCGTGTTAGCAAAACGACAAGATGACCTTCCTAGAGATCTGCAAAAGTTTACTTCTGTGCAAGATCAAGCGCAGTATTTGCTCGAAACGTCCTGCGAACTGGATGTGGGTCCCGACGAATTTCTGCAATGGTATGCCGTCCGTTTGGAGAAATAGCCTCACAGACTCCCTTTGTAGCGACACGCCATTCTTAACCCTGCTGCCCCAAACTTTCGCGACTGCACAAAGGTATTGAAACTGCGATCGAAAACGTATGAGATAGACGTTGCCCTCGACTATTTCGCAAGGCTAGCTGTGTATTGACTTGCCACCCTTTTCAATATCGGGAAGTTTTTGGGTTGGGTTACTACTACGCAGGGCTACCTTACTGCGCTTCAAGAAACTGTGCCTCAGACCCTCTAACCGCAAACGATCGCTTAAGTAGATCGAAAGCAAACATTACTGCTAACTGTTACGCGATCGCCTGTACAACGGTGGACAAGCGACGACTTGGCAAACTAGCAATCATCCTTTAATGCTTCTCTAAGACGACAATAGCCTCGTGTCTTCTCGAGACTAAACTAGCTGCTTAATTCAGTTTCTTTCAGTTCTCTTTATCTCTTTGATAAATGCAATATTCTATTTTTAGATTAAAAACTTTGCCTTAAGCCTGGACAAAATTACTTAGTATTTGTTCCCAAAATATTTGTTTTCCTCAAAGTAAAAGTTTCCCTCAAAGTAAAACTAGTTTTCCATAAGCAAGATTTAATGACTTGCTTTACAGTAACTTCATAAATCCAGTAATTATACGGAGTTTATCGTAAGCGTTTTATGAAGACAAGGTAAATCGACCCCAAAAATTTGGTCTTTGAGGTCACTGTGGTTAAAGTGCAACTACAGTTCTTCAATTGATTACCGTGCTTTGGCACTAACGATGGAGTTCTCTAGAGTCGATTTCTCTTACTTTCAAATAGAAGATTGAAGGCATTAAGACCTCTCTTCGGAAAGGGAGATGCAAATAGAATTTACCCTGTTCTACTTTGTCCGTGTTGAAACTCCTGAACTTAAAACGACTTCAAATTTTCTGTCTTTAAATTTCTCTGGTCAAAACGCTTGGTAGTCGTCTTTTCATCATTGCGATGATGCAACCGCTTATGACCAATATGACTTCTTCAGGAAACCTCACGTTATCCATTGTCATCCCCGTTCATAATGGCGGAGAAAGCTTTCGCCACTGTTTAGACAGCTTGGAGTGCTTTGCCGCTGCTGCTGAAATCACTATTGTGGTCGATGGTGGTACTGATACTTCCGAGGAGTTGGCGCAGGCGTTTAGTCAGACCGCTAGGGCACAAGTACTTAAAGTGCCTCAGGCAGGCGGTCCTGCTAAAGCGCGAAATCTGGGTGCTCAGGCATCTCACGGAGACATTCTTTTCTTCATGGATGCAGATGTTACACTTGCCCCTGATACTCTAGAGCAAGTGTTAGCAGCCTTTGACAGGCAGCCTCAAATTGCTGCCTTAATTGGCTCTTATGATGATGCACCAGGTGCATCCAACTTTTTGTCTCAGTACAAAAATCTCTTCCATCACTACACTCATCAACAGGGTTCTGAGGAAGCTTCGACCTTCTGGGGTGCCTGTGGTGCAGTGAGGCGAGAGGTCTTCTTAGCAGTTGGTGGCTTTGATGAAGCGTATCGCTATCCGTCGATCGAAGACATTGAGTTAGGCTATCGGCTCAAGCGAGCAGGGCATTCTATCCATCTTTGCAAGCAAGTGCAGGTAAAGCATCTCAAGCGCTGGGAAGCCTTTAATCTGCTACGGGCTGAAATTTTCTATCGAGCACTACCCTGGACAGAATTGCTGTGGCGCGATCGCCAGTTTGTTAATGATTTAAATCTGGGAACCTCTAGTCGCTTAAGCATTCTTCTGGTTTATAGCCTGCTTTTAGCGCTGGTTGGCTCATTCTGGTGGCTCGGTGCCTTAGGCATTGCGGGTATTATCAGCCTCACTCTCTTAATGCTGAATTTGCCTGTCTATCAGTTTTTCCTCAAGCAACGGGGACTGGTTTTTACATTGAAAGTTGTTCCCTGGCATTGGTTTTACTACTGTTATGGCGGCTTCGCTTTTGCGATTGGCACACTCCGCTACCACCTCTTTAGTAAAAGAAATGTTCCCAAAACTCAATTGTCCCAAGCCTGAATTTCAAGCTTGAGTGAGTGCAGATCGTACAGCCCTCATGGCAGTTTTTGACTCGTCAATTCTCATTTTGAATTGATTTGGAAGGTTATTGTTCCACTCCAACAAAGCGTCACTATGCAGTTATCTGAAGAAAGAGAAATTAAGCAACTTGCTGGAAGCAGACAAACGCAGTTTGAAGCGAACGAAGGGAAGCATTTTCCGGTTGTGATTATGGGTGGAGGACCCGCAGGGCTGACCGCTGGCTATGAGTTGCTCAAGAAGGGCGTACAGTCGATCGTGTTCGAGCAAGCCGATCGAGTTGGTGGCATCTCTCGCACAGAAACCTACAAAGACTACCGCTTTGACATTGGTGGGCACCGCTTTTTTACCAAAATTGAGCAGGTGCAGGATTTCTGGAAAGAGGTTCTGGGCGACAAGT
Organism: Phormidium sp. FACHB-592; assembly: GCF_014695795.1. Lineage (NCBI taxonomy): Bacteria > Bacillati > Cyanobacteriota > Cyanophyceae > Oscillatoriales > Oscillatoriaceae > Phormidium > Phormidium sp. FACHB-592. The sequence goes on from NZ_JACJOZ010000032.1 coordinate 155,482, forward strand.
TCATTAAAGTGCCGCGTCTCTCGCGCATTTATTACCAGGGTAAGTTTTACAACTATCCTCTCTCGTTGTTCAACACGTTAACTAACTTAGGCATCCTACCCAGTTTCTTTATTCTGGTGAGCTATCTCAAGGCAAAACTCAAAGCCAGAATCAACTATCAGGAGCCTGAAACCTTTGAAGACTGGGTGAGCGATCGCTTTGGGCGGCGGCTCTACCGTACTTTTTTCAAGACCTATACCGAGAAAGTGTGGGGTATTCCCTGCAACAAGATTCGAGCCGATTGGGCTGCACAACGCATTCAGGGGATGTCGCTGAAACGGGCTGTCATTAATGCGCTGTTTGGTAGCCAGAACGCGAAAAGCCTTATCAAAGAGTTCGATTACCCTATTTTGGGTCCTGGCATGATGTGGGAAGCTTGCCAGGATATTCTCAACACTCAAGGCAGCCCGGTTCATCTTCATACCAGCGTGACCAAAGTGCAGCGAAATGGCACTCAAATTGAGAGTATTACGGTGCAACAAGGCGATGACACCTACGACATCACAGGTGATCACTTTGTCTCAACGATGCCTGTGACGGCACTCTTAAATCGCCTTAGTCCGCCACCACCAGCGCACGTTTTGGAAGCAGCGCGCGGTTTGAAGTACCGAGATTTTCTGATTGTTTCTCTAATTGTGAATCAGCCCGATCTTTTCCCGGATAACTGGATCTATATCCATAGCCCTGAATTTAAAGTGGGACGGATTCAAAACTTCAAAAACTGGAGTCCAGCAATGGTTCCCGATCAAAGCAAAACCTGCCTTGGTATGGAATATTTTTGCAGCGAAGGCGACGACCTCTGGGATATGCCTGATGCTGAATTGATCAAGCTAGCAGGTCGTGAAGCCGTAGAACTGAACCTGGGTGTGCAACCTAATGATGTGGAAGATGGTGTTGTCATTCGCCAGCGCAAGGCATATCCAGTTTATGACGGTGAGTATCGCCAGCATCTAGAGGTGATTCAGGAGTATCTGGAAACGTTTGAGAATCTGCAAACGGTAGGTCGAAATGGCATGCATCGTTATAACAATCAAGATCATTCCATGCTGACAGCCATGCTGGCGGTGAAAAATATCTTGGGCGAGAAGCATGACTTGTGGACGGTAAATGTGGAACGTTCCTACCACGAAGAGTTCACCAAAGATCGCTGGACGGCAGCAAATCAAAAGCCTGCTGAAGAAAAGTTGAAGCTCAAGGAATCGACTGCTGCATAGCTTAAACCACTTCTTGTCTTGCTTGGAGGTTTCATCTTAATGACCGAAGTAACGATTATAGTGACACCCCGTGAGCGATTCAGCTATACTCGCGAATCGTTAGAGAGCCTTTTTGCCTATACGCAGATGCCACATAAATTAATTTATGTGGATGGCAATTCGCCGCCCACTCTACAGCAATATCTCAAAGCGCAAGCTCAGGAGAAAGCCTTTGAGCTAATTTGCATTGACCACTATCTTTCTCCAAACCGCGCTCGCAATCTGAGTTTAGCCAAAGTTGACACAAAATATGTTGTCTTTGTTGATAATGATGTTGTTGTTACTCCGGGTTGGCTAGAAGCACTAGTGAACTGTGCGAACGAAACGGGTGCAGCGGTAGTTGGTCCGTTGATGTGCCAATATTTGCCGCTGCATGAGGACATTCACTTTGCTGGCGGTGAGTCTCGCGTTATTCGCGATGTGAAGGGTAGAAATCGATTGCGCGAAAAAATGTATCGACAGGGGCAGCCTGTAGCAAAGGTGCGATCGCAGCTTCAACGTAGCCAAACCGAACTTTGCGAGTTTCACTGTGCTCTTGTGCGTACCGAAATATTCGATCGCATTGGCAGCTTTGATGAAGCGATGCTTAACACAAAAGAGCATGTCGATTTTTGTATGGCTGTGGCTCAAGCTGGCGGCACCGTCTACTTTGAGCCAGACTGTCTTGTTACTTATGTTCCTGCCTCACCACTCCCCTTAAGCGACTGGCACTTTTATATGTTGCGTTGGAGTGATGCTTGGGAACTGGCAAGCCTAAACCGTTTGCGGCAAAAGTGGGACTTAGCAGAAGACAGCTACTTCAAACAGAAATATAAGGCGTTAGGCTGGCGAAGACGCAAAACAATCTTAATGCCGATCGTCCGCCGCCTCACCTTGGGCATCCGTACTCGTTGGCTTGAAAAAGTTGTTATGTACGGTCTGCTTGCCCCACTTGAAAAGCGCCTCAATCGTTACCTTACGGATCGCTACGCTAGACGATACTTAGCGCCTGCCCCCCAGTGTACGCCCCTCCCAATTGCCCAGGAGACGCATGAAAATTCTGCTGCTGCATGATTACAGCACAGCAACAGGCGGAGCTGAACTGCAAATGCTCTCGCTTAGGCAGGGCTTGCGCGATCGTGGTCATCAAGTGCGCCTGCTGGCAAGTCGAGCGCAAATGGTTAAAAGTCCATTACTGTCCGATTACACCTGCTTCGGGACGACTAGCAAACTGCAAGTGCTGTCACAGGTGGTAAATCCCTCAGCCTACTTGACGCTACAGCGAGCCCTGTACAACTTTCAGCCGGATGTTGTGCATGTACGTATGTTCATGTGGCAATTATCGCCTTTGATTTTGCCACTTTTACGGGATGTGCCTTGCCTTTACCAAACTGCGGTGTACAAAGCGATTTGTCCGCTTGGTACAAAGGTCCTGCCCAACGGACGTTCCTGCAAATTTGTTGCGGGTGTAGTTTGCTGGCGATCGGGCTGTTTGACGGCGCAATCTTGGCTACCGCTGATGCTGCAACGACAACTATGGCAACGCTGGCGGCATGTGTTCGATCGCGTCGTTGCCCTCAGCCACGGCATGAAAGCCAAGCTTGAAGCCGAAGGTATTTCCCCGGTTGAAGTTGTTCATAATGGCGTTCCCGAACGTCCGATGCGCCCTGCCCTGCAAGGTCCGCCCACCGCCGTTTTTGCCGGACGGCTTGTTCCCGAAAAAGGCGTTGAAGTGTTGTTGCGGGCTTTTGCCCAAGTGCTACCGCAGGTTCCCCAAGCGCGACTACTCATTGCCGGACAGGGCAGCGAGGCAAATTTTCTGCAAACCTTGGCAGCGGAATTGGGCGTGAGCAATTCTGTAAATTGGCTCGGACATCTACCCTTCGCCGAAATGGAGCGGCACTTTGAAGCGGCTTGGGTGCAAGTCGTGCCGTCCCAGTGGGAAGAGCCGTTTGGCAATGTCTCGACTGAGGCGATGATGCGCGGAACGGCGGTGATTGCTAGTGCAGTTGGCGGTCAGCCAGAAATTGTTCAAGATGGCGTCACCGGGTTTTTAGTTCCGCCTGGAGATGTGGACGCGCTCGCAAATCCCCTACTGCGGCTGTTATGGGATCGTCCTTTAGCAGAACAAATGGGGCAGTCTGGGCGACAACGCGCCCTCAAGCACTTTAGCGAAACGCAGCGCACTCATCGCTTCATCGACATCTATCAGCAGATTCGAGCCGACTACCCCACCTGTTCCCGTTCTCTTGATGCTTTAGCGTAAGTAGATGAGCATCCAGGAGAAAGCACTAAAAGGAGTTTTTTGGTCTGCTTTACAAAATTGGGGCAGCCAGGCTGGATCGCTAGTTGTCTTTTTTCTGCTAGCGCGGCTGCTAGCACCTGAGGCTTTTGGGCTGGTGGCAATGGCAAATATCTTTCTTGCCTTGCTGCAAATCTTTTTACAGCAAGGCTTTGCTCAAAGTCTAATTCAGCGGCAAGATTTAGAGTCTGACCATATTCATACTGCCTTCTGGTCAAGTCTGGCGATCGGTTTTGGCTTATTTTTGATTGGCTTTACGGGGGCAGATTTTGTGGCAGCCGGATTCCACGAGTCGCGGCTGACACCAATTTTACAAGCGCTCTCCTGGCTATTCTTAGTAACTGCTTGTGGCAATGTGCAGCAAGCCTTGCTGGAACGCGCCTTTAACTTTAAAGCGACTGCAACTCGCGTTCTCGTCGGCACAATCGCTGGCAGTGCCGTTGGCATAGCAATGGCGCTCTCTGGTTTTGGCGTTTGGAGCCTTGTAGTGCAGCAGATTGTGCAAGAGTTGGTCGGCGTTCTTGTCTTATGGAGAGCGAGTGCATGGCGACCACAGCTTAGATTTTCGTTTGTCCGCTTTCGTGAACTGTTTCAGTTCGGTTTTCCCATCATCGGCTTTAACTTTTTGAACTTCATAAACAGCCGTGCTGATGATTTGCTGATCGGTTATTTTTTGGGCGCGATCGCATTAGGCTACTATTCGATTGCTTACCGGATCTTGACCGTAATGCAGCAACTGCTTGTGCAAACAACCCAGCAAATTGCCCTGCCAACTTTTTCTCGCTTGCAAAACAACCTGGAGCAGTTTCGTCAGACCTTTTATACCGCTACTAAGCTGACAAGTCTAGTTGCCTTTCCAACCTTTTTAGGTGTAGCAGTGCTTGCTCCTGAACTAATTGTGCTAATTTTTGGCAAACAATGGTTACCATCCATTCCGGTGTTGCAAGTGCTGGCACTAGCAGGTCTATTTCAGTCAATTAGTTTTTTCAAAAGTTCTGTGTTTGTCGCAATGGGTAAACCAAGCTGGAGCCTATGGCTATCGCTGCTGTCTATGGTACTGAATTTGATTGGTTTTTCGATCGCAGTGCGCTGGGGTATTGTTGCCGTTGCGGTAGCATTTGTGGTTCGTGGCTATCTAGTTTTTCCAATCGGACAATGGGCAGTCAGCCGCTTAATTAATGCTCCTGTTCTAACTTACCTAAAGCAGTTTGCTGTACCTTTAGCAAGCGCTATTTTGATGTCGATCGTCATTTTATTGGCGCGCCATCTTCTTCTTTCGATAACAAACATACCGATTCTCATAGTGCTGGTGAGTTCCTTGCTTGGCACTGCTGTTTATGCCGGATTAATTCGCTTTTTGTCGCCCAGCCTCTTTACTTGTTTGCTGGACTTTATTCAGTTGCTTCTGATGCGCTCGAAAGCTAAACCCTCCAACTAAACTGCCACTAATTCTTGTAAGGACTGCTAGCATATGTCGTCCCTCCAGTTCTCGATCGTCATTCCTACTTATAACCGTCCAGAACGGTTGCAGATGTGCCTTGAGTCGATCGCTCAGCTCGATTATCCCCGCAATCGGTTTGAGGTGATTGTGGTGGATGATGGTAGCTCAACCCCCCTGGAGGCAACGGTTGCGCCCTTCCAGCAGCAAATTGACATCACTCTCATTCGTCAGCCAAACTCTGGTCCAGCCTCTGCCCGCAACACAGGAGCCGCCCATGCCAAAGGGCAATTTCTAGCGTTTACAGATGACGATTGTGTGTTGTTACCAACCTATTTGCAAACTTTGGAACAACACGCCCTGCGATCGCCCGATCGTCTGATTGGTGGACGGACGCTTAACGCACTGCCGGAAAATATCTGTTCTGCTGCTAGTCAAGCGCTGATCGATTATCTCTACAGCTATTACAACGAAACGTCAGACGCTTGCTTCTTTGCTTCCAACAATTTTGCGATGCCAGTGGCGCAATTTCGAGCGCTTGGCGGCTTCGATACCTCGTTCCCTCTTGCTGCCGGAGAAGACCGGGAATTTTGCGATCGTTGGCTGCATCAAGGCTACAAAATGCTATTTGCGCCAACGGTTCAGATCCGCCATGCTCATCATTTGACTCTGCGAACCTTTTGGCGACAGCACTTCAACTACGGACGCGGTGCCTTTTGCTTTCATCAAGTGCGTGCTCAACGATCGCAAACAGGCATCCAGATAGAGCCGTTCTCGTTTTATTTCAATCTGCTGCGGTATGCTTTCATCACAGCCGCTCCGCTTCAAGCTATTCAGCTCTTGCTGCTCTTGCTACTCTCACAAATTGCCAACGTTGCAGGCTTCTTTTGGGAACGAGTTAACAATTCTAAGAAGTCAACTGAACTAGGCGTTGTTTAACAGTTGCTACTTTTTTACAGTCGTTTTAGTTAACTTGCTTTTAGTGAAGGCGACTGGTTCTAGCTCTTGCTGACGCTAATTCAATAACTGATTGTATGCTTTCCCTGCTGTTTGCCTGGACAATTCTTTTCATTTTTTGCAGCATCATTGGCGCTGGAGTCTTGAATGATTTGAATGCGTCTAGCTTTGAACGGCAGGGCGATCGCCAACTTCTTGCTGCCTGGCTGGGACTGGTGCTTTTAGCGACGGGGCTACTGACTACATCACTATTGCTGCCGCTTTCGCCGCTGGTGGGGTTGGCTGTTGCTTTGGTGCTCTGTGGAGTGGCGCTGCGATCGATTGGTACACGACAAGAGGTGCGGCACTGGTTGGTTACGCTATCGCGGCGCAAACTTTTGGCAGTGGCACTATTGTCGGTAGGGGTCGCTGCCATTATGGTGCAGCCCGTTGTTTGGATAGACACGGGGTTGTATCACTACAGCGTTATTCAGTGGCTGGCACGGTTCAGTGCTGTTCCCGGTTTGGCGCTACTCTTCAGTAATTTAGGCTTTACATCGTCCTGGTTCGCGCTGGCTGCGCCCTTCAATACAGGCATCTTTACAGGACAGATGCTGACTGTTGCTACGGGTTTCGCATTCCTTTTAGCAGTATGCCAGTTCTTTTTAGGGCTTGCTCGCAGTGTGCAAAACCAAGCCCAGAGCAGTGACTGGTTTGCGATCGCTTATTTTGGTGTGTTGGGGCTTTTGATTGCGATCGTCGAAGTTCATCGCAACATACTTGTTTCCACTTCTCCAGACCTGCCGATCGCCTTCCTTATTGGTACAGTTGCCTGGGCAGTTGTCGTTATAGCAAACGCTCCAGTCATCCCTAGCCCCAAGAAAACCTTCTTTTCGGAAGCATTTGTACCCCTGTTGCTAGCGGCTGGCACAGTAACGATCAAACTGGTTGCCTTACCTATCCTCGCGATTTCCTTCTTGCTGTTTGCTGCGATGCAAAAGCAGTGGCGCAAAACTGTAGCAGGAGGTCTGCTTGCCGGACTTATGTTGCTGCCTCTCATAGCTCACGGCATTATTACGTCTGGTTGTCCGTTGTTTCCCTCGACAGCCATTTGTTTGACTCTTCCCTGGTCGCCTCTGGCAAAGAGTGTTCAAGCTGTTAGTGACAACACATCCAATTGGGTCACCTGGTATCAGCCACCACCAGGCGTTAATCCGTGGCTATGGAGCTTTCAACAATGGTTTGGCAACTCTGAAACGCACAAAGTTCTGGTAGGGTTCATGGTGTTGTCGGTGGCTGCCATACCCTTTCTAGCGCGTAAAGCAGTTTTCAAGCAGTTTTCTGGTCAGCTCTGGTTGCTTACCTCTGGGCTTGCAGGCACCCTCTTCGTTATGAAAACGGCACCAGTTTCTCGCTTTTTGTTGCCTTATACCATTCTGCTGCCGACAGTGGCAATCGCACTTTATTGTCACAGACGTTTCAAATCTTCCTTCCCCTTCGGTGGCGCTCTGAGCAGTCGCAGACTGATCGCGGTGGTTCTGGTTGCTGTTGCTGCACTTACCACTGTTGCTGTGAGGCAACCACTACAGTTGCTGTTGCCGCCACGGCTGATGGATGTCTCCACAACTCAGAAGCAAACGAATGATATCGCCTATCGATCACCCACTGGTAAGGAAGTATGTTGGAACACAGTAATTCCCTGTGCCTTTCAAGTCGAGAAGGAGGTGAGATTGCGTAATCCTAACCGTGGCATCCAGGCTGGTTTTGTACATCAATCGACGCAAAAGTAGAAAAGCGATCGTATAGTTCGCGTGTCCTCTAGCCGCATGAATTAGCAGCAGGATTCCACTCCTTGCCTTTTTCGGCTACCACTTCTGTTCTTCTACCTTTTTGTTTCTCCCCGCTCTTAAAACTGCGGATGAAAGCGTGGATGGAGGAGAGCTGCAACGGGTTTGCCTTGCTTCAGGTGTTGCTCAACGATCGCCCTTACATCTTCGGGTTTCACGCGACAATACCAGGTATCGTCGGGCAGCACGCGGACGGTTGCACCCATGTTGCACTGTCCCTGACAGCCACAGCCAATGACCATTGCTCCCGGCACAGAGGCTGCCTGAAAAGCTGCCAGTACAGCAGCAGAGCCATTTGCAAGGCAATTAGTATACTGGCAGACGAGAATTTGACGACCAGAATCCATACAAGAGTGATGAGTTTTAAGTGATGCGTTTTGAGTTGAGAAGCGACTAAGAACTCATCACTCAAACCAACTTAACTACTTGCCAAAGCCTTTACCGCGACCAGCAGAGGCAACGGTGAGGCAGTTTTCGACTTGCGATCGCAACGCATCGTGATCCAGGTTTTGACCAATCAGCACAAGCTGGTTTTTGGGTTCACCTTTCCAGTCGTCGTCATCGAGTGAAAACCTTTTACCGCTTAGGTGGAAAATATGACGCTTGGGGCTTTCGCTAAACCAGAGAATGCCTTTGGCACGAAACACAGTGGCTGGTAGCTGATTGTCAAGGAAATATTGAAATTTGCGGATGTCGAACGGTTTGTCGCTGGCAAAAGAGACAGAGGTGAAGCCGTCGTTTTCTAGGTGATGAGAATGATGCGCGTGGTCATGGTCGTGGTCGCAATGCCCATGATCATGATCGCAAGCAGAATGGTCGTGGGACTCATGCTCGTGCTGGTCATGCTGATGAGACTCATGCTCATGAGACTCATCAGCATGATGCTCATGCCCAGAATGATCATGGTCATGATGCTCGTGATCATGCGCTTTTTCATCGGGAGCGAAGTATTTGTCAGATTCAAAGAGTCCCACACTCAACAGCATGGCTAGCGGCACTTGCCCTTTGACAGTGCGTAGGATGCGTGCGCCCTCTTTGATGTCACGGATCCTTACTTCCAGCGCGTCCAAATTGGCTTCGTCTACCAAGTCAGCTTTATTGAGGAGAATGATGTCGCCATAGCTGATCTGACTGTAGGCGGCTTCGCTATTGAACAGATCTAGGCTGAAGTTTTCGGCATCAACCAGGGTGATGATGGAGTCTAAGCGCGTCAAATCCCGCAGTTCGGTGCCCAAAAAGGTGAGCGCGACGGGCAGGGGATCGGCAAGCCCCGTGGTTTCGACGACGAGGTAATCGAGCGAGTCTTGTCGCTCTAGAACCTTGTAAACGGCTTCTACCAGGTCATTGTTGATGGTGCAGCAGATGCAGCCATTGCTCAACTCCACCATATCTTCGCCTGTAGTGATGACAAGTTCGTTGTCAATGCCGATTTCGCCAAACTCGTTGACCAAAACGGCTGTTTTAACACCGTGCTGATTGGTCAGAATATGGTTAAGTAGAGTTGTTTTGCCGCTGCCCAAAAACCCTGTAATGATGGTGACGGGTAAGCCACGCTTGGGCGCATCGATCGCAGAGGAAGAGGCAGGAGTGGTGGCTGATTGCATAGCGCAAATGTCCGAGACATTAGAAGATAAAGGTAGTCGTTACGATGAACGGTACGATCGCACCGCTGCACACTTTTTCATTATCACCGATCTAGGCTGGGTTGTTTAGTGAAAACGCTGATCGCCGCCTCCCTATAATTGTCCTCGCTGTTTGAACGATATTGCTATGCCACTCACGCTTTACAACACACTCACCCGACGCAAGGAGCCATTTGAGCCGATCAAACCAGGCAAGGTGCGGATGTATGTGTGTGGCATCACGGCGTACAACTACTTTCACGTCGGCAACGCGAGAGTTTTTGTGGTTTTTGACGTGGTGCGACGTTATTTGAAGTGGTGTGGTTATGACGTGCGCTATGTCCAGAATTTTACCGATATTGATGACAAGATTCTGAAACGGGCGCTGGCAGAAAACAGCACAATGGAGCAAATTGCTGAGAAATATATTGCTGCCTATTTTGAAGATGCCGATCGTCTCAATATTCTCCGTGCCGATGCTTATCCACGTGCCACTCATGCGATCGACGGCATTCAGCGCCTCATTCACGAATTGGAGCAACAGCAGTACGCCTATGCTGCCGATGGCGATGTTTATTATGCTGTGCGCCAGTTTGCAGACTATGGCAAGTTGTCAGGACGCAAGCTAGAGGAGATGCAGGCTGGAGCCAGCGGTCGCGTAGACGAAGAGGCTGATAAGAAAAAAGACCCTGCTGACTTTGCCTTGTGGAAAGCAGCCAAACCAGGCGAACCGTTCTGGGAATCGCGGTGGGGTAAGGGTAGACCGGGCTGGCACATCGAATGCTCGGCGATGGTACGTGATGAATTGGGGGAGTCGATCGACATTCATGGTGGCGGCATGGATCTCACATTCCCTCATCACGAAAATGAAATTGCTCAAAGCGAAGCAGTAACGGGCAAACCATTAGCAAAATATTGGCTGCACAACGGCTTCATCAATATGGACGGGGAGAAGATGTCCAAATCGTTGGGCAATTTTCGCCTTACCCGCGATTTGTTTGCGAATTATGACCCGATGGCGTTTCGGCTCTTTGTTTTGCAGGCGCAGTATCGCAAGCCGATCGACTTTACCGCTGATGCCCTGGATGCTGCCGTCAGTAGCTGGAAAACGCTGAAAGAAGCGCTCCAGTTTGGGACGCAGTTTGCAGCCTTACCCGGATGGCAGTCTGCCGCTACCGATAACCTGGATCAAACGGTAGTTGATCGCTTTAATGAGGCGATGGATGATGACATCAACACGCCGATCGCCCTTTCGGTTGTGTTTGAGTTAGCGAAAGCGCTCAGTCGTGAAGGTAACCAACTCGTACATCAAGGCAAGCCGGATTTACCCGTTGAGCAATTACAACGCCAATGGCAAACCTTTGCCAGCTTGATTAATGTTTTGGGCTTAACTGCTGCTGAACCACAGGTATCGTCTGATGTTGTGATTATGGGGGTTCTCGCGGGCTTGACGGGCGTAGTGACGATTGCTGAACCAGAGGGATTGTCTGATGCTGCGATCGAGGCGCTTATCCAGCAACGGCAAGAGGCACGGCAGTCGAAAAACTGGGCAGAGAGCGATCGCATCCGCAACGAACTTCAGTCTCAAGGCATCACGCTGATTGACCAGAAAGATGGCGTAACGCGATGGCACCGCAATTGAACGATTAGTTGTTAGTCCTCTAAAGTTGAGTCTTGTCTAAAAACTAACAACCAACCACTAACAACCAAAAACTTTCCCCATGTCTGACCAGCGCATTACGATCTCGCTTTCCAGCATTTTCAGCATTCTGCTTGTCGTACTGCTGCTGGCGTTGCTCTGGCAGTTACAGAGCTTGCTCATTGTGCTAATGATTTCGGTGGTGTTGGCAGCAACCCTTAGCCCGATCGTCAACTGGGCTGAAAGCCGACGAGTGCCCCGCTGGTTAGCAGTGATTGCCGTTTACTTAGCGCTCATTGGTGGTTTTGTCGGCGTTGGGGTGTTAATTGGTCCCACTGTGGTGGAGCAGACCGATCGCCTGATTACTCAAATTCCGGTTTACTCAGAGGCGCTCTTCAACTGGGTGCAAGGACTCGCCTTACGCCTGAATACCTCTCAGCCAGAGCTGGTGCCGCAGTTGATCAATCCCCAAGCTCTAACAAACTGGGTGATTCGCTCTGGTCAGCAGGTGTTGTTGCGATCGTTCGGCTTGACGAAAAATATTGTTGGTGCCCTGTTTAGCGTCATTCTTGTCTTGCTCATTTCTGGCTATATGGTGGCGGGCAGCAAGACGCTTATTCAAGGAGTGGTGCAGCTTTTTCCCGCACCGTGGGATCGCCGTCTAACCGCGCAGGTCAAGCCTGTCGCTCGGCGCATGGGTAGCTTTATTCAGGGACGAGTGGTCGTGTCTGCCATTCTGGGCGTTGTAACAACCGTTGGCTTGAACGTTTTGGGGTTGTCGGAAGTTTCGCTAGCATTGGGCGCGATCGCAGGCTTTACCAACTTGATTCCCTTCGTGGGACCGTTTCTAGGCGCGATTCCCGCTCTGATCGTATCGCTGTCGATGGGTGGCATCACCTGGCTTTGGGTACTACTGCTCTTTACGATCGTGCAGAATCTAGAAAGCTATGTCCTCGATCCTTTACTCGTTGGCTCCTCCGTCAATGTCCATCCCCTATATCAGCTTTTAGCCGTGTTTGGTGGCACTCAAGTGTTAGGTATTCTGGGCGCAATTATTGTGCCACCCTGGGTTGCTGGAGCCGCTGTGCTGCTGGAAAACCTTTATATCCGACCCAAACGCATCGGTGAAGTCAGAGCCGAGCGATCGCGTACGAATGGGAGGGTACAAGGTGGTGCGATCGACAACGAGGCAACACCAGCAGCGAACGAACCCATCCGCACTTGAATTCAGTGGTTCAGAAGGGGAAAGGGCGACATAGGTTTTACCTTCATCCCGCACCCCCATCCCTCATTCCTCCTAGCCCTAGCTCTTCGTATTCCCCAGCACTCCTTCTACCAGCCAATCCATCTTTTCTAATTCAGTATCCTTCTGCTTAAACTCCTTCCCTTCAGGGATCACAACCTTACCTGTGTTGTCTTTGAGTGGACCTTTATAGATGACGAGCGTTTCTGCCTCTAGCGCTGCCTTAGCGGCATCCGCATCTTTCTTAGCGGCATCAGTGACAGCAGGACTGTAATCTGAAACCTTGACAAAGCCCTCTTTATAGCCGCCGCGTACTAGATGGGGAATACCACCATCCATCGTCATTTTGCCTTCCTGAATCAGCCTGGCGTACTCCCCATAAATCTTTGACCAGTCCCATTCTGCTCCAGTTAAGTAGCCTTTAGGAGCGAGTTTAGACTGGTTAGTGTGGTAGCCCGTGCAGTAGATACCGCGTTTTTCGGCGGTTTCCATGATGACTTTGGGGCTATCAACGTGGCAGGTAATGACTTCAATGCCCTGGTCTGCCATGCTGTTAGCGGCTTCAGCTTCTTTGACCGGTAAGGACCAATCACCCGTAAAGATGACCTGTGTTGTCGCTTTTGGGTTAACCGTGCGTGCGCCCAGCGTATAGCTGTTGATATTGCGGACGACCTGAGGAATTGGTTTGGCGGCAATAAACCCAAGTTTGCCGTTCTTTGCCATGTGTGCGGCAACAATGCCCGCTACGTACTGCGCTTCGTCAATATAGGCAAAATAGCTACCGACATTTTTAGGATGCTTACCTTCGACATACAGACCACCCGCATGGAAAAACTGCACGTTGGAGCTGCCAGGAGCGACTTTCAAAATGTGTGGGTCGTAGTAGCCAAAGGAGGTCGGAAACACAACCGTTGCGCCATCCTGGTTAATCATGTTAAGCATGACTTCCTGAACTTCGTTGGTTTCTGGCACACTTGCCTGCTCAACCGTTTTGACACCGGGCAGTTGGGCAACGCCTTCTCTACCTTCAAAATGTGCCTGGTTCCAGCCGTAGTCGTCTTTAGGACCCACATAAATAAAGCCCATCACCACTTCCTTAGCAGCGGCAACGCTAGGAGCGGGGCTACCAGAACCGGCCTGGGGTGTAGGTGAAGGGGCGCAACCAACCCAAAGGCGGGAAGTGGCACCAAAGGCACCTGCGGCAAGCAGCCCGCGAATAAGTTGACGACGTGGAATAGACAAAGGACGCTGACTGCTCACGGTTGACTCCTCAAAAAAGATTGGATGTAAATTTGGGAAACGAGTTGGTCGTATGTTGCTAGCGAGAAGAGGACGATCGCCGGAACCATTGGCGCTTACTGCGATTCTGTTTTGCTAGACCACTTAATCTGCCTTAGCTGAATCGCTTTATACGCTAAAGTTTTTGGCTGCTAAAAGGGGGCACTTGTCCCGCGACCTGTACCGCGCCAGACTAACCGCATTAAACTAATCGCCTCAGAACAATCGCCCTGCACAATTCTTCAAACGCTGCAAAAGTAGAATAAAGCGGCAAGCCGTAATTGAGTACCTTAGACATTTCGACTATGCAGAGCTATGACTGGATTGTGATTGGTGGAGGCATTACAGGTGCGGCCCTTAGCTACGAGTTAGCCAAGCAGAAGTTTTCTGTCTTGCTGCTAGAGCAACACCCCTCCCTGCAAGGAGCAACCCGCTTTGGCTATGGCGGTATTGCCTTTTGGTCTGGAACGACCGCACTCACGAGGCGGCTTTGTGCTGAGGGCATTGCGTTACACCGCACATTATCAAGTGAATTGGGCGCTAGTACAGAGTTTCGTGAACTGGATCTGATCTTGACGATCGCCGCTGGCGAGGATCCAGCTGCGATCGCCCAGTCCTACAGCCACTTTGCGATTCCGCCACGGCTGGTGAGTGTGGCAGAAGCCTGTGAGTTAGAGCCACTGCTGAATCCAGACGCGATCGCGGGTGCTCTCACCGTCAAGCATGGTCACATTTCAACTACTGCAATGGCTGCCGCTTATACACAGGCGTTTACGAGACTAGGCGGCACGGTGCAGTTCGATTCAGCAAAAGCCCTCTTACGTAGTGATTCGCGCGTGACAGGCGTGGTAGGTGAAGCAAACACCTATCACAGTGCCAATACGGTTGTCTGTGCAGGTGCCTTCAGTCGCTCACTACTGAAGGCAGCAGGGATACCCGTTCGCCTTTACTTCACTCATGCAGAACTGCTAGAAACCCCGCCTGTCGCTTTGCAATTGCGATCGCTCGTTATGCCAGCCGATACCAGACGTTTTCAGCTTGAAGCCGACTCTAGCACTGCTGCACTCGACCCCCTTTGGGATCAACCCGGACATGAGCCAATGCCTCTGATCCTAGACCCTGGAGCCGCTCAATTGCTCAATGGCAGTATAAGAATGGGGCAGATCAGCCGAGTGCTGACCGACCTCAATGCACCCATTGATGCAGTTGAAAGCGAAGGCAAAATGCGACAAAACATTGGAGCTGTCTTACCTGCTTTAGAATCATTGTCCGGTACATGGCATCACTGTCTGATTGCCTTTAGCAGCGATCGCCTGCCCCTCATTGGCGCACTCCCTCATACAGCAGGCATACACCTGTTTTCAGGCTTCAGCAATCCGCTGGCGATCGTGCCACCTTTGGCAAGACGCTTTGCTAGCAGCGCGCTCGGACAAAAAGATGAGCTATTACCCGACCTCTCGCCCGATCGCTTTGCATAGACATTAATGATGTGTTGATCGTTGTTAACTACTAAAACTAATAACGATCAACCCACCACTAAAAACTAAACTGTGCTCGCAAGTTGCCGACAAAAATGGTCGGATTGCTATCAAAGTTATTAGCGTTAAAGATGGCGTAGAAAGATGGCACCAACGCCAAATTGTCACTCAATGGGAAGAAGTAAGACGCTTCTAACTCATACATCGTGCCGCCATCGCCCGCACCCGCAGCAAAGTATTCTTCACCTCGAATAATGTCCATTGGCACCAGGAAGGTTACAACGCCTAGAGCACCTTTTTTGAACAAATCGGGGAAGCCAACCCCAACCTGGAATGATTGCACATCCACCGCTTTGTTGATTGGCTCTAGATTAGTGTTACCAAAGCTATAGCGTCCAAAAATACCAAAGCCAGGGGTGATCAGCCAATCAAAGTTGAAAGCAAGCGTGTTGGCATAGGCATGGTTCAAACCGCCATCAATAATGCCGTTAGAAAAGCCTGGACCCGCATCGAGGTAGCCGTAAGGAATAGGTTCACCAATGGCACCACCAACCTGACCGCCGTACGCCTGAATGCGGCTGTAGTTGTACATGAACCGGAAGTTAAGGGAACTCGTCGGTGAGAAGGTCAACTCAGCCGTCGCTGTATTGGTGCCACCAAACAGACCAAAATTAGGATTGCTGGAGGTGTTAAAGCCAAACTGACCGGGCAGAAACTCTGTGTTTTCGCCCAAATACGCAACGGCTAATCGGAACTGTTTATTGATGTTCCACTCTATAACAGCCCCCGATCCACGATCGATCGCGTTTGTCTGGGTGCTGCCGATCGAGTCAAAGCTACCTGCTCCAGTGAGAAAGAAGGTAAAGCGGTTGAAATCAAAGTGGCGATACCAATTCACGCGGGGACCAACAGTGATCTTAATCGCGTCGTTCAACGGAAAACTATAGAACAAATCGTGAATCACGACATCATTACGACCGTTCACTGTACCGGCGGACTGATCGGTAAAGGGTGAACCAAAGGCGTTAAAGAACCCTGCTGACGCATATTGGTTGATCGGCGAAATGCCGTTACCAGCCGCTAGCTGAGTGACGAGGCTATCTTTACCCGAAAACGATGTATTAAAAGTCAGCCAGGTCAGAAAACTAAACGTTGGCTCTGGTGAACCTGTTACTTGTCGAGTTGGTAACCCAGTAGCGGGGTCGCGGGTGGCAAAAAAGCGCCCGTTAGCAGGGTTCTCAACGCTTCCAGGTGGTCCTTCAAACGTCACATCCCGACTAGCATTGGCAGCAGAGAGATTAAACCAAACTAAACCATTCAGCTTGGTCGTTGTAGAGAACTGCTGTTTCTCCAAAGTGGCGGTACGTGCTTCCACTGCATCAACCCGCCCACGGACAGTAGCGAGTTCTGCTGCAAACTCTTCCTGAAGCTTCTGTACGGCTAGCAAATCTTCTTTTTTGACTAGATCAGCCGTGCCCGCTGCAATCAGTTCATTGATTCGATCCATACAGGCATTTAGCCCAGCCGAAAACTCGTAGCGAGTCAGCGCCCGGTTGCCTCTGAAGGTTTTATCGGGATAGCCAACAATACAGCCGTAGCGTTCAACCAATGATTGCAGCGCTTGAAATGCCCAATCCGTCGGCTGAACATCAGTAAGCTGAGAGACAGATGTGACTTGATCGATCGCGCTGGGATCATCTGCCTGTGCCTCGTCTGCTTCGGCTGGCTCCATCTCGGCAACATTAGCAATAGCCTCGATCGCATTAGCGTGCAAAGTTGGTTGGGGCGCTTGCTGGGCAGCAGTCGGTTGTGCCGTGACGGGTTGTACCGCAGCCGGTTGTGCCGCAGCGGACAAACTGGCTGGCTTAGGATGAGTATCAGAAACCGCTGGCAAGGTGTTGATAGAACTCTGCGAGGCTCTCACACCCGTTGCCGTTAGCCCTGTGACTGCTCCTGCAATGACCAAAGCTGTACATAGATTGGCTGGCGTCGCCAAAAGAAATTTCCATCGTTTGGAAATAGACATCAGAACCTCACACCACATAACTGAACGAATCAACTTGCAAGCATACTAAAGCCCATGTCGAAGCGATGTAATTTTCGACACATTAGATCTCTCTAAAGGCATAGATGTTTTATAGTACGTCAGTTGCCCAGCCCTGGAGTTAGCAACTTTTCGGTCGTTAGGGATCAATCGCCTTTGATTAAGCGTTGCTAGATTAAGGCGCTTCCAGAGACGTCTTACAATGAGATCGAGCCGCTTGTGAATCTAGCTAGTGTATGAATACAGATGCTTGTACGCCCCGTATCCCTGCGTACCTTATATAAGGATCAACTAGCGCTCGACATTGCCATTCACCTATAGTCTCTGCTTCGAGCTTACTTTTGTAACGGTTTGGGCATCCTTCACTCATGCCGTTTCTTTTGCTTGAAGAATTATGGGTACTTTTTTGCCAGTTGTCACTTCTCCTTTGTTAACGACGCGCTTTGTCAACGTTTTGCATTGGGCAGCGGAACTACACGCTCGACAAGTTAGGGAAACACATGACATTCCCTTTGTCAGTCACCTGCTGGCAGTAGCTGCTCTTACCGTAGAAAAAGGCGCAATTCTACTGCCAGCAGAGTTGCTTGAAGATGCGGCAATTGTGGCACTTATGCATCATTCTGTCGGCGATATTGGGCTACCGCTAGAACTGTTTGAGTCGATCAGTCACAATGTTCAAGCTGCAATGCAACTGCTCTGCCAGGACTGCCCCTCCGCTAAAACAGAACCAAAACAGGCGTACGTTCAACGTTTGATTAACGGTACAGGTGAGGCGGCAGCGATCGCTCAATTAGTGGCAGCGGCTGACCATCTCGATAATCTTCGCTTTTATACCGACCAGGGGCGGAGCTTATGGAAGCCCAACGATCAACCTTTTTATGAACATTTTGTCGAGCAAGTCAATGTGCCTTCCGCATGGGCAGAGGAAATGGAGCTTTTGCTAGAACGTCTGCGGCAACCAGTGCGATCGAGAACTGGTGCTGGAGTGATCTAAGCTGCGCTGTTCAATTACCCGTAAACCGATGCAGAAATGTGGCTTTCCTAATTGTTTTGGTGATCGTTTGTCTGTATTATGATCTCTTATCGCATAACTTACGCTATTCCGATTGGTTAGCCGTATATTCAAGGAGACATAGAATGACTGTCCGGCAGCGCGCTCCCAAGCCTCTGGGAAACCTTATTCACTATTTTACTGATCGACTCAGATTTACCTCCTTCAGACAGTTCGTATCCCTTTTTGTTGTGGGAGCAGTGCTGAGTCTATCGATCGCTGCCTGCTCTTCGGGCAACAATGCCACCACTCCCGCTGCCGGTGGCAGTGCCAGCCCTGTTGCTGACCAGAAAAAGGATGTTGAACTCACTCTGGTTGCCTACGCTGTGCCTAAGGAAGCGCATGATGCAATTATTCCAAAATTTGTTGAAAAATGGAAAACTGAGAAGGGACAGAACGTTACCTTTAATCAAAGCTACGGTGGCTCTGGCTCTCAAACCCGCGCCATCATTGACGGATTGGAAGCCGATGTCGTCAACTTGGCATTAGGAGCCGACGTACTTAAGCTGGTAAAGGCGGAGCTGGTCAGTCCTGACTGGAGTACGAAAGTGCCCAATAACGGCATCGTGGGCGAAACAGTAGTGGCTGTCACTACCCGCGAAGGCAACCCAAAAAATATTAAAACCTTTGCAGATTTGACCCGCGACGATGTGAAATGGGTGACGGCTGACCCAAAAACCTCCGGGGGCGCTCGTTGGAACTTCCTTGCACTCTGGGATTACAACCTCAAAACGGGTGGCAATGAAGCTAAAGCAAAGGAGTTCGTTGCCAAAGCCTATAAGAATGTAGTCGTCCTGGCAAAAGATGCGCGTGAATCAACTGATGCTTTTGCTAAGCAAGGTCAGGGGGATGCGCTACTAAACTACGAAAACGAAGTGATTCTGGCAAAAAACAAGGGTGAGAAGCTGGACTATGTCGTGCCTGAAGTTAACTTCTCGATCGACATTCCGGTGGCTGTAGTCGATAAAAACGTCGATAAGCATGGCACTCGCGAAGTGGCTGAAGCCTTCGTCCAGTACTTGTTTACGCCCGAAGCACAAGAAGAGTTTATCAAGCTCGGCTTCAGACCGCTTGCCGCTAGCGCAGACAAGAACAAAGAGCTAGCTGCAAAATATCCTCCCGTGAAGACACTCGGTACAATCAAAGAGTTCGGCGGCTGGGAACAGGCTCAAGATAAGTACTTTGGCGATAAAGGCGTTTTTGATGAGATCCGCGCTGCCAAGTAACATACTGCTGTAAATGCGGTTTTGCGCTTAGAGGAGCAAGGTAATCTTGCTCCTTTTTTGACGATCACTCAGACCCTTTGCTTCAGCGTCAACCTCGCTCCTTCTCTCAACACCGCGATGGCTCTCTACAGCGATGTGGTTGAGGCGAAATGAAGGGGTAAAACTCTGGTTGCCTCGCTTCTCTAAAAACTGTGCGTTTCAGTGCGTTTCAATAGTTAACTGGGTAGTACGTTTAACAGTGAGCCGATCGTTTGGATGCCAATAAGCAATACTAGACCACCCATCGCCACGATCGCCAGGGGACGTAGCGCTGCCTGAAGTTGCTTGAACTGACGCTCTAGATCGCTTTCGTAATAGTCCGCCAGTTTGACCAGCATTTCGTCTAAATTGCCCGTCTCTTCGCCTGTGCGGAGCATTTGCAGTGCCAGCGCTGGCAACTTTCCAGTCAAGCTTTGGCTTAAGGTTTGTCCAGCTTGCATGTGGCGAGAGGCGAGCGCCAACGTTTTTTGCAACGCCACATCAGGAATATGCGATCGCACTAACTCCAGTGCTTGCAACAGTGGCATTCCACACCGTAGCGGCAGTTCCAGTTCTGCAAAGTAAAGGAGCGATCGCGACTGGGCAATCCCTTTCAGAAACGGTACGCTTGCCATAAGTTGCTGGCCGTTGCCAGTTGCCTCCAGTAATCGCCTACTACTAAAACCGATCGCCGCCAGTAATGTTGCTAGAACGAAGAATCCTGGTTGCAACACGAAGGCTGTACTGCGCGAAAGCAAGGCGATCAGCAGCGTTAACAGGGCAAAGCCAATGATGATGACTGATGTGATTACAGAGCTGTAGAGCTTTTGTCGTCGGTGCTGCGCTTCGGCGGCGATCGCCAGTCGTTCAAATGTTTCTGCCAATGCGCCGCTATATTCGGCTACACGAATGAGCGCGAGCGTCCATTGGTCAAAATAAGGCGATCGACCATTAAGCGCGGTCGCCAGATCTTGACCCGCTTCCACTTTGAGGCTGGCTTCTTTGAGCGATCGCTGAAAGTTAGCGCTACAGTCTTTGCCAGCCATGCCCAAACACTGCTGCACTGGAATACCAGCCTTGAGCAACGCTGCGAACTGATGGAAAAAGCGAGCCGCTTCCAGCATGGTAAGAAGTTTGGAGAGAAAAGTTTTGAGTTTTAAGTTAGCGCAACTCAAAACCCAAAACTTACAACTCTCAACTTAATACTCTGGTACAGATGGATCAACTTCCCGGCTCCATGCCGTGATTCCACCTGTAACGTTAATGCCTTCAATGCCTGCTTTTTCTTTCAGGATGCCTAGCGCTTTCGCCGATCGTCCACCCATCTTGCAATGAGCAACGAGCTTGTGTCCGTTCAATAACTCTTTGACCTTCGCAACGCCATCACCATTCTCAATATCAGGTAGCGGGATCAGCACGGCACCAGGAATCTTTGCAATCTCGTACTCGTGGGGATTGCGAACATCCAGCAGCACATAATCGTCAGCATTGCTGTCAAGCAACTGCTTGAGTTCCTGCACGGACATTTCTTGCATACCAGCTTGCTCCTTTGCTTCAGCAGCTTTTGCCTGGGGGATCCCACAGAACTCTTCGTAATCGACCAGTTTTTCAATCACGGGACGCACGGGATTCGGACGCAGCTTGAGTTCCCGGAAGCTCATGTTCAAGGCATCGTAGAGCAGCAGTCGTCCGCTCAATGTCGTACCTTGACCCAGAATAATTTTGACTGTTTCCGTTGCCTGAATCACACCAATGATCCCTGGCAAAATACCCAATACACCGCCTTCCGCGCAGGAGGGAACGAGTCCAGGTGGGGGTGGTTCAGGGTAGAGGTCACGGTAGTTGGGACCGCCCTCGTAGTTAAAGACCGTTGCCTGTCCCTCAAACCGGAAGATCGAGCCGTAGACGTTTGGCTTGCCGAGCAACACGCAGGCATCGTTGACTAGATAGCGGGTGGGGAAGTTGTCGGTGCCATCAACAATGATGTCGTAAGGCTCAAAAAGCTCCAGGGCATTTTCAGACGTGAGGCGCGTTTCGTAGAGATCTACCTGGCAATAGGGGTTGATTTCGAGAATGCTGGCTTTAGCAGACTCAATCTTGGGTTTGCCGACCCACGATGTACCGTGAATGACTTGGCGTTGCAAGTTGGAAAAATCGACCACATCGAAATCGACGATGCCAATCCGTCCAATGCCAGCAGCGGCAAGGTAAAGCAGTAGTGGGGAGCCGAGACCACCTGTTCCAATACAAAGCACGCTGGCAGCTTTGAGACGCTTCTGCCCGTCTAACCCTACTTCGGGCAAGATCAGGTGACGCGAATAGCGCTCGTACTCTGCTTTTTCAAGCTGAATATCGTTGAGATTGGGATTGAGCATGGGAAGAAAGGCTAAAGGATGAAGGATGAAGGCTAAAAAAAGTTGAACTTTGAAGGAACGACTAAAGGATGTAGCTTGCTTCTGCGAAGCAATAGGCTAGAGGATAAAAAAGGATTGAATCGGTTTGCTGGACGGCTTCACATTCGAGCCACTTCAGCAAGTTGGAGGGCTTCGGATTCAAATTGATGTTGCTCGTTGAGTGTCCAACTGCGGCGATCGTTGGCATTGCCATGCTCAACGGAGACAATCAGGTAAGAGTACTGTGACCAGGCAAGGGCACGATCGCACTCGGACGGCACTGCCGGATGGTCAGGATGAGAATGGTAAATACCGATAATGTCTAGATTGTGCTGACGTGCTTCGCGCATTCCTGCCAACATGGCTTCTGGTGCAATCCAGTAGCGGCGAGTCTTGGTCAAAGCAGCACTGTCGTTCAGTTCATTTGCAGCATCTGTATCCCACGCATTCGGCACAGCATAAACGTCATGCACGACCTTTTCGTTTGCGGCGATCGTGCCCAGCAACAGCCCACAGCACTCTTCAGGGTAGGTGCGTTCGGCGTGGGCATAAATTGCCTGTAAGTGTTCGGCGTGAAGCGTTAAAGACACGGAAGGATGAGATGGTGTGCGACAGACTTCTTATTCTAGGACAGGATTATGCTGGATATGGTGCGTTGTCCAAAATGCTTAAACTTTAGACAGAAGTCAGGTTTGTTTACAGACAGGTGCTGTCTCTGCCGGAATCAAACGTGTCGCAGCCCCATGTCTAACTTTTGTTCGACTGCGCTCAAGTAGGCTTCTGCTGTGTCAGCAGCACTACCGCTAAAGCGAATGCGACCTCGATCGAGCCAAATTGCGCGATCGCACGAGCGATGAATATCCTCCATGCTGTGCGAAACCAGCAGCACAGTGGCACTACCATCCCAGAGCTGCTCCATTCGCTGCTTACACTTTTGCTTAAAGCTTTCGTCACCGACTGACAGCACTTCATCCAGAATCAAAATATCAGGCTGGACGTCCGTGGCGATCGCGAAACCTAACCGTGCTGTCATCCCTGAAGAGAGCGCTTTAACAGGGACAGAGGCATAATCCTCTAACTCCGCAAACTCCAGAATGGCAGCGGCTCTATCCAGCATCTCGCTGCGCTTAAAGCCTAGCAGCACACCATAGAGGACAATGTTTGCCATCACGGTTAGCTCAGAATCAAAGCCTGCACCTAGTTCAATTAACGGTGCAATGTGTCCTCTCACGCGCAAGGCACCGCGCGTTGGCTGCAAGATGCCTGATATCAGCTTGAGCAGCGTTGATTTACCCGAGCCGTTAGCACCAATAATGCCAATTTTTTCACCAGCCGTTACAGAGAGATCAATATGATCTAACACGAGCTTGCGGGCAGGCTTGCGGTACTTGCCTTCCACAAACGAGAGCAACGTCTTCTTCAAGTCATACGAAAACTCTTCTTGCGTGCGTCGTGACAGCGATACCTGGTCGAGGCGAATTACTTCCATTTAGAGTAAGTCCATAAACTGCGATCGCCAGGATCGGAAACAACTCCATCCCAGCCCAAAGATAATTAAGCCGCCCAACAGCGCACGCACCAGCATACCTACCTCTGGCGGTTCGCCTGACAACACAATTTGACGGGTACTTTCGATGATGGGAAAGAGCGGATTCAGGTCTAAGAAGGGTCTTACTTGTGGTGGCACAATGGAGGCTGGGTAAAATACAGGGCTACTAATCCACAGCACAAAGACAATCAATTCGTAAAAGTAAGGTAAGTCTCGAAAGAAGACAAACAAGCCCGCGACAAGAAAACCAGCGCCTAAACAGACCAGTACGAGCGCCAGAAACGGTAGCGGAAAAATTGCTAGATTAATCAAACTTTTAGTAACGATCGTCCCGATTAAATCTGGCAGTGGCAACGGCGTGGTCATGGTTTCTAACACATGATGCCGGACATTAATCACCGTAAAGATTGCCAGAAAAGGCAAAGGACCCACGGCAAACTGGAAGATATTCGCTACATTCACTGACACTGGGAAAACGCTGACGGGCAGACGGATTTTATTCAGTAAGGGTCCGTTGCCCACCACACTCGTGAGCGCTTGCGACGTGGCTGCTGAAAAGAAGTTAATGATCACTAGCCCTGTAAAGGCTGCCAGAGCATACCTGATCAGCGAGCCGTGATACACTTCTGCAAAAATACCGCCAAAAATCGCCGTGTACAGCCCAGTCATGGTCAGAGGATTCAGCAGCGACCAGAAGATGCCCAAGATGGAACCGCGATAGCGAGCACTCAGGTTGCGTTCAACCAAAACACGCAGCAATTCCCAGTAGCGCTGTGACTCGGAACGAGAAAGGTTTTTCCGAAGTGAGATTGCCATGCTTGGATCAAACCGAAGTGAATTCTGGTTGCAATTGCTGATCTAAATTCCCTGTATTTGGTGCCAATGTCAACCATGTGACAAACCAGAAGGGCTAGAAGCTTTGTCAGTATTGAGAGAAAAGTAGATTTTGACGAGCGCTCATTATCACTCTATGGAGACGCTGAAACAAGCTTCTGGTTCCATTACCCGAACGCCTCAGGCTCCGAAGCCAGGCTTATTGAGCAAAACCCAGCGCGATTAAAGTTTGTTGCATTGCCTGCTGCTGCTCCAAATCATACCCCCAGCGTTCTAAGAACGCTTGATAGTCTCCTGTTTTTGTGGCGATCGTCCCTAGTAAGCTTTGTGCTTCTGCCTGCACCTGAGGCAACTGGAGTGCTTGTATGAGTTGTGTTGTGCGCGATCGTACTCGTTCTGACCCTTGCAACAAGCCCTCATTCTGGTTACGGCGATGCGTCATTGCCATTGCTGTAGACATCACCAGGTTTTTGATCAACAGTGGCGCAACGATCGCGGGTGATGTTTGTAACGCTGCAATAAGTGTAGGTGTTGGGTGATCGGCTAGCGGGCGATCGTCGCTCAAGTACGTCACAAAAAAGCCTCGTGCCCCATTCTCACTGCGAACTAACTCACGCACCGTTGCCCCAAAAGCATCAACGTTACCTTGCTCAAGGTCGTTTAGGAGTGCCTGCGTGACGGCGATCGCGTCTGCAAAACTGATGTCAGCAGATGTAAAACGAGGCTCAACTGCCATGTTCTAAAGTTCTCTCGGTATGATGAACATTGAGCGTTCAGCACTCAGCTAGCAACCTGGCACTGGGACGATAAGCTAGAAGGGTCTCAAAGCTGTTGCCTGCTGTAGCTTGTTTCCGCTTTGCGGCAGCTGATGACTGAATTGTAAACGGCTGACCGCTGATTGCTTCTCCAAAGTATGGCAATTATCTCTTCCAAACAACCGACTCCAGATGCAGATGATCCAGCGCGTGACGATGTGTTACCTCTGGAGACTGCTAACGATGGCAGAAAGGAGCTATCAGCAAAAACCAGGACGCGAAAACAGGAGCAGCAGTTGCCTCTGAAGATTATCGAAGACGCTACTGGTAATGACGCTACTGGTACGGACGCGCGAAAACAGGAGCAGCAGTTGCCTCTGAAGATTATCGAAGACGCTACTGGTAATGACGCTACTGGTACGGACGACAGCAACATTAAACTAGCGCGGTCAGCTTCTTTATTGCAGCCCAATTCACAACCAGAGGAGCGCGGCAAACAGGAAGAGCGCCTCCGCCCGCAACGCCTTGCAGAATACGTTGGGCAGAAAGACCTGAAAGAAATTCTCGATATTGCCATTCGCGCTGCCAAAGCTCGGCATGAAACCTTAGATCATTTGCTGCTCTACGGTCCGCCTGGACTAGGCAAAACAACGATGTCATTGATTTTGGCGACCGAAATGGGAGTCAATTGCAAAATTACCAGTGCGCCCGCGCTAGAACGCCCCAAAGATATTGTGGGACTGCTGGTAAACTTGCAGCCGGGTGATGTGCTTTTTATTGACGAAATTCATCGTTTGAACAAGGTGAGCGAAGAGCTTCTGTATCCGGCAATGGAGGATTTTCGGGTTGATTTGACGATCGGGCAAGGCTCCAGCGCCCGCACACGATCGCTCAAATTACAGCCGTTTACGCTAGTTGGCGCGACAACACGGGTCGGTGCGCTCACATCGCCTCTACGTGATCGCTTTGGGCTGATTCAGCGGTTACGCTTTTACGAACTGGATGAACTGACGCAGATCGTGCTGCGAACAGCAAAACTGCTTGCTACCGCTGTGACATCTGAGGGCGCTACGGAAATTGCCCGCCGTGCTCGTGGCACTCCCCGCGTTGCCAATCGTCTGCTCAAACGAGTGCGTGACTATGTGCAGGTGAAAGAGATGGGCACGATCGACCAACCGATCGCTGCCGAGGCGTTGGAACGCTTTAACGTTGACCCCTGTGGCTTAGATTGGACTGATCGCCGCTTGCTAACGGTTATGATCGAACATTTTGGCGGTGGTCCCGTCGGGTTAGAGACAATGGCAGCTGTTACAGGCGAAGATGCTCAGACGATCGAAGAAGTGTACGAACCCTATCTTTTGCAGATTGGGTATCTCAACCGCACGTCGCGTGGTCGCATTGCGACTCCTGCTGCCTGGAAACATCTGGGCTATACGCCACCTAGCAATCAGCTTTCGATGCTTTAGCCAGCCACTTGGCTTACCCATTGCTCTACTAAAGCCAGTGATAATGTTTGAGGAGAAAAGGATCTGAACTCATGACCAACACTGTCAATGCGCCGCACCGCCTGAGGCTAAAAGTTGAAGGCTTGCTCAAAAAAGTCTTCCGCGCGTCCTCCGATCTATCGCAAACGCTGTCGCAAACCATTGCGCCCTCCACGTTCGATCGCCGGGGTGTTGCCGACCATTACCTCAAAGGCAAGGGCATTGAAATCGGCGCTTTACATAATCCGCTGCACGTCTCCGATACAATCCAGGTGCAATACGTAGACCGGATGTCTGTTGCAGACCTCAAAAAGCACTATCCCGAGCTAAGCGAGCTGCCACTGGTTGAGGTGGATATTCTGGATGACGGTGAAGAGCTAATCCATATTCCCCCTGCATCGCAAGATTTTGTGATTGCCAACCACTTTATCGAGCACTGCCAGAATCCGATCAAAACAATGCAGAGTATGCTGAGGGTGCTTAAGCCCGGGGGCATTCTCTACATGGGCATACCAGACAAACGGTATACCTTCGATGTTCATCGCCCACTGACGACGATCGACCATCTCCTCAAAGACTATAACGAGGGTCCCGAATGGTCAAAGAAACAGCATTTTCTAGACTGGGCAAAATTTCCTTCGTTGGGCTATACCAGCGAACATGACGGTCAAGATGACCCCAGAATCGAAGCAGAAGCCGATCGCTTTATAGCGATGGACTACAGCATTCACTACCACGTTTGGACACAGACCGAAATTCTAGAATTGCTAGCGACCTTACAGAAAACCTTGCAGTTTGGGTTTGAAGTCGAGCTGTTTCTCAAGAACAAAGATGAAATGATTCTCGTTTTGCGAAAAAATGCTTGACCGCTGCTCACGCTCACTCAATTCTCCTGGCTCTCTATTCGGTAGTCTTTTATGATTCGCCTCTTTCTGGTTCTCTTGAGCGTTCTTCTCTCTAGCCTTCTGGTCTGGTTTCCCTATCCAGCCCTGGCAGTAGAACAGGTTCCCGTGGCAGCTTCAGCAGCAGCGCCAGCAGAAACCGTACCGCCACCAGAAGCAGCTTCGCCTTCACCAGCAGCACCCCAGGTAACAGCGCTAGACCTTTACAAGCAGCTTGATGCGATCGCCGACAAAGCCTTTAAAGCAACCAACGAAGGCGACTTCCGTACGGCTGAGGACTATTGGACGCAAATCATTGAGACACTACCTCAAACAGCGGCTGCCTGGAGTAACCGAGGCAATGCCAAAGTGAGCCAAAACAAATTGCAGAGTGCTCTCGTTGACTATAACAAGGCGATCGATCTGGCACCAGATGCGCCTGATCCGTACCTGAACCGTGGCACCGCACTAGAAGGTTTGGGCAAGTGGGAAGAGGCGATCGCCGACTACAATCGTGTTTTAGAACTCGATCCTAAAGATCCCGCTGCTTTTAACAATCGCGGCAATGCTAAAGCTGGGCTGGGGCAATGGGAAGCCGCCATAGTCGATTACAAACAAGCGACCGAGCTTGTCCGTGATTATGCGTTTGCCAACGCCAACTATGCTCTAGCGCTTTATCAGCTTGGTAAGCAGGATGAAGCTGTTCGCAAAATGCGGAATCTGGTGCGCAAATATCCTCAATTTGCCGATATGCGTGCCGCCCTCACTGCCGCACTTTGGGCGCAGGGAAAACAAGGAGAAGCCGAAAGTCAATGGGTTTCAGCCGTTGGTCTCGACTCGCGCTATAAAGATCTAAATTGGCTCAGAAACGATCGCCGCTGGCCCCCAGAAATGGTGTCTGCAATGGAGAAGTTTTTGAAGCTAAAAGCGTAGATAAAGAAGGCAGGGGAGTTAAGGAGAGTGAAGGGCAAAGGGGGAGGAAGATTAAAGGTGAAAGCTAAACCATCTTCTCTTGCACCCCTTTCCCTCTGCTCTTTCCTCTACACTTGCTTACCCCCTCACTAATTTCTCGATCGCCTCTAC
Organism: Phormidium sp. FACHB-592; assembly: GCF_014695795.1. Taxonomy (NCBI): domain Bacteria; kingdom Bacillati; phylum Cyanobacteriota; class Cyanophyceae; order Oscillatoriales; family Oscillatoriaceae; genus Phormidium; species Phormidium sp. FACHB-592. The sequence continues at coordinate 183,854 of NZ_JACJOZ010000032.1, forward strand.
GGTCAACTCCTGCACATTGTCATAAACGACCTGTGCGCCTGCTTGCTGGAGTGTAGCAATGTAGGCTTGCTTGTTGACCTCAGTTTTTTGAACATGGGGTGGCAAAACGCCAACGGCAAACCACGGGCGATCGGGCTGGACTTGGCGCACCTTGGCGATCGTGTGCATATCTGCCACTGTATCGCCCACATAGAGTACAGGCGCGGCATCAGAACCATGCAGCAGGCGCACTGTTTGCAGCAACCCAGTCGGATCAGGTTTGCCGGGTGCATCTTCCATGGCTACGAGAACGGGCGATTGCAGTCCCAAGCGTTGCTCCAGAATATAGCGTGCTGATCCGGTCGTGGCACCGCTAAAAAAGCCCCACAAAATGCCTGCCTGAGTCAACTGCTCTAGATAGGCTGGTCGCAGTAGCAGCGGCTCCTGACAGATATAGCCTGTCCAGTGTGTTGGGTCTGTGCCGCGATAACGAGACTGAAAGAAAGCAACCAGTTCGTCATAATCCAGCCTAATTGGGTTCGTGGCTGTAGCTTCTCGCGATCGTCCCTGTGCTTCAAAATAGCGATAGAGCAGCTCCTGCGACGCTTCCCAATCGTTGTTCCAGAGTCCTTCTGCTTTGAGTGCATCAATATCCTCTGGTGACGGACGATAGGCTCCCTGCGTGAAATGTTCGACGGTATCCGCCAACGCACGGCGATACGATCCTCCCACATCACGAATCACGCCATCAATGTCAAAAACGACGATCGCCTCCATATCCATTACGCCTGCCTGCTCTGTTTCTACTCTTAGCACCATACCGAATCATGCTGCCTGCATCTATACCCTACACGTTTGCCCAACTGCGCACTTACGGCTGATTCCAAGGATTATGCTGGTGATTCTTCCGGCAGTAAGATAGAATGCTAAGTTGCAGAGCAAGCGAAATGTTTGGGACAAGCTGGAGGTTGGGTTGTCGAAGTTTATTTTAAAAGTTCTCTGGTTAGATGAGAACGTTGCATTAGCTGTCGATCAGGTTGTAGGCAAGGGCACTAGCCCGCTGACATCTTACTTTTTTTGGCCCCGTAACGACGCGTGGGAACAGCTAAAGACAGAGATGGAAGCGAAGCATTGGATTTCTGAGGTCGATCGCGTTGAGTTGCTTAACCAGGCGACTGAGGTTATCAACTACTGGCAAGAGGAAGGCAAGCGGCGACCCATGGCGGAAGCGCAGGCAAAGTTTCCAGAGGTTACGTTTACAGGTAGCGCTTGAGGAACGGGCGATCGCGTGTTCTATTGCTAGGGCAAGGCGCGGAAAGCCTTTTTACACAAAAAACGAGCAAGCTCTAGGAGCTTGTCAAACGCATAACCGCCCTGACTGGTAGATGATAAAGTTGGGGCGGGTTTTGTGTTTATGTCTTTAGATCGGTGGTAGTTCGGCTCTTGCTATGATTAAGTCGAGCAATGGTAGACCGATGCCGCCTAAAATTATGTACTGAGGCAAATAAAATTTGAGACTTTAGCAATGATTTGCTACGGTTTATTACAGTTGATTACGCATCATTTAACCTATTTTGCGACTTAATATTTTTTCTTAGGCAGGTAGCTTCATGACAATGACCATCACTTCAGACCAAGTAGAGCGGATCGTTTGGAATCAGCATCATGATCCGTTTGAGGTGCTGGGTCCCCATATGGTAGAGAACGATGGTCAGCAAGCCTGGATTGTGAGAGCCTATCAGCCGAATGCTGACGCTGTTTGGGTAGTGCTGCCAGAGCAACGGGCAGAATACCCTATGCAGGCGACTCACCATCCTCACTTCTTTGAGTGCACGATCAAGGGCGTCGAACTTTCTAACTATCAATTTCGCTTGCAAGAAGGTGAGCACGAGCGCTTTATCTACGACCCGTATGCGTTTCGATCGCCCTACCTGACTGATTTCGACGTTCATCTCTTTGCAGAAGGGAACCACCATCGCATCTACGAAAAGATGGGTGCCCACCTGACCGAAATGAACGGTGTTAGCGGTGTCTATTTTGCTGTCTGGGCACCCAATGCCCGTAGTGCGTCTGTGCTGGGTGACTTCAACTCCTGGGATGGTCGCAAGCACCAGATGCGGAAACTGGGTGGCGGCATTTGGGATCTCTTTATTCCTGAAATTGGCGTGGATGCTCGCTACAAGTACGAGATCAAAAACCAGGATGGTCACATTTACGAAAAATCTGACCCCTATGGCTTTCAGCAAGAGGCGCGGCCCAAAACTGCGTCAATCGTCACTAATCTTGAAACCTACACCTGGAATGACGATGACTGGATGGCACAGCGCCGTCATACGGAACCACTAACCCAGCCGATCGCCGTTTACGAGTGTCATCTCGGTTCCTGGCTGCACGCCGCCTCTAGTGAACCTGCTCTGTTACCGAACGGTGAGCCAGAACCCGTTGTGGTCGTTTCTGAACTTAAACCTGGAGCACGGTTTTTGACCTATCGGGAACTCGCTGCCAAACTCATTCCCTACGTGAAGGATCTGGGCTTCACGCATATCGAACTGCTGCCGATTGCCGAACACCCGTTTGACGGTTCCTGGGGTTACCAGGTTGTAGGTCACTACGCCTGCACCTCTCGCTACGGCACCCCGCAAGACTTTATGTACTTTGTGGATCAGTGCCATGCTCAAGGTATTGGTGTCATCGTGGACTGGGTTCCTGGTCATTTCCCTAAAGACGGGCACGGGCTAGCGTTTTTTGACGGCACCCACCTTTACGAACACGCTGATCCTCGCAAGGGGGAACACAAGGAATGGGGCACCCTCGTTTTTAACTACGCCCGTAACGAGGTGCGGAATTATCTCGTCGCCAATGCCCTCTTCTGGTTTGACAAATACCACATTGATGGAATTCGCGTGGATGCTGTTGCATCAATGCTCTACCTCGACTACTGTCGCGAACCAGGTGAATGGCTCGTGAATCAGTATGGTGGCAGAGAAAATATTGAAGCGGCAGATTTTCTTCGCCAGATGAACCACACTGTCTTTAGCTATTTCCCTGGCGTTCTGTCGATCGCAGAAGAATCGACCTCATGGCCTATGGTCTCCTGGCCCACTTACGTTGGTGGTCTGGGCTTCAACCTAAAGTGGAACATGGGCTGGATGCACGACATGCTGGACTACTTCCACATGGATCCGTGGTTCCGTCAGTTTCACCAAAACAACCTCACCTTCAGCATCTGGTATAACCACAGCGAAAACTTCATGCTGGCGCTCTCTCATGATGAGATTGTCCACGGCAAGAGCAATATGCTGGGTAAAATTCCGGGCGATGAATGGCAAAAATTTGCGAACCTGCGCTGCCTGTATGCCTATATGTACACGCACCCTGGTAAGAAAACGCTGTTTATGAGCATGGAGTTTGGGCAGTGGAACGAGTGGAATGTTTGGAGTGATTTAGACTGGCAGGTGCTTCAGTTCGAACCTCACCAAAAGCTCAAGCACTTCTTAGGGGCATTGAACCAGCTTTATCGCAGTGAACCAGCGCTTTATACTCAAGACTTTGGTCAGGATGGCTTTGAGTGGGTTGACTGTAGCGATAACCGCCATAGTGTTGTTTCGTTCATTCGTAGGGCTAAAGATTCGGACGAATTTGTCGTGACCGTATGCAATTTTACGCCTCAACCTCACTCACATTATCGTGTGGGCGTGCCTCAGCAAGGCTTTTACACCGAGCTATTTAACAGCGATTCGCGTGAATATGGCGGCAGTAATATGGGAAATCTTGGCGGGAAGTGGACAGAAGAATGGGCGTACCACAATCAGCCTTATTCGATTGACCTCTGTTTGCCACCGCTGGGGACGTTGGTCTTGAAGATCGATCGTGAAAAAACGGAAAAGGTGTTGAACGCGTTTAACCATCAGTAGCAAAACTTGTCGTCTTTCTGGGTTGGATGCTCTGTCCCGGTGCGAAGCTTTCCTAATAGCGTCGAGACAATGACACAGCGTTTGGCTTTGCCGCCACTTATGGCAGACAGGGTGAGCCTTCCAAGAGACCCATTAACAGTGCCGTCGTGGTCAAATTGTACTCTGCGAACGCCACCTGACTGCTGTAACGTTGTTTCGTCATCCATTTTCACATTGGCGTCGAGGCGGCTCCAGAGGGCTGCCGTTGGCGCGACACTGGCTGGATGGATTGCCCATTGGATTACCCCATCCGGGTTCCGAAAACTAGCTTGCATAGCGATGCGTTTGTGTTTGGCGCGATTCTGAGCGTCGTACATGACTTGCAGCACTCTTTCTTGAGCAGCGTTGAGGCGCTGTAGCTTGACCAACTCTGCCCAACTAGGAGCCATAATGGCAAACAGAGTGCTGCTAACGACAATAGCCACAATCATTTCTAGCAAGGAGAACCCGGCAGCAGGCGGCTGAGAGAACTGCTTGGCGAGAGCAGTCCTATAGTGAGGCTTAATTTTCATCAAGAAGCACCCTGGCGATCGCAAGACAGACCCTGTTTGATCTGTTTCATAGTTCCCAGAGGATTCTTGGGTTTAACAGATTGTGTGACTTGCCGGATAGCCTGTAGCGTGGCATGTAGTCAACTGACAGCGACGTTGGCGATGCAGAGGAGATGGCAATGCAGCAACGCAGGTGGTTACACACCAAGCAACTGAAAAACATGATTCAGGTGCAGCGACGATGGCTGCTTGTCCTTAGAGGATGGTATGCCAAACATTCACTTGCCAAGCTCATCCTGACGCTGGTTGTCTCGGTGATCGTGGTGCGATCACTGCCCTACCTGGCTCCCATTAGGGCTGTGTATTTGGTGCAAGATCAGCAGGCGATTGAGTTTACTGATCGCAATGGGTTGCCGCTGGGCACCGTGCTAACGCGCGACCAGGAGCATACCGTTACTGTGCCGTTGAAGCAGGTGTCGCCTCACTTTATCCAGGCGATCGTGGCAGCAGAGGATCGGCGGTTCTATCAGCATGGGGCGTTGGATGGTTGGGCGATCGGTCGTGCCATGTTGGAAGCGCTTCAAGCCCGTCAAATTGTCAGCGGTGCCTCGACCATTACGATGCAGCTTGCGCGGATGCTAGAACCGTCGCCCCGCACCTTGCCAGAGAAGCTAAAGGAAATCTGGCTCTCCTGGCGCTTAACCGCTGGCATGAGCAAAGACGAAATCCTTCAGGCATATATCAATCGGCTGCCCATGGGCGGCAACATTTACGGCGTAGAAGCGGCAGCACGCATTTATTTCGGCATTCCTGCTAGCGATCTAAACGTTGCTCAAGCCAGCGTCTTAGCGGCAATTCCGAATGATCCAAATCACCTCAACCCCTACGATCACTGGGAGGCGCTAAAACGACGGCAGACGTATGTCCTTGACCGTATGACCCAGGATCGGTATCTCAGCCGTGCAGAAGCGGATCGAGCGTGGCAAGAAGAACTATCGCTACAACGTCGGCAGCAGGGCATTGTCGCAGCACCACACTTTCTGTTTTGGTTAGCTGATCAGCGGTCGACCCATCCTGCTCAGGTACAGACGACGATCGATCTCCCCTTGCAGCAGTTTGCTGAAGCGCAAGTGCAGCAGATGATCCAAGCTTTAGCGCCACATAATGTCCATCATGCCGCAGCTTTGGTGTTAGATAACCGTTCTGGCGATGTGCTGGCGTATGTCGGGTCACCGGACTATTTTGCAGATGCTCAAAAAGGTCGAAACGACGGTGTGCAAGCGCTCCGTCAACCTGGTTCTACGCTCAAACCCTTCCTTTACGAACTAGCGCTGGAGCGACGAGTGATTCGTCCGAATACGATCCTTGCCGATATTCCCACCCGCTATGCCATTCCCGGTGCCCAGCTTTACACGCCCTCAGACTACAGCGAAACCTTTCAAGGACCTGTGCGTGTGCGTGTCGCTTTAGCAAACTCTTTGAATGTGCCAGCCGTACGGGTGTTGGAGAAGGTGAGCGTGCAAGCGTTTCTCGATCGCCTCCATCAGCTTGGCTTTACCCACCTGACTCAAACTGCCGACCACTATGGCTTGGGGCTTGCTCTTGGCGGCGGCGAAGTTAGCCTGTGGGAGCTAGCACGAGCCTATTTGGTCTTGGCAAATCAAGGACAGCCAGTGGCGTTGAGGGGGATGAGAGAGGCAGAAGGCAGGAGGCAGGAGGCAGAAGGCAGAAAGCAAAAGGCAAAAGGCAGAAGGCAGGCTGAACGCAAAACGCAAAACGCAAAACTTCTCATCCCTTATGCTCCATCTTCCATCCCTCATGCTTCATCCTCCACTTGGTCTCTCATCACCGATATGCTGAATGATCCGCACGCTCGTGCTAAAGCGTTTGGGGTTGATTCGCTGTTGAGTCTGCCGTTTCCGGCAGCGGTTAAAACCGGAACCTCGTCTGATTTTCGCGATACGTGGACGATCGGTTTTACCAGAGACTACACCGTGGCGGTCTGGGTTGGTAATTTTGATGGCGCACCGATGCGTCAAGTGTCAGGTATTACGGGTGCGGCTCCGTTGTGGAATCGTATCATGCTGCATTTGCATGAACAGCGAGAACCAAGCGCTTTTCCAGCACCCAGTGGGTTAGTCAAGCGTCCAATCTGTGCGCTGTCGGGTGCGCGTCCTACGCCTGCTTGTCCCTCGGTGGTGCAGGAGTATTTCGAGCCACAGGCTTTGGGTGAGTACGATCGCCAACCCGATCCGTTTTATCAGGCAGTGGCAACTAGCAAGGGGCAGCGCGAGTATCGCTTGAAACTGCCGCCAGAATACAACGAATGGCTGGCAATGCAACCGCTCATACCAACCGCAACCGATGGTTTGAGAATTCTTTCACCTCGTAATGGCGATGTCTTTTTACTAGAACCTGGAGCCACTGACTCTGCTCAGCGACTTCAATTTAAGCTGGCAAGTCCATCAAACCAAACTGTGGAATGGCTGCTGAATGGGCAACCGCTCGCAACTCAAACCCCTGGCTCCATTTTTTGGGTGCCGAAGCCGGGACGTTGGACGTTGCAGGTGAAAACTGGCGACAGGAGCGATCGTGTCAGCTTTGAAGTACAGATGGCAGAAACTCGATCGACCCGCAAGGGTTTTTCTGTTGCCCAGTAAAGAGAGAACGGTTCTCTCAAACTTGTTTGTTAGCCAACACCAATAAGTTGTCGAATCTTTTCTGCTGTTGCAGGTGCCAGCAGGACGCCATTGCGGTAGTGCCCCGTTGCTAGCAGCACGTTGCCATAACCTGAAAGGTGTTCGACGATCGGGGCAGGGCGACCTTCGGGTCGGGGACGCAACCCTGACCAGGCACGGATAATCGCTGCTTCTGAAAAAGCTGGGCAAAGGGCGATCGCCTGCTGCATGACTGCCTCCAGCGCTATTGCATCTGGTGTTGATGCTAGTGTGCCAGTCGGAAACTCTACCGTTGCGCCAATCCAGTAGTCCTCGCCGCTTAGCGGGACGACATGAACATCTTCACCTGTAATCACAGGCTGCGGTTGCAATGTTTTTAGCGGGTACGGTAGCCGCACATGGATTGCTTGCCCCAAGACAGGACGAAGATCAACAGGCTGCTGAAGTGTGGCAGTTAGTGGCGTAGAACCTAAGCCAGCAGCCATCACCAGCCAGTCTGTTGGCAGCGTACCCTTAGTCGTTTGAATCTGCTGACACAGTTGTAAAGCGGTTTCAGAAAGTGAATGAGAGCGATCGCAGCATTCAACGCCCTCAACATTGGTATCAAACTGAAATGTCACGCCCTTTTGTGCGGCGGCAGCTACCAACGCTTGTGTGAGTGCAGTTGGATCAACCTGTCGATCGTCCGGCGAATAAACTGCTGCCGTCACTCGTTCCAAACCAAGTTGGGGATAGTTAGCTGCTAGTTGGGCGCGATCGAGCATCTCTAGCTGAAAACCCTTCGATCGCCGGATTTCTACTAGTTTGTGCCAGCGTTCCAACGGCTCCCCTTCAAAACAAAGGCGCAATAGACCATGTTTGTTAAACAAAATGGTCTGACCAGTGATTGCTTCTAGCGCAGGAATCCAGGCGTTGTAGCGCTCAATGCCTGTTAGCCGCATCCGCAAGTTGTTGCCCTTTGTTTTCTGGCTGATGACCGCCATCAGCACACCGAGCGCTGCCCCCGTTGCCGCTTGAGCAGGCTGCTGACGATCGATCACTGTTACTGCCAGACCTTCAACATCACTGAGTTCATAGGCGATCGCTGCCCCAACTACACCACAGCCGACGATTACAACATTAGTCATGCACTGCAAGGGGAACAGTTTTGAGTCGCTGTCAGTGAAGCAGTGAGCCGTCGCTGCAAGCAATAGGGGAAGCGCTGAGAGCCTACTTCCTCTTTTCGGCTCCTTGCTCCCTAACTCTTAGGCACTAGCTCCAGAAAATCATTGAGACCCGCCACTGTCTTGCTTAGATTGCGAACTGCTACTTTGTAATCCGCTTTCTCGGCGGCGGCATCAAGCGCTACCAGGCTTTGGAAGGTTTCTTTTGCTAGTGCAGCAGCTTTTTCCTGATCATTAGGAAGTAGATTGCGCGAAAGATAGATCATCTTGGTACGCAGTTCTCCCAATGGACCGTGAATGAAGTTACGCACAAAAGTCCAGTTTTCTTTTTGCACCAGATCGGCAAGCTCGGGCAGGCGATCGCGCAGTTCTAAAAGATCCCCTGCATACGTTTGAATTTCCTCTACCTGTGCCGTGGTGTAAGACAGCGGCTTTGTTTCTGTAACGCTGCTACAACTAACCAGCATCGTAGTGAGCAGCATTAAAACAAAAGCGATAACAGATCGATACGTGACCATGACTTAGTTCCGTTTTAACGAGCGTAAAACTACTTACAAGCGAAAAGTTTATCTGGTTTGTGAACGAATGTATATCTCACTTGAGTTTAATGCCTCAGGCTTCGGTCGTGAGCGTCTTCTTAGCCGTTAATAGCTGTCTCGTTGATTGGGTACGCTTGATCCAACTGCAAAAAGGTATGCAGTAGGACGTTTGCACCTTGAGCACATTGTTCCGGTGTTGTGTATTCGTCGATCGAATGACTGATGCCATTCTGGCTAGGGACAAAAATCATGCCCATATCGGTGAAACGTCCAATCTCTTGAGCATCGTGTCCGGCGCGGCTGGGAAGACAAATGTAAGGCAAGGCAAGCTGCTCGGAAACCTGCTTGATCACTTCTTTGATATGGGGAGCCGCAAGAGTAGGCAGGATGTGAAGCGTCTCGCGGAGGGTAAATTCGGTCTGAGTAGCAGCGGCGATCGCGGCAAATTCATCCTTCAAGCGGTTCACCAACAACTCCAGGTGTTCTTGGGACAGATCGCGCAGGTCAATCCGAAAATCGACGGTACCAGGTACCGTGTTTGTCGCATTGGGCGAAACATTGAGATACCCAACCGTCGCTACCTGATCACCAGGAATTTCAACTCCGACTTTGTTCACTGCCAGCACCATCTGAGCCGCAGCCACCAGTGCATCTTTCCGCAGATGCATAGGTGTCGTGCCTGCATGATTCATGCGTCCCATCACGTTGACCGCAAACCGATACTGCCCCACAATGCCATCGACCACCCCGATTGGCACCGCTTGATGCTCCAGCACACCGCCTTGTTCGACATGGAGTTCTACGAAGGCAGCCAGCTCTGAACGGGTGCGTTGAGCCGTAGAAATCTTTGACCAATCTCCCCCAATCCTTTGTAGACATTCCTGAATCGGTGAGCCATCTAACCGCGCGTAATACTCTGGTGGTTCTTTGACCTCGCCCGCCATCGCCTTGCAGCCCAGTACTGAACGCTCTTCATCCGTAAAGACAATGACTTCAAGGGGATGGTTCAGCCGCGTGTTCTGTTCATGTAACACTCGCACCACTTCAATGCCTGCTAAAACACCCAGGCAGCCATCGTAGCGTCCTGCGATCGGCACAGTGTCAATGTGTGAGCCGGTTGCCAATGCTGCTGCCTCTTGGTAGCGTCCTGCATAGCTGCCAATGATGTTACCTGCCGCATCAATCCGAACAGTCATCCCTGCCTCGATCATCCAGGCTTGCACCTGCTGACGCGCTAATAAATCGTCAGCGCTAAAGGCAAGCCGACTCACGCCACCGTCCGGCAGTTTGCCGATTTCTGCCAGTTGCCAGAGCGTATTGTTGAGGCGATCGCCATTGACTGTGAGCTTGGAAAGAACAGGCATCAGCATTCCCTCAGCTTTGATTCTTGGTGGTCTAACTTGTAACAAAGAACGGGCTAACCCTAAACTTAGAACAACCCAGCGGGAGCCAGTAGTTCAAGGTGTACAAATACTTGCTCAAAGTTCCTCCCGCTAAAATCCCTATTGTCACGAATTTAAGAGGCGTCATGACGGAAACGACGGGTGCGAAGCGAGTATTTATTTGTGGATCGGCGCTACGGGGACAACCCGACCACGGCAACCTGCAAGCGGCAACGTTCATTCGAGAAGCCAAGACGCGATCGCAGTATCGCTTACACGCCGCTGCCGATGGCTGGCATCCTGCTATTTACGAAGTTGCTGAGGGTGGCATTTCGATTCCGGGTGAAGTGTATGAACTAACGATCGCCGAGTACGAGCACCTGCTAGCCACCGAACCGCCTCATATGTATCCTGCTGATGTTGTTTTAGAAGATGGCGAGGTGCTGACGGCAATTCTCTACCCGCGTGAACTGGTTGAAAAGTACGGCTGGTTAGACATTTCTGACCTCGGTGGTTGGGCAGCGTATAAAGCCAGCGTTCTCAAGTGAGCCATGCCGCAGCAATGGACGATCCAGATCAGGACGATCCAAATATGAACGATTCAGCGATGGACAATTCAGGAATGGACGATCGTGCCCTGATGCAGCGCTGTCTGACTTTGGCACGACGGGCATTAGGACGCACGGCACCCAATCCCTTAGTGGGTTCTGTGATTGTGCAAGCAGGCACGATCGTCGGTGAAGGCTTTCATCCTGCTGCTGGACAGCCTCATGCGGAGGTCTTTGCGCTGCGAGAGGCAGGCGATCGCGCCCACGGCGCAACGCTCTATGTAAATTTGGAGCCGTGTAACCACTATGGACGCACGCCACCTTGTTCCGAGGCGATCGTTGCGGCAGGCGTGCAGCGCGTTGTGGTTGGCATGGTCGATCCCGATCCCAGAGTGTCGGGAGGTGGGATTGCCAGGCTTCGGCAGGCAGGCATCGAAGTTACGGTTGGCATCGAAGAAGCAGACTGTCGCAAGCTGAACGAAGCGTTTGTGCATCGTATCGTGCACCAGCGTCCGTTTGGCATTTTGAAGTACGCTATGACGTTAGATGGCAAGATCGCCACCACTACCGGGCATAGTGCCTGGGTGACAGGTGCCGCCGCTCGTGCTGAAGTCCATCAGCTACGAGCCACTTGCGACGCTGTTATTGTGGGTGGCAACACCGTTCGGCGCGACAATCCTCTCCTTACGAGCCGTCAAGCAACCACGCCCTTACGAGTCGTGATGAGTCGATCGCTCGATCTGCCCCTCGATGCCCAACTTTGGCAAACAGCAATCGCCCCCACGTTAGTTTTCACTGAAGCAACAGCAAAACCAGATGTGCAAAAAGTCCTCAGACAACAGGGCGTGGAAGTGATTGAAAGCACCTCCTTAACGCCTGCCGCAGTAATGGCACATTTGTACGATCGCGGTTGCCTCAGCGTCTTGTGGGAATGTGGCGGTACGCTGGCAGCACGAGCGATCGCGGATGGTGCGATCCAAAAAGTCCTTGCCTTCGTCGCCCCCAAAATCATCGGCGGCAGCACGGCACCCTCTCCAGTCAGCGATTTGGGTTTCACAACAATGACAGAGGCACTGTTACTGGAACAACTGCAATGGCGATCGATCGGGTCAGATTTGTTAATCGAGGGCTATTTGCCAATCGAGCGATTGACACTTAAGGACATACGCACGAATTAATAGCTGACCGCTGATAGCTGAACGCTAATAGTTAAACGCTAGAGCCGTTAACTTGCTAAAAACGCAAATTTTGTGTCAACGCTCCACTGATGCCCATCATGCCTTAACAAGGTTAGATGAGTGGCCGTAAACTCAAGCTCCAGGGGGCGCGACTGAAACTCTGCCCAAGCCGCCCGAAAATTTTCTGGTGTCAAATCGCGGAAACCAACGGTCATGTGCGGCGCATACGATCGCGTTTTTGCACTCAAATTGACAATCCCTAGAGACTCTTCCAAACGATGCATTAACGCAGTCTGTAGGGTCAGCAGCGCCGCTGACTTGATAACATTGATATAAATCACGCGCGGTGCAAATGCCCCAAAACCCGACAGCATAATGGGTATTGGCGCAAATTGAGCAGCAAACTCGTTTAAGGTTGCGCTCAGGTCAGAATGCGTTGCCGTCCTCCATTCAAAAGGCGGCTGTAACGTGATGTGGGGTGGTGATTTTAGCGCTGCGCGACTGTTGTAGCGATCGACAAAAACCTGCTTCACCTCATTGGCGTAGTCCTGAATCGCCTGTGATGGTAACAACGCAACAAAAAAACGATCGTTTGTTTGACTCAAAGGAACACCTTGTCATGCCGTGGTTCGTCAAGATTGAAGAAGGAATCGTCGATAAGCCCCTATTCGACCAATATGTTCCGGCTCACAAAGCCTTCGTGCGCGGTTTAATTGCCAAAGGACACCAGGCAAAATCGGGCTATTGGGGTTGCTATGGCGGCGGTATGCTTCTCTTTCAAGCCGCTTCGATGGATGAAGCCGCCGCGATCGTAGCGCAAGATCCGCTTGTGCAGAATGGCTGCGTGCATTACAAACTGTACGAATGGCGAGTGGCAGTGGAGTAGAGCATGGAGAGTTCTGCTCAGGGCGAATCCAGCGTAATGGAAGAGAAGGGTTCACCGCTTGACTCTGTAATGCTTTTGAAGGACGCAAAGACCGTCGCCGATCAACTAATGTTGATGTGTTCAATGCTTCAGGCTTACTGCCAAGTAGCCTTGTTAAACTGCTTACTTGTTAAACTGCTTAACATTCGCTACAGCCATATTAAGGTTGCTTTCGCAAACGATCGCCCCTCCTCTAGCACTAGATGGTGACGGGTGTGCCAATGGTAAGGCGCGATCGCTGAAGCCATGCCGTAAGGGCATTATGGTTTCCACCATTCCTGCAACTTTTCTTCAAGCGTTACGCGACAATTGCTTACAAATATGGCACGATTTTAGTACAGATGTCCTATAATTCTGTCAACCCTCAAGTGATTAAATTTGACAGTTGAGTTGTGAGCGTTGGGCATGAGATGGGCTAACATCTAGACCGCAACGGCTCCAGGTTTTGCTGTTTAAGCGCCTTGCCTGTGGTTGTTTGCAGCAAAAAAAAGTGCATTACCTCCGTCCGAAAGCTAGCTTTAGCACCTTTTTAGCTGTTGCCCGTTTTGTCGATCGCCCACGTTAAGCCAACACTGCCATGCGCCCTCCGATCGCTCCTGGAACTCTGCTTCAAAACCGTTACTGTCTCATTGGTGCAGCGGGCCAAGGTAAATTTGGTCAAACCTACCTGGCACGCGACCAAAAGCGGCTGAACGAACTTTGTGTCGTTAAAGAATTTACGCCAGTGCAGCAAGATCCTGCGGTGGTAGAAAGCTTGCGGCAGCGTTTTCATCAAGAAGTGTCAGGGTTGTATGAGCTTCAGCACCCGCAGTTGCCCCGCCTCCGCATGATGTTTGCCCAAGATGGGCGGCTCTACTGGATACGGGATTATGTGGAAGGCAAAAGCTACGGCGTGCTGTTGAGCGAGCGCCAAGCACAGGGGCAATGTTTTTCCGAAGCAGAAGTCATTCAGTTTTTACTCAAAGTGTTGCCAGTGCTGACCTATCTGCATAATCGCGGAGTGGTGCATCGCAACCTGTCGCTCGATACGCTAATTTTGCGGCAGCAAGACCAGTTGCCAATCGTGATTAACTTTGGGCTGGTGCGAGAACTAGTCACGCAGTTGCAGCTTCATCCCCTTGATCACAACGAGACCTTAGGAAAATGGGGCTTTGTGCCACCAGAGCAACTTCACGGCAAGGCTGACCCTACTAGTGATTTGTATGCTTTAGCAGTCACCGCGATCGCCCTCTTGACAGGCAAAATGCCACAAGCACTCTATAACAGCCAGACTCAGCAGCTTGACTGGGAACCACTGGTGGCAGTAAACCCAACCTTAACGCGGTTGCTGCGCCAGATGCTGCATCCCCAGCCCAAAAAACGGCTTGCTTCAGCCGCACAGGTGTCACATATCTTAGAGCCATTGCTGGCAACCGCTGTTGTTGATGCCGCACCAATAAACACGCCCGAAGCAACTGAGGCAAGCGATGCCTTACAACCCTTCCCCACTCATTTACCTACAAAGAGCACGCCCGAAGCAACTGAAGCGAGCGATGCCTTACAACCCTTCCCCGCTCGCTTACCCAAAAAGCGTTTACGTCCCAAGCGGAAGGGCAACGGTGATCCACGTGCTTCTACCGCGATGGTGGTGGGTTTGGTGCTGCTGCTCGCTGCGATCGCCTGGCGGTTCTTGCCGCATAAACAGCCCACTGCCAAATCTGCGGCTTCACCGTCACCAGTGGCAGTGAGTCCTGCTGCTTCGCCGAATGAGCCTGCTGCCTCGCCAAGCCCATCTCCTAGCGCTAAAGCTGTTTCAGAGGACGCCTTGCGCGATCGCCGTCGTCAGCTCAACATTGACTTTCAGTTCTTCACAAACCTGGTGGATGAGGCGTTTTACGCTAAGTATCCCCAACTGCGATCACAGAGCCTCGGCAATTCAGAACAAGCCAAGCTACGCACAGAATGGAACGCGATCGCCAGCAGCATCATGGACAAACTGTCAACCCTCAAGCCGGAATCGCGTCAGAAACTCGGTAGCTATCGCCGTAGAGACTATGATCAATGGCTGGCAACGTTAGGCGAAACGGGTGCTAAAAAGAGCCCACGGTTGGATGCACTGGCAGATGGTCGCTTTTGGCAACTGTTTCCTGATCAAAAGGGTAAGGCGCTGAATCCGCGCACGTTTGGGCAAGTCTGGTATGCGATCGCAGATGAGCAACTAAGTGCTGCCAAAGCCCAACCACTTACCAAGCTACCCCGCCCCACTTCTGGCAATGACACGAACGGGAACCGCTCTTTATAACGCAGTTCCTTATGACACAGTAGAGGAGTTCTTTACACGCCTCTAAACACAGTCATGCGCGATATTCTACACTTCCAGGAAGCGGGACGGCTTAATCCTGTGGCTCCTGACGATCGGATGCCAGAAGCCGCTTACAGTACGGCACTCGACTTTTTGGTGTTTACCTGTGTGGATCTAGTTTTCACTTACCAGAACCAACTGCTGCTGGCAAAGCGAAATGCCAAGCCGCGATCGTCCTGGTGGATTGTGGGTGGCAGAATGGCAGCAGGCGAAGAACCAAAAGCTACAGCTGTCAGAAAAGCATGGCAAGAAGCTAACCTGGAAAATTTAGAGGCTACCCGCTTTCAGTGTGTTGGCGTTTATTCTACTTGTTTCGCGGTTCGCCATCAGCCCCCTCAATATCACGGCTCTCATAGCGTGAATATCACATATCAAATCGAACTGACGTTAGAGGAGAAAGAGCAGGTTAAGTTGCGATCGGATGAATACGACACATGGCAATGGGTCGAACCCAACGAACTAGAGGGTGTTCTCAGCCTTGATGACGAACTTGATCGAGCCTTACTAACAGTCGTGCATGACCTGCAATGGTAGGGAAGCAATGCTAAACAAGACCCAGCGAACTAGGGTTGTAACTGAATACTTACTCGTCTAAATAGGGTTGTAACTGAAGCTGTAAGCGCTGACGGGCACGAGCGATCCTAGACTTGACGGTGCCCAGAGACGCTTTAGTGATTTCGGCAATTTCTTCGTAGCTCATGCCCTGGATTTCGCGGAGAACGATCGTCGTGCGGAAGACCTCTGGCAAATCAGCGATCGCCGCTTGCAATTGCCCATAAAATTCTTGCCGACTCAATTCTTCGTCTGGCTCTGGCGTATCAGCCGCAATTTCCCAATCCATTTCGCCATCGCTAAAGGTGATGGGCGCATCTAGGGATAAGGGGGTGGCATGACGTTTGCGCTTCCGCAGTTCGTCATAAAACAAATTGGTAGCAATGCGGCTCAACCAGCCTTGAAACTTGCCCGGTTCATTGAGCCGCCGAATGTTACGGTACACTCGAATCCAAACTTCCTGCACCAAATCTGCCCGATCTTGCCAATCGGGTGCGAGGTGGTAAAGCACTTTTTCAACGTGAGACTGGTAGCGTCGCAACAATTCAGCGAACGCCGCTTTATCGGGACGATGATCAGCCTGACAGCGCAGAACTAGATCGTGGTTGGATAGGTCTTTTACTGACACCAATGCTTGAGGGATCATTGCCGTAACTGATGACCAGGATACAGGCAGATATGAGTCCATTGACAAACCTCACCCAAATAACTCAACCAAATTGCTGCCAGCCACCAACACTCGTTCAGTTTGTCCGGGTCTCGCATTACTCTCAGGTTAGAAGTTACAGGGTTGATCGCCGCTGATTTAGGTGCCACTTGTCTAACTGTCAATTTTTGTTGCTAGAAGCTGCGCGATCGCTGTATTCAAGCTCATGTCTTTTGTTGGCGATTGTAGGAGCTTAGTCCATTAATCAGTCTGAGTTGTTATACATGAAGAAGCTCACTGAGTTTAGTTGAATGTTCAGCATCTGCCACGTCATCCTGTATAAAAGTTTCTAGAGTTCCTCGCGTCTATCGATAGCTATCGCCAAAAAGGTTAGGGCATTAGGAGCAGCGTGTGGAGGCAACGCCCTACTCGTCCTAACTATGCTGGCTATTGCTTGCTGTATCTTTTCCCCAACGCCTTTAACTCAAGCAAGTTGCTAGTATGTTCAACGCTACTGAACTTCTCATCGAAGACTTCGTTAAGAAACTCAAGGAAGGTTATCGCCGCACTTACGGAGGCTGGAAGTCTGACTATGAAGACATCATTGGTTGGGTTGGCTCGATGGCGATGGAAAATATTGCCAACAGTGATGCTCTGTACCACAACGTTGAGCATTCCATTTTAGTAACGCTGGTCGGGCAGGAGATTTTGCGCGGCAGGCACATTCGCATGGGTGGTGTTTCCTGCGAAGACTGGCTGCACTTCATCATTTCGCTCGTTTGCCATGATATCGGCTACGTGAAGGGCGTTTGCCGCCAAGATTGCGAAGGGAGGTATGCAACGGGCAAAGACGACAGTATGGTGAATCTGCCACCTGGCTCCTCGGATGCAGGCTTGACACCGTATCACGTCGATCGTGCCAAGCTGTTTATCGAAGAGCGCTTTGGCGGACATAAACTTATTGATGCCGAACTGGTCAAGCGCAATATCGAACTAACTCGCTTTCCTGTTCCTGCTGCCGAAGATCATCAAGACACCATTAACTATCCTGGCTTAATTCGCGCCTCTGACCTGATTGGGCAACTTAGCGATCCTCGCTACTTAAAGAAAATCGGCGCACTGTTCTACGAATTTGAAGAAACGGGTGTTAATAAAGCTCTCGGCTATCGGCATCCCGGCGATCTCCGCAAAAACTATCCCAAGTTTTATTGGCATGGTGTGTTTCCGTACATCAAAGATGCACTCTACTACCTGTCTCTAACGCAGCAAGGAAAGCAGATTGTAGCGAATCTCTACTCCAATGTGTTTGTGATCGAGCATGAGCAGCCAGAAGATTAAAGAAACGGTAACTGATTGACACTTCTGGATTGAAGGATGCCCTTGCTTAACCGTAAAGCTAGAGCGATCGTACTTATAGCATTCATCATGAAGTCTTTAATGGCTAGATAGCTTGACCACTCAATTTGTTTGCATAATCCCCACCTAATCTGTACTGGGTGGGGCAATTGGTCGCTAACGCTGTTGCTTCTTAGCAGCCTTGTGAGGCTCTCCCAAATTTAAGGCAACAACTGCATAGCAAGCAGAGCAACTTGGGAAAAATAAAGGTAAACCAAGTGAACGCAATGCGGAACTGCGTGATGGAATGAAGTAGCTTAATGTAGCACCTAAGCCCTAAGTGATTCCTTCTGCTACCTCGCAACAGTGACTATAGTTTGTCTCGATCGCGTAAAAGTTAGTTCTTTTACTTGTTGAACCTTTATTAGCATTGCTATGCCATCTAAAAAAGAAAATAGTGGATGTGGATGTTCAAGTATTCCAATCTCATTCATCCTAGTTGTGTTAGGCATTGGCTATTGGGGCTTCACACAGATCGATCGCTCAAAGCTCAATCAATTTTTGACTGCTGCTCAAGAGCCAGCTACTACTACCCAACCACCTATTGCTCCTGTATTAGCTCCAGCGCCCCGTCAGCCTGTAGCAGTTACCAACGCTCCCCCCTCTAAAATCCCTGCTGTTAGACTGACTAAGCCACAAGCTTCACCAGTATCAGCAACTCTCAAAAAAAGATCATCACCTCAAACTCTTTGGGAGAGAAAAGCAATTAGAGGTATCTACTTAAGCCGCTATCAAGCTACTAATAATGCTAGTGAAAAAATGATCCGTGAGCGAGTGCGTTATTATCGCGATCAAGGCATTAATACAATTATTCATGGAGTATGGGGTAACGGCTGCACAATGTATAACAGCGATGTTATGCAGCAGATATTGGGCTACAAAAGTTGCCCTAATCAATTTCAAGATCAGTGGTTAAACTGGCTGATTGATGAGGCTCACAAGCAGGGTATGCAAGTACATGCCTATTTTGAGAAGGGCATTAAGATCGATAAAAATAGTCCGATCTTTGACCTGGCAATCTCTAAACGATGGCTTGTGCCTGGCGTTGATAAAACCTACGCTGGCATTGATCATTATGTGCTGGACATGGAAATTCCAGAAGTTGCTAATTTCTTCAGAAAGATAGCAGTAGAGTTTGTCCAAAAGTACCCAACTATTGATGCTGTGCAGTGGGATGACTACCTGGGCTACCATGCTGGCTTACCCGGCAAGGTCGATCGCACTGACCGCTTGACTAAGTTTGTGCGACAGATGAGAGCTGAGATGAAGAAAGCTAACCCCTCTGTTAGCTTTGATCTTTGCCATCACAACCCCTATTGGGGCAAGCGTTATTTTGCGGCTGATTGGCAAAATTGGAATGTCGATCGCGTTTTTATTCAAACGTACAATGATGCCAATTTCAACCAGGAACTGGATTATGCCAAGCAATATGCGGGAGTCGCTATTTCAGATCAGCAGTTATATCGTTTGAAGGAACTGGTTAATAACACCAAAATTAAGAGTGTGCTCTTGTTTCCCTCTTCTGGAAAACCCGAAGAAACGGCTGCGCTTGTCAAGAAATTCACCCCAATCAGTAACTAAGGCGAGTGCAAAACTGCTGTACGGCACTTATACCACCTTGTTAGGCTCGCTTCGCTACAGCGATCGCTCGGTCTGAAACCGCCGCCCCATAATGGGTACTGGGATACTGATCAAGGTGCTGAAAGAGCGTAATGGGCGGTACAACACGGCAGCTAAAAAACTCGATCACGGCTCTGCCATCAGGAAAGACCCGTACTTTAGGCGATAGGTCTTTGGGCGGCTCTACCTGCCACTGCCACTGCATCTGAGCAGGTGGGGCGCTGATGAGGCGATGGTGTGACCAATTGCAGGCTTTGCCCAATCGCCCAAATTCTCTCAATTCGCGCTGTAGAAGCGAGGCAATGATAAAGGATGCTGGAGTCCGATCGCCCTGTACAGCTTCCATCAGGTTAGCGAACGCGCCTTCGGGTCGGGGAGGATGGGCACGATCGCTGCTGGCTGCTAGCGCTTTTTCCAGGTGGGCAGTGGTGCTTAACGGCTCTGGCACCGCCCAAATGACTCCAATGCCTGCTTCTGGCTGCCGATGTAAATAGCCGACGAGTCGCACCGCTGGCTTTAACGTCAGTCCTGGCAGCTTCATGAGTACTGCACCAGGGTTTGCAGTGCTGATAAACCATTCGCCACGGCTATTTGGCGCATGCGTCGGCTCTGCCATCGAGCCCCCAAACGTAAACAGATCGCCTAGATCGCTAAGGGAATCTGGTTCTGGGAGTTCTGCCTCGTTGCTAGATGAAGACCACGATCGTGGTTGATTTTCTGAGGTGGGCAGTGCGAATCCGTGCTGCATATGCTGCCGAATTTTTTGAAGCGCTTCGAGCTGAATTTTTTGTGCAGACATAGCGCAGCCAGGCGTCCCAACGCTAAATGAACAAGCAGGCAAACGCGAGCGAAAACCTACTTCACTTTCTAGTGTGCCCAGCTAGCTCGGGATCATTGATACGACTCAGTATTTTGCCCGAAACTATTACGATTCAATTCTTTAAAGAATCGGATCAAGCCTGTAAAACCAAGCATTCTTACGAAGAGATGGGCACAATAGAGATTAGCAATCTGCATATTTAGCGTTTCTTTGAGGCGCTTGTAGCGATACAAGTATCTCTGAGCTTGCTAGGTACAGTCTTCGGCAGCAACAGGGTTGGTCTTATAAGGACTACGCCTTTGAAAATTTCTGCAAGATAGACGCTCTGGCAGTTCTACACAGGGGCTTCATTATGCTGGCGCTCTTTAACTACATACCATAGGTAGTTCATCCTATGTGCTGCCTGATACTCCGTGCTGTGTAGCCTATAACACTTCTAAAGCAGATTCCAACGCTTTAGCGAATGGATCGCGATGTGAACTCAACCGAATTATTTTCTTGATGGGTGCTCAGGTTTGGCTACCATTTGCGATCGGGGACAGGTTGTGGCTGTAAGAACGCTGTAGAAACAATGCTGGAATTTCTCAAAAATTTGCTTTCGCCTGATGGTTATATGCCTCATGGGCAATGCTACCTCTGGCAAACATCGCTGGTTGGGTTGCATGTGGTGAGTGATGCGCTCATTGCGATCGCCTACTTCTCCATCCCAATAATGCTTGTTTACTTTATCAACAAGCGGAAAGACATCCCCTTCTCCTTTGTCTTTGCCATGTTTGGTGTCTTCATTGTGCTTTGCGGCACCGGACACTTGCTTGATATTTGGACACTGTGGCATCCTGCTTATTGGTTAACGGGCGGCGTGCGGGCGCTGACAGCTTTAGTCTCTTGCTACACCGCATTGCAGCTTGTGAACCTGCTACCCCAATTTCTCGCGCTTAAAACACCCGACGCCCTTGAAGCATTGAACCAAGAACTACAGGTTGAAATCCTGGAACGGCACCGGGCAGAAGAAGTGCTGCGGAATATTGTGACTGGCACTGCTTCTGCTACGGGTAAAGACTTTTTTCCCGCACTGGTCAAGCATTTGGCGATCGCGCTGGATGTACCTCACGTGATCATCTCCGAAGCACTAGGCGAGCCGCCTGAACAGCTTAGAGTTCTGGCTGCATGGACTGATCAACCAATTGGAGAGCATTGCACCTTGACTATGGCAGGTAACCCCTGCAGTGTTGTTGTGCAAGGTGCTCAACTCTGTCATTACCCAGATAATTTGCAGCAGCGTTTTCCCAACTCAGCTATCGTCAAAGCGATGCAGGCAGAGAGCTATTTGGGGATGCCCTTACTGGGTACATCGGGTCGTGTTATTGGTAATTTGTGTTTGCTGCACACCAAGCCTCTAGCAGAAGACGAAAGTAAAAATGCCCTCTTTAAAGTGTTTGCTGCCCGTGCGGCGGCTGAACTTGAGCGCCAGTGGCTAGAGCAAGCCCGTAAAGAAGCCTATGAAGCGCTAGAATTTCGCGTAGAAGAACGCACGACTGAACTCCTTGACATCAACACAGCACTGGAAGCTGAAATTCAGGAACGCATTGCAGCAGAAGCAGAGTTGCAGCGGATGGCAGAACGGGAACGTGTCACCACTCGCATCATCCTGCGGATGCGCCAGAGTTTAGATCTGGACGATGTTTTTAGCACTACGACAGTGGAATTGCGGCAAGCAGTGCGGTGCGATCGTGCCCTCATTTATCGCTTTAACTCAGACTGGAGCGGCAATGTTGTTGCGGAATCGGTGGCAGCAGATTGGAAAGCGATCGTGCCGTTTCGCATAGACGATCCAGAGTTAGCAAAGATTGCTATTGATCAGCCAAACTGCGTTGTCAAACGGCTCAATGGCACCGAAAGCTTGATTCAAGACACGTACCTGCAAGGAAACGAAGGCGGGCGCTTCCGTCAGAAGACTGGTTATTGCTCTGTGCCTGACGTTTACGCAGCTGGCTTTGACCCATGCTACCTGGAACTGCTCGAAACGCTGCAAGCGCGTGCCTATGTCATCGTGCCGATTTTTTGCGGCAGCCAGCTTTGGGGACTTCTAGCAACCTATCAAAACACTGCTCCCCGCCAGTGGCAAGATGCAGAAATTCGGGTTGTTTCTCAAATCAGCAGCCAGCTTGGGGTAGCAGTGCAACAAGCCGAACTGTTTGCTCAAACGCAGCAACAGTCAGCTGCACTGAGACAGGCGAAAGAAACTGCCGATGCTGCTAGCCGCGCTAAGAGCGAATTCCTGGCAAATATGAGCCATGAGCTACGCACACCCCTTAACGCTGTATTGGGCTTTACTCAACTGATGGCATGCGACTCGTCGCTAACCCAGACGCAGCAGGAACACGTCCGCATTATCAACCGCAGCGGTGCTCACCTGTTGAAGCTGATTAATGATGTGTTAGAAATGTCCAAAATTGAAGCGGGACGGACTGCTCTGGATGTCAATCGCTTCAACCTGCACCACCTCTTGCACAATCTAGAGGATATGCTGCGACTACGAGCCGAATCCAAAGGTTTACAGCTTATCTTTGCTTGCTCAGATACTGTGCCCCAAGATGTAATTGCTGATGAAGGTAAACTGCAACAGGTATTGCTTAATCTGTTAGGCAACAGCATTAAATTTGCCCAGCAGGGTAGTGTCACGCTCAGGATTTACGGTAGCGATGAACAGCAGACGACCAACAGCCTCCCTGGTGCGATCGCCTCGCCTGAAGCACAAGCAATGCTGCTGCACTTTGAAGTTCAGGATACAGGCCCAGGCATTGCACCCAACGAGCAGCAAAAGCTCTTCAAACCCTTTGAACAAACGAGAGCCGGTTTATCTGCCTCGGAGGGCACTGGTTTAGGATTGGCAATCAGCCAAAAATTTGCGCACTTAATGGGTGGCGAAATCACTGTCACTAGCGAACTGAACCAGGGCAGTACGTTTGCGTTTGCAATTCCAATCAATTATGTCGATGCAATTGCTACTCCAGTCTCGCCGCCGCTTGAAACGATCGTTGGGGTCGCTGCTGGTCAACCAACCTATCGTCTTCTGATTGCTGAAGATAATGTCACAAACCGCTATTTGCTCTCAGAAATGCTGCACATACCAGGCTTTGAATTGAAGTGGGCTGATAATGGGCAGGAGGCGATCGAGCTTTGCAAGCAGTGGCAACCGCATCTAATTTTTATGGATTGGCGCATGCCGGTGATGGATGGGGTTGAAGCAACACGACGCATTAAAGCCGATGCTCAGATCGACCAAACGGTGATTATTGCGCTGACTGCTAGCGCCTTTGAAGAACAGCGGCAGGCGTTTTTAGGAGCTGGTTGTGATGACTTTATTAGCAAACCCTTTCAACGGCATCTTCTCTTTAGCAAAATTAGTCAACATTTGGGCATACAGTATCAGCATGAAGCAGCCGATCGCGATCAAGCAACACTCCAGCGTGAGCCATGTACACCCCTGAAACCTGAACATCTAGCACAAACTAATGCGTCTAAAGCTAATAGTTTGAAGACGGTTCTGGCAACGTTGCCAGAAACATGGAGAGTACAGTTAAAGCGTGCAGCATTAGAAGGCAGTGACTCGCGTATGTTTGAGCTTCTAGAGCAAATGCCAGCGTCACAAGTAGCCTTAAAAGAATCGCTCATTCAGCTAGCTGAAAATTTTCAGTTTGATCAAATTTTGACACTTATTGCTCTGGCTGATGCAATCGGCACTGGCGATTTAGCCTAACCTTTGCAGAGGTTGCTTAAACAAGGTTTTGTGACAAGCCTTTAGTAAGGCTTCGCTATTAAGCTATCTAGACACTGGGTTAAAAGGCGTGATCAAATCATTTCTTTAGACAACGCTCGTAAACGAAAACGTTATCCTTTTAGATGCCAACGCTGATTAGGCAAAAGCATCTTTTAAAACGAATGTTAACGAGCATCCTTGCAACGAAAGAGCAGCGTCATGCAATTTAATCTTAGTCAAGCTACCTCAAAAACTGCTGATATTCTCGTTGTTGATGACACCGCAGAAAATATTCGTTTTCTTGCCGCGATGTTGATACAGCAGGGCTATCAGGTTCGTAAAGCTCTTAACGGTAAAATGGCGCTTACGGCTGCCCAAGCTGCTCCTCCAAATTTAATTTTGCTAGATGTTAATATGCCCGATCTGGACGGGTTTGAAGTTTGTAAGCAGCTTAAAGCTGATGAAAAAACAGCAATGGTGCCTGTCATCTTCTTAAGTGCTTTGGATGAGGTGACTGATAAAGTCAAAGCGTTCCAGGTTGGGGCGATCGACTTCATTACTAAACCATTTCAGTTTGAAGATGTTTTGGTACGCATTCAGACCCATCTCAAGATTCAAGAACTGCAATCACAGCTACAGATAAAGAACAGCCAGGTTCAACAAGCACTGCTTGATTTGAAGCAGATGCAGGCTCAACTTATTCGTAAAGAGAAGATGCTTGGTCTGGAGCAGTTAGTAGCTGGTGTTTGCCATGAGTTGAATAATCCCATTGGCTTTATTGTCGGCAATCTCAATCCGGCTCATGAACACATAGAGAGGCTGCTTCAGCTCATTAACCTTTACCAGCAGGAGTATCCAGAGCCATCGCCAGCAGTACAAACTCTTTTGGAAGAAACTGATCTAGATTTTGTTGCTGCCGATCTGCAAAACATTATTCGATCGATGCGGGCAGGGGCAAAACGGGTTAGCTCGATTGTCTTAGCACTGCGAATTTTTTCTCGTTTAGGCGAATCGGATATTAAGGCAATTGATCTTCATGAAGGGTTAGATAGTACCGTACTGTTATTAGGGCATCGGCTGGCTGGCAAAGCAGGTATGCCTGCGATCGAAGTCAAGCGGGTTTATAACGAGATTCCCCTCGTAACTTGCTATGTGGGTGAACTGAATCAGGTCTTTTTGAACCTACTGAACAATGCGATCGATGCACTAGAGCAAAAATTTGGCTCCCCTACAGCGTCGAATCAAAGGCTTGACCAAACGCCCACTATTTGGATTCGTACAGAGTTAAGTCACGCACAGACTGTTACACTCCGCATTCAAGACAATGGCATTGGTATTCCAGAGTCAGCTAAGGCGCGCTTATTTGAACCTTTTTTTACAACCAAACCTGTTGGTCAAGGCACTGGCTTAGGGCTTGCTACCAGCTATCAAATTGTTGTGCAGAAGCACAATGGTCATCTTAGCTATGACTCAACGCCTAATGAAGGTACAGAATTTAGCATGACTATTCCCATAACCTTTGCAGAGAAGCTATAGCGGTGTAGACTTGCCTGACCATCAGCATACAGTTACGCACGGCTTTTCATCCTACTGCCCCAACTCACTGTGTGTTGACTTCTTTCCTAGTCGTACGCGCTAATGTGAGCGAAAATGAGGGCAATATTAACGGTAAGCATCATCGCGAAATTGGTTCGCGGTGCCATAGCGGAAGGAGACTTGGGTCATGTCTACGGAAAGTGCAAATCGGTTTCTTGAGGCAGTTGCGTCTGATGAAACGTTACGTGATCGGTTTGAAGGGGTGACAAACCCAGATGATTTTTTGAAGATCACAGAGCAACTGGGCTACAGCTTTACAACTGCCGAACTGATGGCGATCGCTAAAGAACAGAGTCAGGGCGTATTAGTGAGGCGTGGTACAGGCGTATGGAAATGGCTACGCGGTGTCAACTGGGTTTAAGCTGTCCGTCAGTACAGGCATTCGGTTCGGCGGTGGACATGGGGCTTTAACGTGAGCGCCCAACGAAATGTTGCAGGGTGTAGAGTGGTTGAGAACCGTCGTGCGATCGCTCGTTCAGAGTTTTTGTTCAGAACGTGACTTCAGCGCTGCTTGCCTTGAGGTGCGGTCACTGTTATCTAACTGCTTAACGTTTGGTGAGACCGTCTGATGCAACTGGTTCGATCGCTTTTTGCCGTAATTCTGGTAGCTGTTTTCAGCCTGATGCCGATGCCCCTTGCTCAAGCAGCGACCGTTGCCCCAAACGAAAACTTGGTTACAGAGGGTATTCCTGCGATTCCATCAGCGCTAGTGGAAACAGTCAACCGCTACACTGAGTTTCGGTCGGCTGGGCTTTCAAGCTGGCATCCTACCAAGCGAGCCATGCTGATCAGCACGCGTTTTGGTGATGTTCCCCAGATCCATTCTGTGCAGTTTCCCCTAGGCGCACGCAAGCAGTTGACGTTCTTTGCTGAGGCACCGTTTGGCGCCACCTACCAGCCCACAGAGGGTAACTACTTCGTGTTTAGCCGTGATGTTGGCGGCAATGAGTTTAACCAAAATTACCGCTATGACATTGCCACAGGAGACGTAACGCTGCTCACAGATGGCAGGTCTAAAAATAGTCGTGGCGTGTGGTCACAAGCGGGCGATCGCATGGCATATACGTCTACCCGCCGTAATGGTGCCGACACTGACCTGTACATTATTGATCCGCAAACGCCACCGTCTAATCGTCTGCTAGCGGAAGTGACAGGTGGCGGCTGGTATCCGCTGGATTGGTCGCCGGACGATCGCCAGCTTTTAGTGCTGGAGTTTCTGTCAATCAACAAAAGCAACCTTTGGCTGTTCGATACAACCACTGGCGCAAAGAAACCGCTCACTGTGCAAGGGCAGGAACCTGTCGCTTATGGTGGCGGCGTTTTTAGCAAAGATGGCAAAGGGCTATATGTGATTAGCGATCGCGGCTCAGAATTTCAGCGTCTTGCCTACCTTGATCTTGCCAGCAACCGCTATACCGACCTGACCAGCCAGATTCCGTGGGATGTAGAAGACTTTGACTTGTCCCATGATGGTAAACGGCTTGCGTTTGTTACTAACGAAGATGGAGCCAGCGTGCTGCACCTGCTGGAGACGGCAACCCAAAAAACACTGCCTTTGCCAACCTTGCCGCTGGGCGCGATCACCAGCCTTTCCTGGCATCCCAACAATCAGGATTTAGGCTTAACGCTGATTTCGGCACGATCGACGGCTGATGTTTACTCGTTAAACGTGGCAACTAACACAGTAGAACGCTGGACTGAAAGCGAAACGGGTGGGCTAAACACTGCCACATTCTCGGAACCAGAGTTAGTGCGCTGGCAAAGCTTTGATAACAAGACTATTTCTGGCTTTCTGTACCGCCCGTCGGCTCGCTTTACTGGCAAGCGCCCTGTCGTCATTAACATTCACGGCGGACCCGAAGGACAATACCGTCCGGGCTTCTTGGGGCGTAACAACTTTTATCTCAATGAACTGGGCGTTGCGCTGCTTTTTCCCAATGTGCGCGGTTCGTCTGGCTATGGCAAAACCTTTTTGAAGCTAGACAATGGCTACTTGCGTGAAGATTCGGTCAAGGATATTGGGGCACTGCTGGACTGGATCGCCACACAGCCTACTCTAGATGCCGATCGCATTTTAGTAACAGGTGGCAGCTACGGTGGCTATATGTCTCTGGCAGTAGCCACCCATTACAGCGATCGCATTCGAGCGGCGATCGACATCGTTGGCATCTCCAACTTCGTTTCGTTTTTAGAGCGCACCGAAAGTTATCGCCGAGATCTGCGACGAGTGGAATATGGCGATGAACGTGACCCCAAAATGCGTGAGTTTCTGATCAAAATCTCGCCCCTTAACAACGCCGAAAAGATCAAAAAGCCGCTCTTTGTCATTCATGGTCAGAACGATCCTCGCGTACCGTTGAACGAAGCGACACAGATTGTCGCAACCGTACGTCAAAACAATATACCTGTCTGGTCGCTGGTCGCAAAGGATGAAGGGCACGGCTTTGCTAAGAAAAAGAATGTCGACTTCCAGTTCTACGCCACGGTGCTGTTTTTACAAAATTATTTGCTGCAGGCTGATACCGCTGATGGTGCCCGTCAGTAAACAAGAGTGGGCGATCGGCTGTTAGCCGTTAGTGATGAAAAAATTGGAATTAAGCCATTCAGGCACTGCGATCGTTCGGAGTTGCTACCTATTTCTACGGCTGAAACTATAGTTGCAAAGCACTACGCACAGATTGCTGTCAGCTTTTTGACTTTTAATACGCCACCGTGTAGATTGTAATTAGTCTTAATGCCAGCTTGTGCTCTGCTACGAATAAAGCGGTTGTAAATGTAAATTACCGTTTACTCCTACAAACTTTGCTGCCTCATCTATGGTGCAAAGTTAGAGCAAAAGGATAAAGGATGAGAGATGAATCGAAGCCTTTGCTCAAAGGAAGCTTCAAAGTTTATGTCTGTTGGTTAATACAACGTTCTTTACCTACCGTTGGAGGTCGCTCTATGCCTGAAAGTTTTTTAGTCTCTGCCAGTAATGCTTCTACCAGTAAGGTTCCTACCAGTAAAGCTTCTGAGTCTCCAGTCAACACAACATCTACGGAAGCAACGCCTGAACGTACATCCGATCGTGAGTCACTACGAATCTTGGTCATCGGTTCGCGTCAAGGCGTGCTTGGTACAATTCAGACGCTCCATCGGCTGCGGTTTGCCGAGGTTCATGAGTGGAGTCCGCTGCTACCAAGTGCCAATCCTGGAGAAGTCATGAGTATTCTTACTCGGTATAGCATAATGACCTAAATGATACAGGCATAATAAGCTGTACTCAGTGGAGCCGCCTTGTGATTGCAGGCATCGTTGCCGATCCGCCTATAGACCATCGTTAGGCGTAGCATGCTTTACAGCGTTTTCGATCGACTTTACCGAATGTTTAAGCTAGAGCAGAAATGGCGCTGCAATCTAGGCGAAATTGCACACTAACAAGTAAAAACGGTATAAAGTGAAACAATAATTTTCTGCTTTATCCAAATGTTTGCCGAATGCGACAGCAGTACGTCCGGCTTAAAGCCTTCGTTTAGTCAGAATTACGGAGCCGCACCGCTAACCACTAACCAACCGCTAAGTTTGGAGAGCGTTGCTAGTGGGCTGGAAACATCAAACTTCAATAGCTCTAGCCTTGCAGGCTCTAGTACTGTTGAGTTGGAGTTGCCGCAAACCGCGATTCCGGCTCCTGCTGCTGCATCACCAGTGCCCTCGAAGGTTGATGTTGATTTTGACGGGGACGGCAAGACCGATCTGCTCTGGCGCAATTATGTCACGGGCCAAAATGCTGTCTGGTACATGAACGGTACGACGCTCTTATCTAGCACTTATTTGGCTCCTGTTGAAGATCCTAACTGGCGCATACAAGGAGCAAGTGATTTTACAGGCGATGGCAAAACGGACATTGTGTGGCGCAACTACGCCACTGGGCAGAATGTGATTTGGGAGATGGATGGTGTAACACTGCGCTCAGGTTTGCCTCTATTGCCCACAGTCGCAGATCTAAACTGGCAAATTCAAGGTACGGCTGATTTCACAGGTGATGGTAAGACCGATCTTCTGTGGCGCAACTACGCGACAGGCGAAAATTCAGTCTGGGCGCTAGATGGCGCTACGTTCCGTACCTCCACATTTCTCCCCACGGTTATTGGGGATAACCTTAGAATCCAGGCAGCCGCAGACTTTAATCAAGACGGTCGGTCAGATATTCTGTGGCGCAACTACTTATCAGGCGAGAATTTTGTCTGGACAATGAATCGTACGACGATCACCAGTACAACCTTTTTACGATCACAGAGTGATTTGAGCTGGCAAGTTCAGGGTGCTGAGGATATCAATGGTGATGGTAAGACCGATCTTCTGTGGCACAATGCTGCCTCCGGAGAGAATGAAGCTTGGCTGCTGAATAACCTGACGTATGCTGCTAACCAGGAACCACAACCCATACTGTCTGTTCGCGATACAAACTGGCAGATTGGCTTGCAGGACACCTTTGCCGCTCCAAGCCGTGTCAAAATTAGCGATCGCACCTTTAGCGGACAAGAAGGCGATGTCGGGACGTTCAAAGTTCAGCTAACTCAAGCACCCACTGCAAACGTGACTCTTACGTTTTCGACGGGTACTTTCATAGTGGTGGATGCCGATGGTAGGGTCGCTAACGGATCGCAAAACACCCTTACCTTTACGCCGCAAAACTGGCGAACCGCACAAACTGTTTCGTTCCTTGCTGAAGCCGATAACTCTAGCGTTGATCGAGTGTTAGGCAATACAGTGAGCTATGCTCTCAGCGGTGGCTTTACGGGTAGCGCTGCCTACGAATTGGGACGCGTGACGAACACGTATGCTCCTGACCCCAATAACTTCAACATTGATTTGGATTTTCGCAACGACTCCTCTGGCTTTTGGACTCCTGCAAAGCAGGCGATCGCTCAAAAAGCAGCTGCTGATTGGGCAACGCGAATCGAAAATGAGTGGACTGATTTTCAACTCGACAGCACGATCGGCAAACTTGAAAGCTTTGGCGATCGCACTTATAGCTTCAACAGCAAACGCTACGTTGATGATCTACTGGTTTTTGTCAATCCTTATCAAAGCAGTGGTAGTGACGAACCTGCGATTGGCGGACCCGATTATGAGTTTGGCGGTTGGATTTCTTCCCCTGATGTGATGCCACGAGTGGGACAAATTGCGATCAATCCCAATAGCTTTTCGGCTGCCAATGACCCCTCTGGCTGGCTACTGTATCAGGTCGTGACGCACGAGCTTGGGCACGTACTGGGTTTGGTAGGGCTGAACTGGACTGGCTATAATTTGCAAGATCGCACCACACCGCAGACGGCTGTTTTTAAGGGCAACTATGCCAGAGCCGCCAATGGTGGAAACTACGTCGCACTACAATCCCAGGATGGCGCTAACCCGGTGACAGGCACCTACGATTATTCTCACCCTGCCGACAGCGTAGAATCGATCATGTCGTATGGCTGGCTCTATCGCCTCTATGCCCCTAGTCAGGTAGACTATGCCCTACTTGCAGACAGCGGTTATCGTGTTGACGGGGTTAATGCATAAGTAATCAGGAGTCGGAAGCAATGTTGCTTCTATAGGCACAGGAGCTAATAACGTTAGAAAGCGTCGAGGTCAATCCTTAGCCGAAATTGCTAGTCGTGATTATGTGCCTTTCTTCCAGTCTGCCTGCTGTTCAAACCTAAAGCCAACTTGCTTTTGCTCTGGCTATGAGGCGGCATAAAGGAACGTTGTTAGCATTGCCTGCATCGCATTGCTGGGGGCGTTATCACCATTTCCTTCTAACTCCTTTGCCTCTACCTTAGTGTCTTGGCTCACATAGCCGTTGTGTTCAATAATTGAGCCATCAGTTGTGGGGTCTAAGAGCGGCAGTGTGACAGTGAACGTGGCTCCTTGATTAACACCCGGACTTTCTGCCCGTACGCTACCTTTGTGTTGTTCGATCAGGTAATGGACGATCGCCAGCCCCAGACCTAGACCATTATGGGGACGACTGGTGGTGCTATCTGCTTGCCGGAAGCGATCGAACACGTGCGGCAAAAAAGTGGGTTCGATGCCCATGCCTGTGTCGCTTACTTGAATCTGGACGGAGCGCTGTTGTCCTTCTGTAAGCGATGGCGGCACAGTAGACAATCGCACCGTAATCGTATCGTTGGCGGACGTGAATTTAATGGCATTGGTCAGCAAATTCCACACGACCTGCTGCAAGCGTACAGAGTCGCCCCAAACTTGCCCAACGTCTGCATCAAGTTTTGACTCAAGCTGAACGGCTTTGACCTCAGCCAGTGGACGTACCGAATCGATCGCCGCTTCTACAATAAAAAGTGGGTTTAGCGCGTGGCATTTCAGCCGCAGTTTGCCACGCACAATCTGGGAGACATCCAAAATGTCATTGATAAGCTGTGCTTGCGCCAGAGCGTTACGTTCGATGGTTTCTAACGCACGGACGATCGTCTCATCGTCTAGCTGACGACCCCGCAGTAAACGCGACCAGCCCAGTATCGAGTTCAGCGGCGTGCGTAATTCATGCGACAGTACTGCTAAAAAATCGTCTTTCATCCGGTTTGCCGCCTCAGCTTCTCGCCGTGCGATCTGCTCCTGAATCACCTGGGCACGAGCTTCTTCTGCCTGCTTTCGCTCAGTCAGGTCTTCGATCGTCCCGACATAGCCTGTAAGTTCGCACAGGTCAGAAAACAATGGTGAGGAACGAGCAGACACCCAGCGAACTGTTCCATCACGGTGCTGGAAGCGATATTCAGTGGCATACTCCGTCACTTGCCCGCTGGTGTAAGACTGCCACTCGTGAGAAACACGATCGCGATCGTCTGGATGGAGCTGCTGAAACCAGCGATTGCCCAACGTTTCCTCTAGCTTGCAGTCGGCGAGCGCATGAAAGCGTGGGTTGGTATACGTGCAGGCACCAGTCGTATCAGTGAGAAAAATGCCCGCAGGCGAACAAGCGCTGAGACAACGAAAGCGCTCTTCACTTTCGCTGAGTTCATTATTGATAGCAGCGAGTTGGGCGGCTTGCTGCTTCACAGCTTCAGTTTTTCGGAACAAATCAACGAAAACGGTGATTTTAGAGGTCAAAATACTGGCATCGATCGGCTTCAGCAGATAATCCACTGCGCCTAAGGCATAGCCTTTGAACATAAGCTGTTCATTGGTGCTAAAGGCAGTCTGAAAAATGATGGGAGTCTGGCGCGATCGTTCCCGGCTACGAATCAGCGTTGCCGTTTCAAAGCCATCCATACCAGGCATTTGCACATCCAGCAAAATGACAGCAAAATCCTGGTTGAGTAGGCACCGCAGTGCTTCTTGACCAGAGTTTGCCCGCACTAAGGTTGCGTCTAGGTCGCCCAAAATCGCTTCTAGCGCCAGCAGATTTTCGGGATGATCATCAACGAGAAGAATGTTGACTTGAGGCGACATGGCATTAACTCCTCGCACGGCATAACAAATTCACTAAATAGGGCGCGATGTCTGGGAGGGGTAAAATGGCATCAACCCTGGTCATGTCGATCGCCGCTTGTGGCATCGTTCTCGTTTCAGCCGTTGCCGGATCTTGAACGATCGCCAGCCCACCACGAGCTTTAATGCGCGCCAGTCCCTTAGTACCATCATGATTTGCCCCGGTCAGGATAACACCGATGGTACGATCGCTATAGACATCGGCTGCCGATTCAAACAAGACATCAATCGACGGACGCGCAAAGCAGACAGGTTCATCGACAGAAAGCGCCAGGTAGTCCTGCTCAATCAGCAAGTGATAATCTGCGGGAGCTAAATAGACGTGTCCTGGCATCAACTCGTCTTTATCTTCTGCGTCATGCACTGAGAGCTTCGTGTATTGCTGCATCGAACCACTCATTAAACTGCCAGACTCTTTATGGCGATGCTGTACAACGGCGATCGCCAGCGGGAACGGTGGTATTAACCCTCCAAGCACCACTTTGAGCGCTGAAAAGCCACCTAACGATGTGCCTATAACAAGCAGTTTAAAGTGCATCAGTCGAGCCTCCGATAGAGCCGCTCTCCCTTCGCAATTTCTTCATAGCATTGTTCATACGCAGTCAGTTTCAGTGATTCTCGCTGCCCTAGCCCCAGCACCCCAAACGAACAAAGACTATCGTAAAACAGTTGATGTACCCGTTGTTGCAGTGTGCGGTTGAAATAAATTAAAACATTGCGGCACAAGATGACGTTGAATTCATTAAAGGAACTGTCGGTTGCCAGATTATGGGGTGAAAAAACGATGTTTTCTTTTAACGAGTTGCGAAAGATTGCATTACCATAGCCAGCCGTGTAGTATTCCGAAAACGATCGCTTGCCGCCTGCTTTTAGGTAAAGTTGCGTGTATTCCTGCATAAGATCGATCGGGTAGATACCCTGCTTCGCCTTCTGTAAAACCATCTCGTTTGTATCAGTTGCGTAAATGCGGCAGCGGTGGTAAAGCCCTTCTTCTTGCAGCAAAATTGCCAGCGAATAGACTTCTTGCCCAGTCGAGCAGCCCGCATGCCAAATGCGAATAAAGGGGTAAGTACGTAAAAGTGGGACAACTGTTTCCCTAAAAGCAACAAAAAAACTAGGGTCACGAAACATTGATGTCACGTTAACCGTTAATCCCAACAGAAACCGCTCCAGACAACTAGCATCATGCAATAGTCGCTCTTGCAGTGCCGAAACAGTGGATAGTGCTTCCGTCGCCAAAACTTTACGGATGCGACGCTTCATTGATGATGGTGCATAGTTTCGAAAGTCGAAACCGTAATAACGGTACACGCCTTCTAAAAGCAACTGAACCTCAATATCTTCTAGGTTGGAGTTGGACAGAGCCATCAGCTGGTATCAAAAACACTGGCTCTAAAGCTATAGTCTGGTGCGAGTTTAAACCTAAATCTATAGCGGGAGATAGAGCAACAGATCATCCCATCGACTCTAGCAGTTGCACGTTTACTCTCAGCACTATCTAAGGATAGAGTCTGGATCTGCAAACGGTTCAACCCAGACTTAACCATAGTGTAGTGACTAAGGCTACCAAGGTTTGCTGGAGTAGAGATAGTCAAACATGATGGATCAAACCGTGATGCATAAGGTGTCAAAAGAGCAAGCGAGAGCAGCACAAAGTTGTGCTAAAAAGTCTGAAGAAAAGGGCAAAAAGGTAGAAGCCTTTGGCAAGATCATTGAAGCTAGTGTTGATCGAGTGACAGAAGCACAAGGCAAATCTATTGAGCTTGCTGGTAAAGAAACGCAACGCTATGCGATCGCCTCGTATGAACACGCACAGGTCGCCGAGTCTACTGGGTCACAGCAAGAACTTAATCAAGCTGCAGTTGAACACGCCAAAGAAAGCAATGAAGAGGTAAAAGCCGTCAAAGTGTATGGCGAGATTGTGCGAAATCAAAACTGTCAGCGGCGCTAACGTCGGAGTGATCGTTTCTTAAACCAAGCCGCTTGCTATACGTTTGTTTAACGGTAGAGCCAGACCCTTAGCAGCGATAGAAGCTGTTCTGTATCAACGGGTTTAGTAATGTAGTCAGAGGCGCCCGCTTCGAGACATTTTTCACGATCGCCCTGCATAGCCTTTGCCGTTAGCGCAATGATGGGTAGTGATCGAAAGGAGTCAAGCTGACGAATCGCCCGCGTCGTTTCATAGCCATCCAGCTCTGGCATCATGACATCCATCAAAATGACATCAATATCAGGGTGGCTTTGGAGTACGGTAATACCGTCAAGCCCATTCTCGGCATACGATACCTGCATCTGGTAACGCTCTAACAGGCTAGTCAGCGCAAAAATATTGCGAACATCATCATCGACAATCAACACTTTTTTGTTTGCCAGCACCGGATCGCTCTGGTGTAGTTGCTCCAGCATTTGTCGTTTTGACTCTGGTAGCGCTGCCTGCACTCGATGTAAAAAGAGGGCAGTTTCATCAAGCAGGCGCTCAGGCGATCGCACATCTTTGACAATGATGGTTTCTGCCAGTCGCCTCAGTTGCGTTTCTTGCTGTTGGGTGAGTTCTTTACCTGTGTAAACAATAATGGGCAGGCGAGAAAACTGCGGCTGTTGTTTAATTTGCTCAATCAAGTCAAAACCAGGCATATCGGGCAAGCCCAAATCCAGCACCATGCAGTCAAAGCGGCTCGATTGCAGCATTGTTAGTGCGTCCGCTCCTGTACCCACGATCGTGGTCAAAACATCGCCATTGCCAATCAGTTCGCGAATGCTTTGTGCTTGCACCAAATCATCTTCTACTACCAGCAGGTTCTTGACTGGGCGTTCTACAAAGCCTTTGATATCCACCAATGCCTGTGTCAATGCTTCCGATGAAATGGGCTTTTGCAGGTAGGCGATCGCACCCAACTGCAAGCTACGCTGCTGCTCATCATCCACCGAAAGAATATGTACGGGAATATGGCGGGTTGCTGGGTCATGCTTCAGTCGATCGAGCACCGTCCAGCCATCCATATCGGGCAGGCGCAGATCTAGCATGATGGCATCGGGCTTAAACAGTTGTGCCAGCGCTAATCCTGGCTGACTACGCAGCGAAGATAGCACCTTAAAGCCCTGCTGACGCGCCATGTCTGTCAAAATGCGGACAAAGTGAATGTCATCTTCAATAATCAGCAGCACACGATCGCCAGACTGAATCAAGGCACGATCGTCATCAACTTCGTTAGGCGGTAGGGGGCGAGGGTCAAGAAGTAAAGGGTCGGTCGGGTCGTTATAAGGTTTGAGGTTTGATTGAGTTTTGCTAACTGCTGATCGCTGACTGCTGATTCGTGGCTCCTCTCTCCTCTCTCCTCTCTCTTCTCCCCTAAGCTCGAGCGGCAGCACCAGCGTAAATGTACTGCCTTGTCCAGGCTGGCTAGTAAGTTCAATGCGTCCACCTAGCCGTTGAGCAAGCTCGCGGCTGATGGATAACCCAAGCCCGGTACCGCCATAACGACGACTAGTGGTGCCATCGGCTTGCTGAAAGGCTTCAAAGATAATTGCCTGTTTTTCAGGGTTAATGCCAACGCCTGTATCGGTAACGGTGAAAGCAACCATCGGTATCGGGCTAGCAAGAGCACTGGGACGATCGCTCGGCGCGATCTGCACGGTGACGCTGCCTTGCTCTGTAAATTTAAAGGCGTTTGCCAAAAGGTTTTTCAGAATTTGCTGGAGACGTTTGGGGTCAGTCTGCATTGAGGGCGGCAGTGTGGGCGCTAGCTCGACGCGAAAATCTAGCCCTGCGCCTTGAGCCACCTGCTGAAACGTGCGCTCTAGAAAGTGCTGTAAGTCGGCAAACGGTAGCGTTTCTATATCAATTGAGATGGTGCCAGATTCAATTTTTGCCAGATCAAGGATCTCGTTGATGAGGTCGAGCAAATCGCTGCCAGCAGCATGAATCGTACGGCTGTATTCCACCTGCTTCTCGGTCAAGTTGCCCTCACCGTTTTCGCCCAACAGGCGTGCCAAAATGAGCAAGCTGTTCAGTGGCGTTCGCAGCTCGTGAGACATATTGGCAAGAAACTCAGACTTGTAGCGAGAGCTAAGGGCAAGCTCTGACGCTTTTTCTTCGAGCGCCTGTCTTGCTAGTTCAATGGCTTCATTCTTGCGATCGCCTTCTTGCTTTTGTTCTACCAGCAGTTGTGCCTTTTCTTCTAACTCTTCATTCAGTTGCTGTAATTCATCATTGCTCTGCCGCATTTCTTCTTGCTGCTCTTTCAGTTGGGCTTCTGATACTTGCAGCGTTTCGGCTTGTTCTTCTAGCAGGCGGTTGGTTTCCTGAATTTCGTCTTGCTGCTGCTGGAGTTCCTCAGTCAACATCTGCGATTCGTGCAACAGTTCACTTGTACGCAGATCGGCAGCGATCGTATTAAGCACCACGCCCACACTTTCGCTGATCTCATCTAGTAGTCTCAGTTGAATCGGGCTAAACCGCTGTAAAGACGCTAGTTCAAGGACTCCAGTAACCGCTTGCTCAAACAGGAGGGGCAAGACCACGATATTGAGGGGCGGCGCTGCACCCAAGCCAGAGGCAATCTGGATGTAGTCGCCAGGCACGTCGGTTAGCAAAATGCGCTGTTTTTCTAGGGCGCACTGCCCCACTAGCCCTTCACCTAAACGAAACTGATTTGCCAGATGCTTGCGTTCTTGATAGGCGTAGCTGCTGAGTAACTTCAGCGTAGGAGGATTAGTATCAGTGTCCATCAGATAGAAAACTCCTTGCTGTGCACCTACGAGGGGTGCCAGTTGGGAGAGAAGCTGACGTGCCACTACTTCATTGTTGCGCTGACCTTGAAGCAACCGACTGAAGCTAGCCAGATTCGATTTGAGCCAGGTTTGCTCATCGGTACGCCGACTGGTATCGCGCAAATTGGTGAGCATTTCCCCAAAGGCGCGGGTCAGAATACCGATTTCGTCTTTACGCTGGCTTGTCGGCGCATCTACCTCTAAATTGCCTGCTCCAACTTCAGTGGCAATGGTTGAGATTTGGCGGAGCGGTCGCGAAATGTGTCGTGAGAGTGTCAAGCCAATGATGATTAACAGCAGCGAGTAAAGGGGAATGCCATAGATCACAGTATCGGTTGTTTGCTGGGCTGCGACGGTATTAGCGTGCGATCGACGCTCCAGCAAGCGCTGCTCCTCTGCTTTCATTGAGAGCAAGGTACTGTGAATGTCATCCATCAGTAGCTTGCCCCGTTCTGTTAAAACAAGCTGTTGAGCGGCTTCAAAGCCCTTTTGCTGGCGTAGCTCGATCGTTTGATTTAGTTCAGCCATCTTGGCTGCCACCAATGGCTCCAGCGTATCAAGCTTGTTCTGCTGGGTCGGGTTGTCTGTCGTTAGCGAACGCAAGCTGCGGAGCTTGCTGTCCAAGACGGGAACTGCACTTCTATAGGGCTGTAAGTATTCGTCTTTGCCTGTTAGCAAATAGCCACGCTGTCCTGTTTCGGCACTTCTAAGCTGAGACAGTAAGGCTTCAAGCTCGCCGAGCACCGCATATGTGTGGGCTTCATTTGTGGTTGTCTCAACTAGTTGCTTCGTACTGCGGTAAGCGATCGCCGAGAACATTGCAAAAAAGACCACCCCAAGTGCAAAACCGGCTCCAATCTTGGTACCAATCTTTAAACGGTTGAGCATACTGACTGACAAGTGACAATTAACGATAGCGAATATTAGGACATCAAACGCTTCAAACCAGTATTAATTGCTGCTTCAGCCTTCTAAGTAGGGCTAGACGCATGTTTCGGCACCTTACTTTGTAGTTACGTCGCAGCCTCAATGGTCTAAGCTCGATCGCTACCGCTGCAAAAAAACGTTGGTCTCAGCGCCAAACATCTATCCAGACCGGATTCTCATTGTAAGTTCATGGGCTTAAACTCTGGCTGCTGAATAACGGGATGGCAGCATCGTGTTGGACGAAATAGGTGATCGCGCAAGGGCAGTACAAAACGGCTACCACTCTAAACATCTTCCCTAAGGTAGAATGAATGTCTATCTTGGGGAAGAGTAAGGATAAATCGTTTTAGGCGTGTTTTCCGCTAAGGATGACATTCGCGTTTAGTGGGAGGCCATATGACTCTTTCTCAGTTATCACCAATGCCTGATTTAAGCGTCTTGCTGACTGAGCGATCGCAGACCATTACCGCTCAATGGGTAGAAGCGGTCATTCGGGATCAGCAGATCAAAAGTGCTGATCAGCTTTCACCGACTGCCATTCGTGACCACATTCCCCATATTCTTGCAGCCCTGGCAACAGTGCTGGCAGAGACGCAAGAGAGCGATATTGAAACGATTATCAGAGCAAGTCTTCAACACGGTGCCCTGCGAGCCGGACAAGGCTTTGACCCGACTGAGATTGCACGCGAATATCATCTGTTGCGATCGCAAATTATCCATGTTCTCCGCGCCGATCTGCTTCAATGTACAGCCGAGGAAGTATTGCGAGCAGTCGCGCTTATTGATGCCGTCGTGGATGGCGCGATCGCTCAGTGCTTTAAGAGCTATGTTGCTGAGCGCTTGCAAGAGCTGGATAAACTGCGGGGACAGTTGCTGCTTACGAATCAAGAACTCGATCGTCTGGTGCATTCTAGTCAGGAGAATCTGTCTGTTCTCGCCCACGAACTGAAGACCCCGCTAACCTCTATCATTGGCTACTCTGAGCTCTTTTTACGGCAGCAGCAGCCAGTCGTGCGAGACACGCCGCATAGTCTGGAGCATATTGAGCGCGTTGTGCGTAATAGTCGTCAGCTTTTGCGCTTGATCAATGACACTCTGGAGTTGTCGCGTTACGAAGCGGGTCAAATGCTGCTCCGGCTAGAGCCAACCAATGTGCGTGGCGTTATTCAAACCGTGTTTGAAGTAATACAGCCTTTGGCAGCATCCAGTGGCTTGCAGCTTTTGTTGGACGCTGAGCGGGCACCCGATCGTGTTGTTACTGACCCGCTACGGCTGCAACAAATTCTGGTCAACCTGATGAGTAATGCCATTCGCTATACCGAGGTGGGTGACGTGACTTTACAGTGTCGGGTACTCTCGGACGGTTGGTGGTCGATCGCGGTAAGCGATACAGGGATCGGCATTGATGAGGCTAGCCAAGCACACGTTTTTGAACCGTTCTTTCAGGTGCTATCGCCTGAACCCGATCGGCTCACTAACAGTACGGGGCTGGGTCTAGCGATTGTTGCTCGCATGGTAAAACTGCTGCAAGGTGAGATTAGCCTGACCTCGGAAGTGGGTGTTGGCTCTACCTTTACAGTTGTGCTGCCGCTTGAGACGCAAAGTAGTGACGAGCAGCCCAACTCTACCGTCGTGATGTAGCGCTTAAGCCTTGCTATTGATGCGCGTTCAAAGCGCTATGTAGTTGCCAGACCAAAGCCCTCATAGATGCGGGAGGGACTTATAGTGGGCAGTCTTCGCTCTTAGTCTTTGTCCTCTCACAGTAAGCAGGAACCTTTGGAATGCCATGCGTCATACAATTAATGCCGCCTCGCTTCACAATGCCATTTCTGACGTATCAGCAAACGCTTTGACCCAAAACCATCCTTTTGCTGTCTAACTTTATATCTGCTGCTTGGCGTAACTCTTTTCTTCGGCACTGCTCTGCTCACATGGCATTTATACACGTAGCAGCAGTGAAGCAAAATAAACTTGCTAGCATACTCTCGATACGATCGCTAC
The DNA here is from genome assembly GCF_014695795.1 of Phormidium sp. FACHB-592. Lineage (NCBI taxonomy): Bacteria > Bacillati > Cyanobacteriota > Cyanophyceae > Oscillatoriales > Oscillatoriaceae > Phormidium > Phormidium sp. FACHB-592. Next base: position 224,591 of record NZ_JACJOZ010000032.1, read on the forward strand.
ATCCACTTGGGTGACCCATGCGATTGATTAGATTCTTGTTAGCAGAATGATTAGTTTCTCTTCTCAAAACTATCTGTGACAGTTGCACAACAGACCCTTTTGAGCATTGCTTAATTTGAGTGAAACGTTATACCTAAAAGAGAAGGGTAAGACTAATTTGATGTTTTAAATTGCGGAAATTACTCTTTTGACTGTGTATCTTCCATTGGCATTAATTTGGTAAGAAAGCTGCACAACGATTGTCTATTCCGCAACTTTTTAAAACAGTTAATTCCTTGCTATCTCTGGAACTTTTCTAACTCGTTTTTCGACTTTAGATATAACTGAGTCAAACGAACTTTAACCCTGTGAGGAACTCTACTATGCAACGCGCTCAAACCTTTTCCACCATTCTTCGTAACGCTCTGCCTGCTCGCATCATTGCACTCGCTGCTTTGGCGATCGCACCCGCTATTCTTTCGGCTGGCGCTGCCTCTGCTCGACCCATTACATTCAACGACAGCTACATTGGTGCAGGTGTTTCTGCTGGCGTAACAAACGGTGGGCAAAACGGTGATGCTGCTACCTTGGGCGGTAATATCCAAGGTCGCTTCGCCGTTCCCAATGCACCTGTTTCTGTCCGAGGCGCCGTTTTGTTTAGTGATGAAAGTGCAGCTATTATGCCCCTTCTCACCTACGATGTGCCCGTCTCTGATAACGCTAATATCTATGCTGGAGCTGGTTATTCCTTTGCTGATAAAGAAGGCAAGCCCTCTCCATTAGGTAACAAGAACGCTCCCGTTCTTACCGCTGGTGCTGAAGCAGGTATTGGCAGAAACGTTGTTGTTTATGGCGATGCCAAGTGGGGCATTGATGCCTACAAGAACAGCCCTGCTGATGCTCTAAGCTTCCAAGCTGGTGTCGGTTATCGCTTTTAGATTAGATATGGCTAGTAGTTCCATCTAGTCGCATCTAATTGGTACGCAGAGTTAAGAACGCGGAGAAAGGGAGGCAATGCTGACCCTGCTCCGCGTTTTTGTTGATTGCCTTGCTTAATCGTCGTCGGGCATAGCTAAACTAAAGCTAATTGGGATGATTTTGCCCTTTTGGACAATTACCTTTTCTGCAAATAGTGAGGAAAATGATGAAGGCTGGTTCTCTAGAGCGCAACCGCTTTCGGTTTCTACGACTAATTATGGGTGGCTTTCCTACCTCTGGAGGGACGTAATTTACGATCGCCTTTGGCAAGATGGAGATGAGCAGTCAGATGATGGTTAATCATAAATTGTTTCTAGCCGCAGCTTTTTGGCAAGGTTGATAAAACGTTTGAAGCTGAATCACATTTAATTCTGACTGATCAATCTATCTCAACTCAGGAGTTTGTAACGATGTCTACTCCAGTTAAAGAAAAGCTTTCAACTGACCTAAAGCAAGTCAAAGAAGTTGGTAAACTACGCAGCGATCGCGTACGTGAAATCATTCGTGCGGCTGTGTCGCAAGTCACTCATGAAGTCCAAGAAGGCTCCCGTGATTTTCGCTCGGTTATAAAAGACGTTTTTTCCTCTGCGATCACAAGTTTGCAAGAAAACGGCAAGGAAACCAAAGAAGAAATTGAAGCATCGATCGAAGGCATTGTGGATGGTATCAGCAGTGCTCGTCAGCAAAAAATTGCCGAAACGGAAGCTGAAGTGAAGCGGCTGCAAACAAAACTTTCGGCACAACAAGATGAGTTAGAGCAAGAGATTGCGACTGGCTTAGAAGGTATTCAAGATGCCGCCAGTACAGCGCCTACGAAAGTCAAGGCAATGGTTGAAGATGCCATTGGAACCTTCCAAAACAGCGAAGAAGCAGCGTTACTGAAAAAGCGTTATGCCCAATTGCAGGCTCAGGCTGCCCTCTTACGTGCGACGTTAGCGGCTCGGTCTGAGTCCTACTACGATCAAGCGCAAGGTCATTTGGATGATGCCAAGCATTGGTATAGTAAGGCGCGTCCTAAAGCCGAAGCTGCTAAAGGTCAGGCAGATCATAAATTTGCACAGCTTGAACAGCAAATTAGTGAAGCCGGAGGAGCTCTTGCTCGTCGGGAGCGTGAAGTCCGTAAGCTGCTGAGCGCCCTACTACACCGCGCTTCGGAAGCTGTGAAAGAGGATGACGCGACAATCACGACGCGCCCAACGCATCAGCTACCGCCCACCCCTAGCGATCGCTCGATCGAACCATAAGCTCGTTTAAGCGGCTCTTCTACAAACGGCATAAAGTGCCCTTAGCTTCGAACAGCAGTCAGCAAACAACTGGCTGCTGTCTTGCTATGTGATTGAGATTGCAGCCACTCTCTAATCTGGGTCTTGCTTGTAGCGTCTTGGGCGTGTGCGATCGCTTGCCTTAGCTTGGTCGAGATACCAGCGTCGCCACTCTTTAGAGCTACGAATCGCTAGCCACAGCAGTAGTAGAGCAATTAAACCGCCCTGCCGTGGTGCATCCAGGGCAAACAGCACCAGCACAAAACAGAGGGCATCTTGCGCGAAGACGACCCAAAGGGGAATCTTCTGCAAGCGGTAAAACCAACCGACTTGCACCAGTTGCAGTACCAACGCGACCAGTCCGCCAATGCCACCAAGCAACCATACCAGCCAGGTAGGAATGCCCGCTGCCTGGGCGACTGCCATGCCCATAATGGCACCCACTAAGGGACTAAACAGGAGCTGAACTAGGTGGAGCGATCGCTGCCCCAGCCGATCTTTTGACGCAAAAATTTCTACCAAAGACCAACTGACTAGCACCCCCAACACAACGGGCGGTGAAAGTCGAGATAACAATGGCACTTGCGACCACAGGTTTCCCCCGTATAGCAAGCCAATTAAGAGCAGTGGGAGCGCAATTCTCATACCTCCTGCGGCAGATGCAGAAAGCACAGCCAGTATTTCAATCATAGGAATGGTTGAACTAGATTTAGCTCCTTTTGCTGCCAGAAGTCAGTGAATCGAGTTCACGGTAGCAGTGGCATTCTGCTACTTCTAGTTTGACTTTTTTTACACCACTATGGAGCAAAGTGTGAGCAGACATAATGTTTGAGTCAAGCTCGACTGCTATCTTGCCTTTCTCGTTCACCGCTCTAAGGAATCTAAACGCTTAATGAAGCCGTACTCGCAACTCACCGTTGTTTCTTACATCATCGGTCCTACGTTGATCGTGGTGAGTCATTTAGGGGCACTACTCGTGCTGTTTACTGGCTTATCCTGGGGCGCGATCGCCTGGGCAGTGCTACTCTACGTCACTCGAATGTTTGCCACGACTGGCATTTATCACAGGTTGTTAACGCACAAGAGCTATCAAGCGCCAGCGCCAGTCTTGTGGCTAGGTAGCATTGTAGCTGCCGCTGCTGGTCAAATGGGACCTAGTTGGTGGAAGGCTCACCATACAAGGCATCATCAATTCTCTGACCAGAATCACGATCCGCACTCGCCGTACCAACCCTTTAAAGGTGCACAAGGCTTTTGGTGGTCTCAAGCGGGGTGGCTCTTCTCTTCAGAATTTTTGCCTGCAAAGTTGCCCCCTGACGTTGAGAGCGATGTTGTGATGAGGCTGATCGATCGACTGCACTTTGTTCCTACCCTTGCGCTTGGTGTGCTTTCCTACTACCTAGGCGGTGTGGAATATCTCGCTGCTTTTTTCCTCAGCACAACCATTCTCTTTCACGGTGTCGCCTCGGTTAACTCACTGACTCATACAGTAGGAGATCAACCGTTCATCACAAACGATCACAGCCGCAATAATTGGTTCGTTGCGATTGTTGCTTTGGGTGAAGGCTGGCACAATCTGCATCATGCGTTTCAGTCATCCGCTCGCCACGGCATCACTTTGCAAACAGGGCAAGTCGCCTATTTGCCAGATCCCACCTTTGAGTTGATCAAATTGCTTGAGTTTTTCAATCTAGCATCAAAGATTCGAGTGCCATCCGAAAAAGAATTGCTTGAACGGGCAAAAGATTGCAGCTACCGAAAAGTAGCGCTTGCTACTGAAGCAGAGACATTAATTTAAATTCCGCTTACAGTTGCAAAATTCTTCAGAATGATTATAATTTCTCGGAGAGATGAAATATTTTCTTCGGGAGATTCTTCGCTAAGAATCGCTTCGTTAATTGTAAATAAAAGCTACTAAAAATCATTAAGTAAAACGATCATTCAACAGGAGTGATTAAACATTATAGCGGATGAAATTATTTTTGCTGAACGCTTAGCATGAGATGTAAAGCTAAGAGCTAAAAACAATACAAGACAACTTCTTAGAAAGTAAATCGTTGAAAGCAAAGAGGATAGTCTGGTCTTAACAATTCTTCAGTTGAATACGATGGAATAATTGGAATCTTTCTCATACGCTTTCAGTATGTGTTCCACGGTGAACTCCTACGTGGGCTGCACCATTGATTTACTAAGTTTCAAGATTCACTGAACAGTACTTTAAGTGGAGAGCAGACAAAATGACCTCTGTAAGCGCCTTTCCAACCATTCGGAAACATCTTCCTATTACAGGCGATATTAACTTTAAAACGCCACTTGCCTATCAAGCCACACGAGGGGCAGCGAGAGCCGTCAACACCGCTCAAATGGCACTAGCAGAAGCTTATATTAATGGCTTGGAAGTGCCAGATTCGGTTGTGCGATCGATGATTCATACTTCCATGCCTTTGTTGTTTCAACACTGCCCTGGTCTACTTGCTCCTTACCAATGGGTGCTCAATGAAACTGACCATATTGCTGAAGGATCACGAGAGCTGATGAAGGTTCAATACGATCGTCCTCAGGCAATGTTAAATCAAATGTTGGGCGACTGGGAAGTGATTTATCCCAAGTACAGCATGGGTTTGTGGGAACGTGGCGCGGTGGATTTAGAAGAATCACAAAAGCACATGATCGATCAGGTGATTGAGCGCTTAGAGATTAAAGATGGCGATAATATTTTGGATTTTGGTTGTGGCTGGGGCTGTGTGCCCAACTATATTCTTTCCAAGTTTCCCAACGTACGCTTTACAGGGTTGAACTTGAGCCATGAGCAATGTGAGTATATGCGTCAAAAGATGCAAGATCCTAAGAGCTATTTAAGTTCTGGTCGCTTTACACTGTGTGAAGGTGATTTGAATGAGGTTCAGTTTGAAGAGAAGTTCGACAAGATTCTGTCGATCGGAGTCTTTTGTCATGTTGGTAATATGACGAATGCATTTCAGAAGTTAGCATCCTTGCTTAAGGGCGGTGGCAGGGTTTTTATTCACATCATCACGGCGCGCATTCCTAACAATATGTCGTCTGGTTTTACGCACAAATATATCTTTCCACATGGTCGCTATTGGAATTATGATGCAGTGCCGAACCACAACCGGGATCTGAAAACAATCAATCGGTGGTATCTCAACGGCTCTAATTACCACAAGACGCTGACAGACTGGTTGCACCGCTTTGACGCTAGTCAAGAGACTGTGAAGCATCTGGACTATGGTATGGATTATGCTAAATTCCGACGAATTTGGCGCTTCTATCTGCTGCTGCTAGGGACGATCTTTGAGTCGTGCGAAGGTGAATACAATGGGAATGGTCAATATCTCCTGGTTCATACGTAATTGCACAAAAAGCAAATTCTTACCCTGCGATCAAATCTGATAGCCGGTCAGGCTTCTCACACAGCCGCCTACTTGGAGCAAGGCAACGGTATGCCGCTTCTGATGCTCCACGGCTTTTTGGGCGATGCAACAAACTGGCTGCCGCTGATGGAACGGTTAGACCCACACGTTCGCTGCATTGGTCTTGATTTGTTAGGTTTTGGTGACTCTGCCAAACCACCTATTCGTTACGACATTGCCCAGGAAGTTGCGTTTGTGCATCAGGTCTTAGCAGACTTAAACATTGAGTCTTGCTACATCCTGGGGCATTCCTTTGGCGGCTGGGTGGGTGCTGCTTATGCGCTAGCATATCCAGCCGCAGTCAAAGGGCTTTTGCTGGCGGCTCCTGCTGGCATTCGCGACGATAGCTTTTGTGGACGATATGACCATCTGCGTCCGCTGCTCTGGCGCACTCCAGTTGTTGATTGGGCGTTAGCTTTGGCATCCCCGATCGCTGCTCTCATTAGGCAACGTCCAGCCGTAGAGCAGATTGCCTGGTTTCGGCGGGAACTGATGGCACAACCGGCTGCTTGCTCCTTTTTGCTCGATCGCCTGCGACCCGAAGACGCGATTGACACGGTAGAGAAAGACATTCATCGTCTGCAGGTGCCAACGCTGGTGATCACAGGCGATCGTGACGAAACGATTCCTCTCTGGCACTCACAGACGTATGCTGACCAGATACCAGATGCCAAACTGGCAATTATTCCTGGTGCTGATCACGCTTTGCCGCAAAAGTATGCGGCTGAATTAGCGTCTCTTATCCTGCCGTTCTTGAGCTAGGCATGATCCTTACTAACATCGCTTAATCGATCTCACTCATGCTTTTCACCGCGCCCAATGAATGCAGCATCAAGGTTTAACCCAACTCCAAACGACGCTTGATTCAAAACGGGACGATGAAAGCCTTACACTGTGACTGAAGTTCTTTCCGGTAGACACGGCAAAGCGAATCAGGAACTCATCCAATTACTAGCGGAAGCATTGGGTGCAACGAAAGCGTATATCCGTATCAAGCTAGACGCAACGTCAAGAACAAAGTGTGTTGCGGTTGATATGGCTTAAATTGATAGCGCTTAAGCCACTACTTTTTGCTGCAACTCTTGCATTAACTGTTGTTCTAGCATCGCTACAACGGCTAGTTCTTCAGGTTTAAGCGCATGACTCTGTTCAACGATCGTTGCAGCGTGTTCCTTCATAATCTGATGCAAAGACTCATCCATATATGCGTCTAATATCGCTGGATGAATGTAGTATTTTCGACAGGTTGCAGGGCGATTTCTCAAGTAGGAGGCAACCGTTTTAATCGCCTGCACAATGTTCTTTTTAGCACCCGTTTCGGATGTGAACGTGCCAATATCTGCCAGTTCGGCTGCGGCTAGTACGGTGCCAGCCCAGGTGCGGAAATCTTTTGCCGTAAAGTCTTGTTCCGTAATGGCTCTTAAATAAGCGTTAACATCGCCAGAGTCGATCGCCTGGTACTCTCCAGTCGCATCACGGTACTGAAAGAGTTCCTGACCAGGAATATCCTGACAGCGCTTGACGATTTTAGCGAGGCGTTTGTCAGCAAGCTCAATCTCATGTTCAACACCGCTCTTGCCCCGAAAGTGAAATTGAATTTTGGAGCCTTTAATATCAACGTGTTCATCGCGCAATGTAGTCAAACCATAGGATTGATTAGAACGAGCATATTCTTCGTTGCCGACGCGAACACGGGTCAGTTCCATTAAGCGAAGAATCGCCGCCAGCACCTTCTCTTTTGGTAATCCAGGTAAGGATAAATCATGCTCCAGACGTTGCCGGATTTGCGGTAGCGATTGGCTAAACACCAACATACGGGTGAATTTACTTTGGTCGCGGATCGATCGCCATAACGGATGATAACGGTATTGCTTACGCCCTTTTGCATCTCGTCCGGTAGCCTGCAAATGTCCATTGGCAAAGGGACAAATCCACACATTTTTGTAGGCGGGTGGAATTGCTAGTGCATCAATACGACGAATCTCATCTGGGTCGCGAATACGCTCGCCGTTGGTGTCAATGTAAGCAAATCCCTTTTTGCCAGAGCGTTTTCGCTGTATTCCCGGTATGTCATCAGTGACGTAACGCAACCCAATCGCCTCGGCAGAAGCGATCGGGTCGGAGGTGACGACCGCTTTAACATGTTTTTGAATGGATCGCTTTTGAGCCTTAAGCCGCATTTAATAATTACAAATAAGGGATATCTTACTCTCCGTTCTAACGAATTTAGCTAGCCATAAAATCTGCACAACAGTATAGTTTTGCAGCGCTGACAACACAGTAAGCAGTTATGCCTGCTGTCGCTCGCTAGAATAGACTTTTCGCGATCGAAGCTACTATGTTGCCCAGGGAAGAATTATTAAAAGGTGTTGAGAACCGAGAGGTCGTAGCGCGGGCGATCGATCAGGCAGACCAGGCAATTAAAACTTGGGATGTGGTGCAGACTGACTTTCTGTCGCCGCCTGAGATTGCTGATATCCAGCAGATTTTTAGCCGTTTGTCAGAGGTGCAGTTTGTGGCGTGGGGTGGCTACCCGCAGGCAGAACGGCAGCGGTTAGCAATCGCACGCACGGAAATGCCCCTAGACACTACCCATGTTGAAATTGCTGCGCTGGAAATTGCCGGAAACTTTCTGTTTGACCAGGCAAGTCATCGTGATTTTTTAGGTGCACTTCTGGGTACTGGCTTAGTCCGAGAGAAGGTCGGCGATATTATTGTGCTAGGCGAACGTGGCGCGCAGACGATCGCGGTGCCAGAACTGGTTGAATTTCTGGAACTGCATCTCAACCAAGTGCGATCGGTACCTGTAAAAACCCGTCGCCTTGATTTGGCAGAACTCAAAGTACGCGAACCCAAAAAGAAAGAGTTAACGACAGTAGAAGCCTCACTGCGACTGGACGCGATCGCCTCGGCTGGCTTTGGTATGTCGCGCAACAAAATGGCAGACCTGATTAATGGTGGTGATGTGCGCGTTAACTGGAAGGAAATTACCAGCGCGAGCCATGCTGTTAAAGCCAATGACTTGATTGCCATTCGGGGCAAAGGTCGCGTCGAAGTCGGCGAGATCGCTGTAACTAAGAAGGATCGCTACCGCGTGCAACTGACCCGTTTTGTTTAATTTGTTTAACTGGATGTCCGCAAGCAGACGACATCAACAGCATGAACGCTCATAATTTTTGAGGCAGCTGTGCCTCTCTTCAATCCTGAAGGCACTTTACAGCCATCACTCCAGCCCAGTCTTAGGTCGGAAAGCGACTCTGGCATCTTTGCTTGAAGGATACAGCCCGCTGCAACGAAACCCAGCCAAGCACGCTCCATCTACAGATTGATTGCTACTGGTACACCATTCAAGGCAGACTACAAAAGCGGTTGTTGGGCAACAGCGATCGTTATTTCAATTTAAAGACCAATCAAAGGATTACGACATGGCAACTTATCAAGTCAGACTCGTCAATGAAGCAGAAGGCTTAGACACTACCATTGATGTGCCTGATGATCAATATATTCTTGATGCCGCTGAAGATAACGGGCTGGATTTACCCTATTCTTGCCGGGCGGGCGCTTGTTCTTCTTGCAATGGCAAACTGCTGCAAGGAACAGTTGACCAATCTGACCAATCCTTCTTGGATGATGACCAGATTGCGGCTGGTAATGTCCTGACCTGCTACGCTTATCCAACCTCAGACTGCACCATCCAAACCCACGCCGAAGACGCGCTAATGTAAGGCTTTTTAGCAGAGTCTAAATAAACTGAATGTAGCAGGGGGCTGATGGCTCTCTGCTTTTTCTTTGCCTTTAGTGCTGCACGTCATTACGTTAGCAAATAACAACGATGGGTATCCTAAAAGCACAGTACTAGAAATACCGATGCGCCCTCACCAGACACGCACACAAACCTGTCCCATTAGTACAATGCCGCGTCAGAAGACGGAGGCAGCCGCTTATTTAGATCTTTATAAGTTGGTAAATGAGAAGACTCGCCTCCAAAAGGAGTTTCAAGCGTTAGAAGAACGGCGCGATCGCATCCAAAGCCGCCTCGAGGTACTTGCTGTCGAAATTGACGCGCTTGAGAAGAGCGCTCACCAGTTGCGCGATGCGACTCCTGTAGAACCAGCGGCGATCACCAGCACCAAAGCACCTGCTTCAAATGATTTAAACACTCTGGTGCTTGAGTATTGAAGAGCGGAAAGCAACCACAAACTTATTCGATCAAGTTGCGTTATAACAGCCTAATCATAAAAAGCGGTTTGAGTTTTTTTGATCACTCTGCCGTTTTGATCAAACTGAATTGTCAACTGAAACCAGGCAAAATCACCCCATAAAGCAGCCCCATCTTGCCCATAATTCCAGGAAGGTTCTTCTAATTTGTGATTGGGTGGTGGTATCAACCGTAAAACATCCGCTTTAGTCATCCCAGGCTGAATGCGATCGAACCTGGCTTGGGTAAAACCTTGAGGCAGACGAGTGTCAATTAACGGATTGAGAACAAACACGCTCTCCGTAAAGCACTGAAGAAAAATTCCTACAGGCAATACGAGGAACACCAGGACTAACGCAATTTTCCCCATGACTTCAATGATTTAGTCTAAGCAGAGACAGCAGTGTTAAGCAGTTGCTTCAGACTAAGTAGACGCAGGCTTGCGATCGCTTGCTCCTTCTTCACCCAAAATTTTTGTAAGGCTAATGGCTGACTCCTGTTAACTACTGACAGCTAAATGGTTGAGTCTTGCTCATCAGTCATTTAAGGCTTTCGTCTAAACACCTTCAGTCAGTTGTTGTGCTGTCACTTCTATTGCTTCTGCTGTTTCTATTTCTGCTGCTTCTGCCGCTTCCATTTCAGCCTCGGTACGCAGGTTATCTTCGAGCACCTGAATTGCTAACAGTAATTCTTCTTCTTGAACTTCAAACTCGTCTTCAGGGATGTCACCCATATCAAAGGCAAGTTGCAATGCCAAAAGTCGTTTACCAAGATTTTCTGTAGCATCAAATTCAGCATCAGCACGCTGTTGAATTTGTTCAGCTATCCAGCCCATACCTGTAACGGGGGCGAAGAGGAGTTTGAGGAGCATAGGGGCAGGGGAAAGGATGAAGGATAAAAAATGAAATTCTGATTGAGTTGGTTTAGCCTTTAGCTTTTAGCCTTGCAAGACTTAGCTTCTGGCTTCTGCTTTTCCTAACAACTACATCTACTCCAGCCGATCGAGCTGAGCAAAGTTAAATGGTGCAGTGAAGTTGTTGTAGCGAATTTTGAGGCGACCATCGAAGTGGCTGTCTAACGTCTCAACCTGAGTGCTGAAATTAGGTTCTGCCTCCCACGGAATCAGGTAAGCGGCGTTGTAAATCATGGCTTCAGTCAGTGTGTCGTTCTCAACTCGCTCGCCCGCTAGTGGATTGAGCGTTTCCTGAAAGGTATGAATGATAGCCTGTTTGCGGTCAGTCATGGCACGTTCGATCGCTTGTCCGATCGCCACAACCTCATCCATGCCCAACGTTCGCCCTTCCATGCTGTCTCGCTTTTCTCTCAGCGACTCATTCTCTGCCAGCAGCATTTGCAGTTCACGATCGGCTTCCCAAAACACTTTCACTCCAACTTCGCGCTGTCCGTCGAGTTTAGCAAACAGCTTCTCCAAGCCCTGACTGTAGGGCGCGGTTAACTGCTGTGTCACGGTTGCCCAATCGTCAATCACTAACCCAAACTGAAGCGGCAAGAGCGTCCGATAACCAACTTCCATTGCTTGTTCCAGCACCTTTTCATGCCCTAACAAATTGCGTCGGCTTGCTAGGTAGCGGTCTTGTTGCGCTTCTGAATATAAAAAGGTGAAATCATCGACAATCTGTGTCTGCACAGGTTGCTTATCGAGACCTTCGAGCTGCAAATTCTGCGGACCGGGGGTAGGAAAAATGCCGTAAAGATAGAGTCTGGTCATAACGGGGGAGGTATACGAAGCAGGGAGGTGTCAGATGGCGCGATCGCCATACCTGCGATCAACGTTCATCTCTGTTCATTTCTATAGTTCCCCTTCCAAGCATGCCTCCTAACGTCTGGGTTCTAAATTGGTTTTGCCGTCAAGACTAATTGCAATTTTGCATGAATCAGGTCAATGTTTGCCAATCCCAAATCGACATTCCCTTGCAGAACAACGCCTGTGTTCAGGAGACGATCAAGGAGTTCTAAAATAGTTGGGTGGGCGGTGCTTTCACCGGGGTAGTAGCCACCTGCTTTTGGTAAAAGGGTGCCAACTTCACCTAGATCAATGTTTAAGTCAGCGGGATCAATCTCAAAAATGCCGCAAATTTCGATGACTTGCTCTTCCAATTTGCGGAGGCTTTCGGCAGCACGTTCGAGGTCTTCATCACTTAGGCCGCCTGTTTCCATGCGCCGGATGACCTGTGCCTCCATTAGTTGGCGCACTAGTTCCACAATGGTGAGCAGCAGAGGAGCCAAGCCAGCATCCTTACTAGCTTTAGGCGAAGTGGCAATAGCCTGAATAGGAAGATCAGAAGCGGTCACGCAGTTTCCAAATATAGTTGCCTGCTTCTATCTTGCTTGATTTTGCGATCGACAGCCAAAAAACCGGGGTTCTAAGCTAGCCGACCGCGTTTAAACAACCACTTGCTATTAAAGAATCCCGGTTTCTAACGTATAGAGCGGATGGCGCTAGGCTTAGGCTGTTGGTACTGCCTGGCTGGCTGGCGCTGGGCGAAGCGATCGCAATTCGGTTTCCAGGCTCTCTACTCGTTGCATCAATTGCTGGTTCGCCTCAATCAAATTTTGAGACTGAGCGCTAAAGTGAGGATTATTCTCCCACCAGTTGATGCCCATTTCTCGCGCTTTGTCGACCGAGGCAATGAGCAGCCGAATGCGAATGGTAAGCAGCTCTGTTGTGGCAACGGAAACGGAGATATCGCCAGCAATGACAATACCTTTATCTAACACTCGTTCCAGTACATCTGCCAATGTCGAGCCTGAGGTCGAGGTCGAAATCGATCGCGCTGAGTCTTTGGTAGATGACGGTGTGTTGGGGTAGCTTCTTGTCGGTATAGCAGCAGTCATAGCTTAAGCCTCTGAAGGAAGATAGAGTCGATCGCGTAGCAAGACGCTACCCTTTTCTGCAAGCAAGCGTAAAACATCTACTGTGCGGAAGCGATCCAGTGCCAGGGCTTGCTCAATCTGAGACAGTCGTGCTCCATTGACTTGCTTAAGATAAGCAAGAATTTCCTGCTCATAGGGAATGACTTCTTCTATTGCGGGAACGATCGCTTCGATTACTGCTTCTTGAATGGGTGCTACCGACTCAGATGGTGTCACTATAATCGGCATTTCATTCGGGCTGTCCGTCGGCTCTTCCGTTGCAATCACGATCGGCGGAGCTGTTTCAGCTATCAGCGCTTCTGCTGCTAGTGCTTCCAGGTCTTCTGCAATTGCGGCGGCTTGAGCGATCGCCACATCCGATGCACCAACAGCCAGACCGTAAGGTGAAGCATTCTGCTCTGTTTCACTTAGTTCTGTCTCGACCAGGTTCATGCTGATTGTTTCATTCAGCAGCTCCCATAGAATTTGGGTTGCTTCCTTTAAAGGCAAGCTGGAGCGAGAGAGGAGGACATCGGAGCAAAGATCACGGAAATCAGCATTTCCGGGCGTTGCCAAAATCTCATGGTCATGGCAGACTTTGCCCAACATCAGGCAAGACCGCAAACCAGAAGACGTCTCATTATTGGTGCGGATACGAAATTCTTTGACTAGGCGCACGATAAGCAGCGCACTGGCACGATCAACTTCTGTTTTTTGCACCAAAATTTCTTGCTGCGTCAGCTCATCTGGCTCAGGCATACTAATGGTTACCAGCCGATCCATCAAAGCATCTTGCGTCGCATGAACACCACAGTATTCTTCTGGGTTAGATGTGAAAATGGCACGAAAATGGGGACTGACCCGAACATACTCGCTACGGCTATTGCTAGGTGGTAATACCAGTAGCTTCTCCTCCAACGCTGACAGTAGAACGTTGTTGACCTCTGGACGCGAGCGGTTGAACTCGTCATACACTAGTGTGAAACCCTCACGGCAGGCAAGTGTGAGGCGAGAATCAGCCCAGTTTTGCCGCACTTCATCTTCGACTTTGACAACGCTGTGAATGTAGTTATCAACTACCCGCTTGCGCGTATAGCCCGACTGATTGCCAATTAGGTCAGATGTTTTGAACTCGTCGTCACCAAAAATCAACATGAGTGGGCGGGCAAGCAGATCAGCCAAATGCAATGCTAGCGTTGTTTTACCGGTTCCAGCAGGACCACGTAAATGGACAGAGTAGCCAGATTGCAAATAGCGCAGAGCACGGCTAGCAACTCGTTCAACAGCAGGAGTACTAACAAATCGACGGGGGCTAGCTCGAAGTATAGTCGTCACGGTTTAACCTCTGAGTGGGGGTCGGGGAGTCGGTGTGAGGGGATGTAGGGTCTGAGAGTGTAAGGTGGTGCGCTACAGGGCTAGATGTGCTTAGCGCTGCATGGATTCTTCTTCCCTGCTTCCTTTCTTCACGTATGGGCAAGATGTCCTTGAGCAAGATAGATGCGATCGCGCTGGGTAATTAAGCCTTTTTTGATCAGTGATCGTAGAGCATCTACGGCTTGAAAACGGCTTAGATTAAGCGCCCTTTCAATTTCTGTAAGTCTTGCGCCTTGTGCATTTTGGATGTAAGCATAAACTTCCTTTTCGCAGCCGATTCCCTCCTGTGACGCCTTCATCACTTTTGCCGGGGACGTAACAGCAACGGCACTGCTATGTTGTGCTTCTACTGTTGCCGGGACAGCTACAGACTCATTTGGTAACACTGCTATGCAACTAGTAGGCTGGTTTCCATTTTTAGTAGAAGCTTGTGCTACTGCTGGTAGCTTTGCAGCAGAGGCTTCGATGTTAGCAGCACTCTCGCTGCCCCAAACAGTATGGTGTAAATCTTGAGAAAACCGTCGCAGTTCTGCTCGAAAGACTGCAAGGCGCTGAAATAATGCTTGTGTTTCAGCTTCGCGCTTTGCCCGTCCGTCAATAAGTGCCCGGCTTAACTGCACAGCTTGATTTTCACGAACGGCTTCGAGTTCAATCAGGTAGCTCTGCACGTCTGAACGCAAATCACTAACAAATGCAACCAATTCTTGTTTTAACTGTGGTGCGGCAACGGCTCGTTCTGCTTGCGCCTCTGTAAGAAACGCTGCCGTTTGTTGTTGGAGCATTTGCACAAAGAGATTAAGTTCTGCGGCTAGTTGAGTGGCTTGTACGTAACGTCGATCGCCCGCTGCCGCTAAAAACGATTGCGTTTCTAAATGCAAGCGCTGGCAAAACTGCTGTAGTTCAGTGCAGCGTGCTGTGTTTTGACTTCCTAACACCTCACGGAAGAGGCTCAGTTCATGACGCAGTTGGACTGCCTTGGCTTGGCGGTCTTGTCGAGTTGCTGCTAAAGAAGCAGAGACTTCCTGCTGGCGCTGTGTGACTTCCTGCTGACGTTGCTGTTGCTGCTGCTGCCAGGAATTCTTTAAAGACATTGTTAAAACTCCTCCCCGTTATGATGGGGACTGATCGACTAACAAGTAAGCTGGGAAACCAGGGGGTTTCCCAGCAGCCAACAAACTGCTTGCGGTTTGTTGGGAGTGAGCTTGAACGTCGATCGGCTGTATGTACCCATCGACGTTGACAAACAGTTGAAGTCACTAAGCAGCGGGAACTGCGGCTTGAGCGGTCAAACCAACTGCTTCGGCATACTTTAGGTAGGTTTCGACAGAGGCAATCACGATGCGAGCTTCGATCGATAGCAGTTCAATACCTACTAAAGACACCCGAACCCAAGCATCAATGACGATGCCTTTGTCCAAAATGCGATCAACGACTTCAGCCAAGCTAGAGGAGGAATTTACTTTTTCAACAGCCATGATTTTTACCTTTGACGGATAGATGGAACTTGGTACGCCTCACCTCTCCCCGTAATATGGTTCGACATGGGTTTTGGCTTCCAGTCCCAGAATAGGCAGTGGAATCATAGAAACAACTGTCGCAATCACTGAACCTCTACTTAAGCTCTTTTCGTTTCTTCGCGAAATTACTGAGCGATTGCAATTCATTTATGGGAAGAGGGTGCCATGTTAACGAAGGTTACGAAGAATTACTTGCTTTTGTCCCTTGTGTCAAAAACCTTGTGTTAACTAACAGGTGCAGGTTTATAGCGTTATGCCATCAGTAATAACTCGCCAAGTGGCTCAACTTGGAATGTGCTTGCTAAGCCTTTCGTTGTTTTGTGCCGCCCCTACTGCTGCCGTACTGTCTACTGCTGCACCTGATACTGCTAAACCAACTGTAGTATCAGCAGTATCAGCGTTTAACCTTTTACGACAACAGCCTGAAGATCCTACAGCCGTGCTGCAAAAGCTGGCGCAAGCAGATGTTGTTTATTTGGGCGAAATCCACGATCGTTTGGCAGATCATCAGGCTCAGCTTGCGATTGTCCAAGCCCTGCATCAGTTACACCCAAAACTGGCGATCGGCATGGAGATGTTCCAGCGTCCGTATCAAGCAGTTTTGGATCGGTATCTTATGGGTGGCTTAACCGAAGCAGCATTGCAAGACCAGAGCCAATATCAGAAACGCTGGGGCTACAGTTGGGACTTTTACGCACCAGTACTCCGTTTCGCAAAAGCTAATGGACTCCCTGTGGTTGCCCTCAATACGCCGACAGAAGTCACCCGCAAAACCTCCCGCAGCGGATTAGAAAGCCTGACACTGGTAGAACGGCGATTTATTCCACCCCGCTCAACGATCGTCCTCGGACCTGATTCCTATCGCGATCGCCTTCAGCAAATTTATGCTGAAATCCATCATGGCAGGAGTAAAAGCGGCAGCTTTGAGCGCTTCTTTCAAGCGCAAGTCCTATGGGATGAAACGATGGCTGACCGTATTGCCCATACGCTACAAAAACAGCCAGAAACGCTTGTCGTTGTACTGGTGGGGCAGGGACATATTATCTATGGCGATGGCATTCCGGCACGAGTCAGCCGACGAATGCAGGCAACACGCTTACAGCCGCTCAAGCAAATTACACTCTTACTCAATACTGATGTGTCTGAAATGCAGAGCGATCGCCCGATTGCTGACTATCTCTGGCATTCTCAGTAAAGACGATCATTTTAACCAAATTCTTCTTATAAAAAAGCCGATTGCGTACTTAAGCTGCATTTGAGATAAGCAGAAGCTTTTATGTCAATACAACTGCTTAAATTGGTTAGCATTGCCCACAAATCTTAAGCTGTGTCCTAAATTGCTTCAACCTTTTCACCCTTGAACAACGGAAAGCCTAATGTCTCTCGTTGCTTCAAATAAAGCTGCGCCACCTGCCGCGCTAAGTTCCGAATCCGTCCAATGTAGCGCGTACGCTCCGTTACCGAAATCACACCTCGCGCATCTAGCAAATTAAACGTGTGTGAGCACTTCAGCACATAGTCAAGGCTAGGTGAGACTAACGCCCTTTCTACCAATTGCCTTGCTTCTTGCTCATACAGATTAAAGAGCGTGAACAGCATTTCTGGGTTAGATGCATCAAAGTTGTAAGCTGACTGCTCAATCTCCCCCTGAAGATGCACATCACCATAGGTCACAGCATCATTCCACTGAATTTTTGTAAACGCGTTCACATTTTGGAGGTACATTGTTAATCGCTCCAGTCCATAGGTAATCTCGATTGAGACTGGGCGACAGTCAATCCCGCCACATTGCTGGAAGTAAGTGAATTGCGTCACCTCCATTCCGTCCAACCAAACTTCCCAACCAACCCCCCATGCTCCTAAAGTCGGTGACTCCCAGTTATCCTCCACAAATCGCACATCATGGTTCTCTGGTTGAATCCCTAGCACCCTCAGAGAGTCAAGATACAAATCCTGAATGTTGTTCGGTGAAGGCTTCACCAAAACTTGATACTGGTAATAATGCTGATAACGATTGGGATTTTCCCCATAGCGTCCGTCAGTTGGTCGCCTGCATGGCTCTACATATGCTACAGACCAGGGCTCGGGACCAATTGCTCTTAAGAACGTATGTGGGCTCATCGTTCCTGCCCCTTTCTCCGTATCGTAAGGCTGAACAATTAAGCAACCGCGATCGCTCCAAAACTTATTCAGCGCAGCAATCACAGCTTGAAAGTACATAACCTCTTCCCTGAACGATACAACGAGATACCTACAATTCTCGCTCAGATGGGGTTCTTGGATGTAACCTCCCAATTTCTTTTTTTTCCTGCTTGACGTTTCCTTCTTCTGTTGTTATGTTAGATAAGCGGTGAGGCAAGCGCAGCGAAAGTGAAGCGAGCCGAGGTCGCCTGAACCTAGAGAATTAAATAG
>NZ_JACJOZ010000033.1:0-38630 GCF_014695795.1 Phormidium sp. FACHB-592
ATTTATGAAACGGGCAGATTTCGAGGTAAGCAAGCAATGCTCTCGTTGACCACAGGTAGCACAGAAGAGGACTATCTTGCAGGCGGTTTTAACGGTGATATCCATGCTATTCTACGCCCAATTCAGCGAGGGATGCTGCAATTCGTTGGTTTTGATGTTCTTGCTCCGCAGATTGTTTATGCCCCCGTTCGTCAAACAGATGCAGTTCGTCAACGTATCTTGAATGATTTTTCGCAACGATTGCGAACCATTGAACGTGAGTTGCCGATCGCCGTAGGTCAGTATTGATCGGCATGGAACTGGCGGGACTGGATTTATGGGGCACGCAGCCAGGATCGTACTCATCCTGGTTGTAGAGGCGCTTCTTATTGCTGGCTCCTACACGTATTGCTGCCTATTGAGTTTTTGACGCAAGTAACATAACCATTCACAACAAGAGGTAACTGTCATGATGCTGAAAGGCAAGGTTGCTTTAGTGACGGGAGGGACATTGGGCATTGGCAGAGCAACGGCGATCGCTTATGCCCAACAACAAGCAAAGGTGGTGGTGGGTCGTCGCATGGATGAAGGTGAAGCAACGGTTCGATTGATCCAGGAAGCTGGCGGAGAAGCGATTTTTGTGCAAGCCGATGTCACGCAAGAAGCCGATGTTCAAGCAATGGTTGATCAAGCGGTTGACGTTTTTGGTCGGTTAGATATTGCTTCTAACAATGCAGGAACGATTGGCGAAAATCCTTCACTGATTGAGCAAACAGAAGCGGAATACGAGCGCACGATGAACGTCAATGTCAAAGGCATTTGGTTGTCGATGAAATATGAAAGCGCTCAGATGTTGAAACAGGGAAGTGGTGCCATCGTCAATACGGCATCTGCGAATGGAGTCGTTGCATTTCCTACCTTCCCCCTCTACACCGCGAGTAAAAGTGCAGTAATAGGCTTGACAAAAGCGGCTGCGCTTCAATATGCCAAAGCGGGGATTCGCATCAATGTCGTTGCACCAGCGGTAATCGAAACAGATATGTTTGAAGCAGCGGCAGGTGGGCAGGATGAAGTCAAAGCTTACATGGCAGGACTGCACCCGATCGGACGGGTTGGCACACCGCTTGAAGTGGCAAATGCAGTCCTGTTTTTATCATCTGACCTGGCATCGTTCATAACAGGTGAAACATTGATGGTAGATGGTGGGTATGTAGCGCAGTAGTCGATCGGCAGTGCGAAATGTTTAATACAGCATTTCAAGCTTCGTCGTTAAGCAGCGAGGGTGAAGAATAGACTTAATCGGAATTAAGAAAAGCAATCAATTCTTAAACCGATTCCAAATCTTCTTGCAGCCTATTTGTCCAGTGAGATACCGAGCACTTTATTACTGGTAAGGTCTAATGAAAAGAGAGTTAGCGATAAGTTTTTTGTTCTCGTTTATGGGCGGCGCAATGGTCTGGGCCTTGTCACCATTTTTATCCGGGCAGGTCGAACCGTGGGATGCGAAAGGTTTTTATTATTCCGCAGCACTTCTTATTGTTGGCCTGATCGTTGGCCTTGCTCGGCCTAAACATATTTGGGCGCACTATGCCGGTATTATGCTTGGTCAACTGACGTATATGCTTTGTTTTCTGCCCGGCAGTCTTCTGCCCGGCAGTCTGTTAATTCCTGTTGGAGTCGCTTTTCTAGCGGCTTACTCCATAATCGCTTTAGCAGGAGTAGCAAGTGGGGTCTGGTTTCGTCGCGTCAGCCGGGTTGCGCGGTGATTTTACTGCCTAACAAGACGTTGCAGCGAACCCGGCGATCGCGCTCCGGTTGCAATCCACGCTGTCACCGCGGGCCGGGTCGCTGAGCTTGGGTCGTTAGACTCCCTTATCTCATCAAATTAGAATAGCTGACGGATTCAACATCGATCACCCCATGCCATGTCTCCCAATGCTCGCCGTTCTGTCAGTCTGGTTGCCTGTCTAATCGCTCTACCTTTATCACTGCTCTCTATGGGTAACACGACACCAGCCTCAACACCGGTCGAGGTTCAGATGACAACGTTAACAGGCACGCTCCATGGCACACAGATTACTCCAGCGTCTAATGTGCCAGCGCCAGCGGTGCTGCTCATTGCGGGTTCCGGTCCGACCGATCGCGATGGAAACAATCCTCTCGCTGGGCAGAATAATAGCCTCAAACTCCTCGCTGAAGGCTTAGCGGGTCATGGCATTGCCTCGATCCGATATGACAAGCGCGGGATTGGAGAAAGCGCAGCCGCAGGACCTGAAGAAGCTGCTTTGCGTTTCGATACCTATGTTGAAGATGCTGCACTTTGGATTCAGCAACTGCAGGCAGATGCTCGTTTCTCAAGCGTCACCGTGATTGGTCACAGTGAAGGCTCTCTGATTGGCATGCTGGCGACCCAAAAAACTGAAGCAGATGCTTTTGTATCAATCGCCGGCATTGCCCAAACTGCATCACAAGTTTTACAAGATCAACTGCGACCGAGATTGCCAGAGGCCTTATGGCAACAGAATGAGCAGATTCTTGCTGCTCTAGAGCAAGGGAAGAGGGTGACCTCTGTTCCACCAGAACTCAACGCGCTCTACAGATCGAGCATCCAACCCTACCTCATTTCCTGGTTTCGCTATACCCCTGCCCAAGCGATGAGGCGTCTCACTGTCCCTGTTCTCATTGTTCAAGGAACAACGGATATCCAAGTGCCTGTCAGTGAGGCGCAAGACCTGAAGAGGGCTAAGCCGGATGCGGAGCTTAGAATCATTGAGGGGATGAATCACGTCTTAAAAGCTGTTGCATTAGACCCTGAACAGCAAAATGCTTCCTATTCTGACCCAACGCTGCCAGTTGTGCCTGAACTCGTTGAAGAGATAAGTCAATTTATTCATACCAGTGAGATGCGCCGTGGGTCTAACCAGTCGCTGCACCGGAGCGTGCCAAATTGATTGATTGAGTGGCAAAGGTTATTTGCGTCCGGTGAGCCTGGTCGTTATAGACCGTAGGAATCTCGATGCTGGTGTGCGTACCGCGCTGGCTACCGAAGCAGAATTAAAGCCATCTTAGAGGCGGCAAACGCGGCGATCGCACAGGCACATGGACAGAAGCCGCTTAAGATTTTTACCTTTCGGCATCAAACTTGCGATTAGCGCCGAGGCGCAACCCCGAAGGAACCGCAGCATACCTCAATAAGGAATTCATCATGCAATATCTTTTACAGGACTTAATCCTTCTTGCACTCAATCCCCAAACTGGGAAAACGCGCTTCTCTTGGTACTCTGCACTCGACTATGGCTTGGTCGGTTCTTTATTACTAGACTTAGTACTGCAAGGCAAACTTGAGATCGACAACGACAATCGTGTGATCGGTGCGATCGCAGGCAACACAGGCAATGAATTCTTAGATCAACGCCTCAGTGAGGTTCTAGCATCGTCTCGTCCTCGAACTGCAAGGTTCTGGGTGACGCATTGGAGACGAAGATACCTAGGAATTCAAACGATTGTGTTGCAGAACTTAGTTGATCTAGGTGTTTTAGAACGACAAGAACAACGCATGCTTGGACTGTTCCCAACGCAGCGATATTTTCTAACCGATGAATCCATTCAACGCGAGATTATCCAGCAAGTTCGTGCCGCCGTGTTAGAAGGCATTGGACTGGATTCTCGGATGGCAGCATTGATTAGTTTGATGCAAGCCTCTCACCTGACCGATGCGGTGTTTAGACCTGAAGAACGTCCTGAAGCGCGATCACGAATGAAGGCGATCGCAAGAGAGGAGCTGGTCGGTCAAGCAGTTTCAAAGGCAATTTTAACCGTTCAAGCAGCCACGACTTTGGGTGCAATCAATGGCGGATGAAATTGTTACGGGTTGTATGGAGCAATAGTTCGGACAATTTTTGACAGGAAAGGGTTTCTGCCAGAATTGTCCGGAGTGTTGTTGTCATTACATAGCAAGTAAATTCTAAACATTGATAGTTCAATCGAATGATACTGAAACGAACTTGCTCTTCACCATAAGAATCTGGAAGAAAGCAAGCATTGGAACTCAGTACACTTCAGATCAATACAACTTAGTGTCTAAAGCGGATGATGCCGAAACAAACTTATTTCAGCAACGCGAGCTAGAGTCAAACGTACTACACAAGGAACACCATGAACAAGCCCAAGTTTTTTGTTACCCCTGGTTACGGGGAATACATGCTGAATAACTTGCATTACTCGCAAGCGGTAAGAATTGGCGATCGAGTGGAGATCTCCGGTCAAGGTGGCTGGGATAACGATCTGCAAATTCCCGAATCGCTTGTAGACGAGATTGCTCAAGCGTTTCGGAACATAGAGCGAACCTTGGCAACTGCCGGGGCGGGCTGGGAGCATGTTGTCCATGTCAATTCTTATCATGTTGGCGGGTTGCCCCCAGAAGTTAACGAGGTGATGGTCAAGCTCTTTCGTCATTACATGCCCAACCATGCCCCCATTTGGACAGAGCTAGGTGTTGCAGCGCTTGCACTGCCAACGATGCGAATTGAAATCCGCGTGACTGCAATTGTTCCGTGAGTTTCGCATCAGTGGCAGCACTGCTCTACATCGAGCGGAGCAAGCAGATGGAGTCATAACTCCGACACGAAATTGATGCTAACTAGAACTGATCCATCAGAAGGACAGGCATGAAACTTCAAACCATTTTCAGCTTACTAACGATCGCTACAGGGTTGCTCGGAGGTTTATTCACTCATCCAGCGATAGCGAAGCGCTGCTGCGAAGCGCAGATCGCACACAGCCTTTCTTCACAGCAAACATCACCCGTGCTGATCGCCACTGCCTACACTGATTTAACCTTACCCACCTTGCGCCAAGGCGATCGCGGTAGAAACGTGGCACTGTTGCAGCGTCTTCTTCTTGACAATGGCTTTTTAGGAGCCGCAGGCGTGAGATTAGGCAATCCAAGTGGTGCGATCGTCGATAGCATCTTTGGTGAGCTTACAGCTTCTGCAATCCGAGATTTACAGCAACGGTACGAAATCCCAGTCACAGGGCAAGTCAATCCTACCACTTGGGAAGTCCTGGATAGGCACGAAAACCCCTATCGATCGCCGCTTCCCTGGAAACAATAGAACCTTACACAACCACAAGCCACAGGAGATTTCTCGTGAACCGAAAGATTCTTTCAACCAAAATTACAACCACAATCGCAATCACAATTCTGTTTGGCGTACTCCTACTGTTCAATTTTCCATCCCTGGCTCAAGTCAGTTCACAAGTGATTCCCAGAATCGCAGTGATCGAAAGTTCTGAAGGGATTCCACCCAGCTACCGTTTAGTCATTAGCCGATCTCAGGACAATGTTTATGTCTTCTGTCCGACTGGTTTCGAGCCAGAGTTGAACTATCGGCGAAATGTGAAGGCGATTCAATGTAAGCCGTTTACCAGTCCCTAGAAGTAAACCAGTGAGGGGCAACAGCATAACAACTCACACTACTTTTTTGCTTTGAACAGAGGAGAGATTCAGATGTCAGAGAACAATAAAGCCATTTTAGAAGCGGCAAATGCGGCGAACGCTGCAGGCAACTATGAAGGATTCTTGTCATTCTGCACTGACGACACGAAATGGACCTTCGTAGGGGACAAGACCCTGAACGGAAAAGCAGCTGTTCGCCAATATATGGCAGAGACATACATAGAGCCGCCAAAGTTTACGGTCGCCAACTTAATCGCTGAGGGTGATTTCGTCACGGCAGTTGGCGACATCACTCTGAAGGACGCAGACGGGAAGGCGGATCATTACTCGTACTGCGATGTCTGGCGCTTTCGCGGCGACAAGATGGTCGAACTAAGAGCTTTCGTCATCAAAACCGAAGTCAAGGATGAAACTAGCAGCGTACTGTAATACCGTAATTAGAAGCTCATAGATTCGTCTTTTGAATCCACCGCAAGCTAGAGGGTATAACTTTGATCTTGTCCGTGGTGTGACCGCTGAGGTAGGGTAAATCGCGGCAGCGATCGCCGCTCTAGTCACAACGCTTCTGCACAAAGCTGCAACGCTTTTGGATCAAATTGCAATCCTTTTGCATCAGACTGCAATGTTTCTGTATCGAGTCATTTTGCTTCTGTCACAGGTTTCAAGGTATGGCTATCAGCAAAAACTTGATTGATTTATCACTCATAGCATCCAGCCGCTCGAAATCGCAGTCAATGTTTTCGGTAGTGACGATGGCTTCAACCCGTGCGATCGCTGCTGTGAAGCTGTCTGCAACTAACTTTGCCGCTTCTTTACCACGAGTATCTTCAATCTCGTCATAGCGATCATCCAAGGCAGTAGCAAGATGAGCGGTCGTCCGAACCGTTTGACCACCCCCAATCGCTCTACCCTCTAGTACTACTACAGCTTTCTGCTGCTTTGCCAACAAGTAAGCCGTTGTTAGACCTGCAATGCCTGCTCCAACCACACAAACATCGGCATGAAGGGTTTCTGTTAAGGATGGCTGCTCAGGAATTGTTACGGTTTCCATCCAAACCGAAGTGCTTTGCCCGGAACTTTTGCACATTACTGCTGCCTTAAATTATTTGCCCTCTCTCAGGAATCTTTACACAACTTCATAAAAGCGAGGGTCTCTCGCAAGGAGGAGAGGCGGCAAAAGCAACACTCAGCAAACCATTAGAGCGAGTTGCTAGAACTAGTAGTGGTGAAGTTTTCACCGACCTTAGGCAGCGAACGTGATGATCGCCAACCTTAAGCACAGCTATTAGCTGCCTAACCAGTTGCTGCGCTGGGGTGCGACCATGCGGTCAGTGAGTTGCAAAGGTTATCGATGTCCAATCGACCGCCTGCATGAAGCATGTTGGCGGTGCCAGCTCATCGTTCAGCGAGCAATCAAGTTGACGTGCCAACCAAAGCGCTTTCTGTGGCTGCAATCACAACCAGCAAAGATATTGTCCAACTTGTGCGGTGCTCCCATGCTGTCTCCCCTTTGTAGTGTGTGTTGAAGTCACACTGATGGGACGGTAGAGAGACGGTAGGGAGAAAGGGTAAGTCACCTTTCTGTGGTTAGTCCAGCAGCTATGATTGCTTGACTGAGTGCTTCTGTAAGATCCAGTGTTTCTGCCCACTGGAAAAGGTAGTTAAAGTCTAATGCTTGACCTTGTACTTTGAGTATGCCGATCACGTCTCGCCATTGCTTTTCAGAGTTTGAACGCTGCCCCCAACGCAATTTGTTCAGTACAAGGTCTTCAGGCGAAGCGAAATAAACCGATCCGTAGCCAATAATGTTAATTAACTGTCTGCGGGCAAATTTGAGTCGATCAAACTTGCTGTCTTGAGCAAGGACTAAGTCGCAGCGTGAAATGGTTACTTGGTGGGTAATACTGAGTGTCTGCACGCGACCGTCCCTTAAATCTTCAACACCGGGGACATAGAAGCCGTTTGCTTCTAATTGGCTGACCAGTACTGACAGTTGGGTTTGTTCTAGTGTGAACACAATGTCAAGGTCTCTGGTTGCCCTCACTTCGCCATAGGTTGAAGAAGCCACACCCCCAGTAATGTAGTAGGGCACCTGGATCTCGGTCAATAAATTATGGAGCAAGAGCGCTAATTCATTTGAATCCTGAATCCACGTCATTACAGTGCCTGTGATTGGAAAGGGAACAGCGTCAATGCCTAAAAAAGCCTTAGCGACGTAAGGCGCTAGTTCTGCTTCTGTCAAGTTTGGGTGACGTTGGTATAGCCCACTAACGCAGAAACGACGGGTCGAGCTTGTGAAGGCAGTTGTCATGAGAAAGCGATCGCTGTTCGACTTTTGCCGCAGCAACGCAAACTCATACACGTCAGTCTCAAGACTGGTGTCACTGGCTTGGGACTGGTAGCCTGGCTTGACTATTGCCATGTCCTAGTTTTCGAAGTAAAGGGTAGGAAAGACGTTGGCGTTACCCCGCTCTGTGGTTAGTTTAACTTGCCTCGTGACCAGCCAACCTAACGCCCTATGAGGAGAGTCAGGAACGACCAAAAACAGACTGGTAAACCCTCTCCCTTGTATTAGCGTCTTTTGACTTTTAAGGACAAATTTAAGGAAGCTGCTGACTCTGTGTTGCCCATATTCTGCCTTCTGGAGTGAGTTTGATTTGCTCTACTTTGCCAACCAGTCCTTGTGCTATGAGCTGCGTGACTTCAGCTTCTGAGAGTGCATAACCTAATTTGGTACCATTGTAATAAAGCTGATAGGCTTTGGTTCTAGAGTCTTGCTGTAACCAACAGTCTCCGTTGACTAAGGCGGCAACAATAGCCGCTTGTGACTCGTTGAGGTTAATTTTGGCGCTAATGTCGATGTTGTTTTGGCCTGAAGAGCCTTGGGGGTCGAGCATGGTTGTTGGTTTTGCTTGAGCTGCAAAGCTCAAGTTTACCGAGACTGTAATAGCCAGACCAAAACGCCGAGTATCGTGTCAACGGGTGGTAGCGTGTGATCAAGCAAGTTGATTGTCAGTGTTTGTTCTTCGAGCTTGAGAAAGCGCCACTGAGTGCCGTTACTCACACTGCCGAACACAGGGCTGCCGCACAGTCCGTTCTGCTTGTTAAAGATTTGAGCCGCTACGACTTCAGCAGCACATTGACCTAACCCCGTGCTAATGTCGGCTTTTTTAGCTTCAACCACAATGATTGCAGGCGCTTCAATAAACAGTTGCTCAGGTGATTTGCTGACCAGGAAGTCACAGTAGCCAGTGAGTTCACGACTAGGATCGACATTAAACTCTTCTCCCGAAAACACACTGACTTGCCCAGGCAAGAGCCGTCTTAACTCTAGTAAGACAGGATTGATAATGCCTTCAGACCTAGCTTTTTCGCTGCCGACTGCTGCCCAAGGGACGTTTTGCTTCAGCGTTTCGCTCAACAAGTGACTCGGCATGATTGGCTCAATAGGAGGCAGAAAGTTTTCGACTTCTACTACCTTTAAGTCAAAGTCTCGCACGGCTTTGCGGAGACTGAATTGGTTGTAAGCCATAGCTTGAGTTACTTGCAATCTCTGGTCATGTTCATTGTACTTGGTACCGCTCTGCTGCCTGGATGGGGCCGTATAGGTGGGTCGTCTGCGAAGTTTGTGTGATGCGTTATACAGGTTCTCCAAACGATTGCCGATACATTTGCCACTCGTTTTCAGAGCCGACGAAGACATCGTAGCCCTCAAAACAAAGTGCGGTTTCCACAACATGAACCACTCTTGCTACGTCTTCGCTGCCTACGGTCGCAACAGTGAAGCTGAGCGAACCATGTTCCCCTTCAGGCGACTCCAGAGCAATCGCCCACCATAAAGCGTCGTCGCGCATGTTTTGCGTCACTGCAACCCGTGTTGCGTAGCCAGTGGGCAAGTCGAAGCTGCAAGCCCAATCCCATTCATTGACACCGATTGCTCCTAGTAGACTGGGCATTGCTTCCAGTCCCCGTTGCTCGTAGAAGAACGCTACTGTCTGACTTTCAGCTTTTGCCAGAGTAGCCCAACCTTCAACTAAGGTTAGTATATGTTCTTCGTTGTTTGGGTTTAGCAGCCGTAGCGCCTGGTCCAGCGCTTCAGTCAATTGCTCAGTGAGGTCATTTTTCATAGCCTTGCCACCGCTCAAAAACGTGTCTGTGTTGCCATAACGACTGCATAGGTGCGCTAAAGAAGCCAGTGTCAGCGTCTTCCGCTTTCGCTGCCTGTTCCTCAATCGGCGGCAGAGACGCGCTGAGAGCGAGGTGTAGAAAGCGGTCTAAGGTCAGGTCGCTGGTCGTGTCGACCGCAAAGACAAGCTGCACTTCCTGTTCGTCTGGGTGGCAACGCTGCCCTGCCTTCAGGAGGGACAAACGCAGGTTAAAGTTTTTGCGGTTGTGCCAGTAAAGGTAAAAGCTGTACACCCAGAGCAAAGTGAGCTTGTATGTCCAACCGTTCTTGCTTCTTAACCGGCTGCGGTAAATGTAGTGTTGCTTGAACGACCATGTAGTTCCTAACCAACGGTCAACCCACTGCGCGATCGCACACCGTTCGTCGTCTTCTTCGTTGTCCCACGGCAGGCTTGTTACACCTGGAGGGTAGCTCCAACCAAACTTACTCATGTCTCTCCTACTCTTAGAGGTTCTTTTGGGCGTTAAGTCGCTGTTGTGCTGCCGCTTGCTCAGTGTCAACCCAGCGTTTTAGCTATAGCTTGAGTGTCTGTACTTCGTGCTCCAGACTGCTGATCCGTTTTGTCAACTGTTCGTGTTCTGACTCATGACGGTGCTTTTCAGGGTCATAGCCCACACGGGTCAGAAAGGCTTGCATTTCAGCCGCTTTGACTACGTAAGGCAGGCTATCCCAACCCGGTTCGCCCCAACGCGGTATTGAGTTTGCTTCCGTCATGGGCGTTCCAGAACAAAAAAACACTCAACAGCAGAAGCCATTGAGTGCGGAAAGGGAAGGGGTTTGGGGCATGTGCGTCGTCAAGACAGGCGGACTGGCGTTGCGCTGTCGACCAGACGACGGACTCTGGCCTCGTCTGTGAGCACGTTCACCTGGTAGACGGTTTGTGTTTCCCAGTTAAGTGCAGTCAACCAACCACTTTTGCTATGGTACACCCCTGTTTCCAGGTCATACCAGTTCGGTCCTTGGGCAAGGTTGCCCACCGGGACTTGTGAGCCGTTCTCGGTTTTGAGCAGAAACGTGATCGTGTGACCAACAATGATCGTTTTCTCACCCAGGAACAGTGGCTTCTTACTGCTGAGAAACTCGTCCCTGATCCAGCAACACTCCTCAGCTGTCTGCTCTTCCAGTGGCAGACCAGGCATAAGCCCAGCGTGTACTAAGAGAAGGTCTCCCAGGTCAAGGTAGAGCGGTAGGGACTGCAACCAGTCGAGGTTAGCCGTGAATGCGTCCAGCCCCTCGGCTATGCCGCCGTACTCCTTGAGCGTCTGGGTGCCGCCATTACGCAGCCAGTTCAGGTAGCTGTTAGCGTCTCCCAGCAGGGCACCCAGAGCCATTGCTTCGTGATTTCCTAGCAGGCAGGCGTGCCCACCGTCTTTCACAAAGTCGATTACTTGCTTACTCTGTGGTCCTCGGTCAATCAGATCGCCGAGGAAGTACAGCTTGTCCGCTGGTGAGGCTGCCAGTGTCAGCAGAGACATGAGTCCCTCAAAATGCCCATGCACGTCCCCAATAATTATGCCTGCCATGTGGCTAGCCTCTTGAGTGAATTACCTGACGCTCATTGTTAGGCGATAGAGCGCGGGCTTCCAACTTCAACGGAAGCAACCTCGGAGTGCATGGCTTTTTTACGTCCAGCACCCTTCGGATTTACACTCCCTCGATTGGCAGTAGCGCTGATTCCCAACGCCAATAACCGCAAGCCTTCATTCTTGATATTGATCGCGGCATTGACATCCCGGTCATGCCGCTGACCACAGTGAGGGCAAAGGAAGGAGCGCACAGAGAGAGCCAGCTTGGGGAGCGATAGCAGTGTGTTGGAG
Organism: Phormidium sp. FACHB-592; assembly: GCF_014695795.1. Lineage (NCBI taxonomy): Bacteria > Bacillati > Cyanobacteriota > Cyanophyceae > Oscillatoriales > Oscillatoriaceae > Phormidium > Phormidium sp. FACHB-592. Next base: position 11,441 of record NZ_JACJOZ010000033.1, read on the forward strand.
CAAAGGTGCGAGGAAGGAAAGAACCGATCGATTTCTAGATAGGTCTTGCCGTCAAACTCAGCTTTGTATTTCAACATCGTGCAGAACTTTCCCCAACCAGCGTCGCTGATGGCTTTGGCGAGGGTGTGATTCTTAACCATGTTTTTCACTGCCAGATTTTCCACCACCACAACTTGGTTTTCGTTGACTAGCTTGCGGGATAGTTTGTGGAGAAAATCCTCTCTGACCCTAGCGATTTTGCTATGAACTTTAGCCACCAGGCGACGCGCTTTGCAGCGTGTCTTACTACCCTTTTGCTTGCGGGATAGCTTCTGCTGTTTGCGTTTCAGGTTCTTAGCGTGTTTTTGGAGGTGCTTCGGGTTGTGAAACTTGGAGCCATCAGAGGTGACAACAAAATCAATTAACCCCAAGTCAAGCCCAACCGCCTTACCATCGCTGCTGCTTTCAGGCATCGCTTTGCCGTCATCAATGAGCAACGAAGCGTAGTAGCGCTCATCTGGTGTTTTTGAAACGGTGACAGTCTTGATTGCACCTGTGGGCAAAGCCCGATGCAGCTTGGCTCTGACCGTACCGAGATTGCCAGGAAACTTGATTGCTACCCCATCCAACATCTTCACGTTTTGAGGGTATTGCACAGACTGACGAGCAAACTTACTCTTGAAGGTGGGATATTTTGCCCTGCCCTCAAAGAAGTTGATAAACGCCTGCGAAAGATGTAGAACGGCTTGCTGGAGGCATTGCGAATAAGTCTCCTTTAACCATTCAAACTCTTGCTTTAAAGCTGGTATCCGCTTCTTCATGTCGTAAGCAGACACGCCTTTACCCGTCTCTTTGTACGTCTGAGACATCAAAGAGAGCGACTGATTCCACAACCATCGTGTTGCACCAAAGTCTTTGGACAACTGGCTCACTTGCTCAGCAGTGGGGTAAATGCGTACTTTTGTCGCTTTCAACATATCATCAGCTTAGCGTGTTTCCAGATTGATGCTAAAAGCTGTAGTTAAGGTGTTCGTTTCAGTGCTGTTGCCTTCTCTGTCTTACGGAAGCGGTCAGATAACGCACCTCAACTCACGCGCCTTTCATCCCGACGCTCACCTTTCAGGTAGAGCGCGGAGCTTCCCGTCTAAGAGCTAAGACGTGTTGCTGCATAGCGTTTGCTGCCAGAAAAAGTGCCCTTGCAGGCTGACGCTGTAGCAGGGGAGGGAGAGGGTGGGTTTAGCGCTGAAACGGCTCCAGAAATTGCAGCACTTCCCCAGCACCGAAGGTAGGGAACTCTTTGTCCTTGTCTGAGTCAAACGTTTTCCATGCCAGCAGTGCCGGGAGCCACGCCCCTGCAATGTCGAGCGGCAATTCATGCGAAAGGGGAAAGTTGCCGTCATTGCCGAGTACACAAGCCCCGGTGTCGTCATAGAGAGCGAGGTTGGAGAAGTTCAATTCGAGACCATACTGCTGTACGAAGCGACAGAGAGGATGATCCTGGTTGTCCAGGCTGCCCACTGTCGCCAATAGGTCATGGGACTTAAGCCAGGCTGTAAACGCCTCCAGGGTCAGCACCTTTAATAGCTGCCGTTGCAAGGGGGTTGCGTCCGTGAGTAACAGCATTTGCTCTGCGGTTTCGAGGGCAAACAGCGCTGTTTGGAGACAAGCACCCTCTTTTACACCCGAGTTAGTCAGCCCAATCAACGTGCCTTTCAGGGCTGCTTTGACCAACCCTTTACGTAGCCGTTGCCGCGCGCTGCTCTCTGAAATTTCTACGTTTTCGGGTGCGGGCGTTGGGGTCTTGGTCGCTTCATGCAGAAACAGCAGGAAAGCGCGACCCTCCTGCTCTGGTGTCTGGTAAGACGTCCAGTTGCGGTTGGGGTAGACGTAGGTCAGGTAGTCTTTGACAACCACATGATTGCGAGTTGCCACTGCTTCCCAACCGACATAGTGGGTGCTTGTCTGTCTCTTTTCACTGATGGCGATTGTGAGGTCTTGGTAGTTGAAGTAGGCGATTGTTTTGAGATTGCTTGTGTCGCCTTGGAAGCGGAAACTGAGCACTGGTAGAGCTGCCAGTGTCTCCTGGTCAAACGGTAGTTTGAATTGCTTAATTGCCTCTGCTTGTGCATGCTGACGTGCCGTTCGTGCCTCTGCTGTCTGCTGTGCTTTCTCCTGCTCAGACTGTAAGACTGCTTGAGCGATCGCAGTGTCTAGAAGGCTTGGCTCTGAGTACGTTGCGTTGCTGTTGAGGGTGCTCATGGTGCGTGATTGAAATTGCATCCTGAGCATCAGAGAGAGGTTGGAAGAGCGGGTATGGGGATCAGGGTTAGCGACCAATGAAAAAAACCAATGCCCTTTGGGGGGCAGGTTGGTTCTGGTCGAGCCTATAAACTAGGCATTGGCAGTTTGAGCTTTGAGCACTTTAAGGGTGGCACGCAGGTTGGCAACCGAGTCCTTGAAGTAAATGCTGTTTTTGCCTTCAACTCGGACGGTTGCGGTCGTGATCAGCACTTCAGCAGCAGCGTTATCTGTGTTACGACCATTGCCAGTCAGTGCTTTGCGAATAGCACCGCACAAACCGAAATATTGCGAGGCGAGGTAAGCGTAGCCGGATTTGGGTTGAGACATGGTGGATTACTCCTTGTTGTGTAGTTGTCTTGGATCTCACCCCACCGAAGCGACAGCGACCGGCCCGGACGGCTTGGACTGGCTCGTTCTCCTCTAAGCAACGACCAAAACACCACGACCACTCAACACGATCGCTCGTCTTGCTCTGCCATAGACCAAAAAGCGTTAACCCCGTTAGGGGCTAGACGCTGGCTGTAGTTTCTACTTCCGTTTTCTACCAACGCGACGCAGTGACCACGAAGCTGCTTTTTTGGCACTCCAGGCTCCACTTTGCTACCCCACTGGTGCGACAGCACGTTTTGTCTACTGCCAAGCGAAAAGTACTAACTCGAAGGCTAGTTCTCACCCAGTTTCCACCTGTGTACTACTGAAAGCACCGCTCTGCGTGCTCTATATAGTCATCCAGAGATAGCAAGAGAGAGAGGCTTTGCGTTATTCAAGTGATGCAGTAGTCTTTGATGACCTATCTCTTGGTTGCAAACTGATTGCGTTGATAAGAATCATGCTCTGAGTTCGAGCGATCGGCCAGTTTCAAGTCATGCTTAAAACATACGTGGCTGAGTGGAGACTATGCGAACTGACAAGTCAGCGCTTACGCTCTCGCCCTTTCCTAGAGTGGACCCGTACTTAGAAAGCCCTGAGTTATAGTCAGAGGTTCATAGCCGCTTGATTGCAGCGATCGGGGATGCTCTGTGAGAAGTATCGGGTGGCGAGAATTACAGAACCATAGGAGCGATTTTTGTGAGTACGAGGACAGCCTGACTACGAACATCTGAATTGTCATCTTGACTGAGTTGCGTGAGCATCTCCTTCGCCTCAGCCGCTTGCTCGCCTTGCTTAGCTGCAATTTCTTCTAACTTGATCACAATCGCCACTCGAACCAGATGATCTGGATGATTCAAAGACTGTTGAAGTTGAGCGATTGTATCGTCTGAGTCAGTTTCATTCAATTGAAAAATTTCTGCCAAAACAGATTGATGCTCAGGAGCCACAGAACTTTCAGGCTCTGCTTCTGAATGAGCAAATTCACTATTTTCTGGATGGAGATCAATGACTTGGTTCCCATGCAATTGGGCATCTGGATGAGATGCCTCACTAACTGACAGAGACGCTGCTAAAGATAAACCAGTTTCATCGGTATTGAGTTGAATAGTAGGCTCATTTACAGGTTGGTTCAGTATTTCAGGCACTGCTCGGTCTAGGTCTGGCTCAAGTTGCACTGTAGCAGGGGTTAGTTGGGGCAACGATCGCGACTTGGGTTGCGCTGTTTGCAGGGTTGATGGTTGGGCTGTAAGAGTCGTTTGTCGCTTTTGGTAGACCCGGGATCCAGCCACAATTGCTTCAGCTAGGGCGTAGAGGATTAAGCCAAACCAGATTACGTTCATCGTTCTTGCCTCTCATAAAGCCTTGTTATTGCCATCACACATCATCAAGTTACTCTCCTACATCCGTCTTGTTAAAGAGATTAGCGATTTAAGCCAAACTTCTATTTGCTCTGGCGCAATCGATTAGGGATGGTGGCAGCAAACCAATGAGAGACTCTTTGTGAAGCCAGATTAATCAGCCACACTGAGAACATTGAAGTGTGGCTTTACGCTTTCTGCGCTGCTCTATGACCGACCCTAAACCTGATCGCAAGTCCGTCTTCATCGAAAAAATCATGCCTGTGACGCTCCTCAATGAGCAGGTGTATTACGAGCATAGTGGCAACCCGTTCAAAGGTTTGCATCGGTGGTACTTGTGGAAGCCGCTGTCGTTTAGCCAGGCGAGTGTGTTGGGTTCGCTGCTGCTGTCTGTCCGATTCGCCAGATCAGTAGGAAAAGGGTTCTTTAGTGCCATTGCTACACCTTGAATTTCAAGGCGCTGGCTCGTCAGAGTCCTCAGTCTCCAAGACCGTAAACATAGCAGCAAACAATGCCAAAAAAATTGCGAAGCTTTGCAAAGACTTTTGGCATGCCCTTTTGTGGTTGACCTAGCGTTTCCACCCACCCGAACCTGCTTGCTGTGCCCGTCGGCTGACTAGAGCGATCGTTTTTGCAGCGCGGCAACCTGGCTCTTGTTTGAACTGCACCCAACCAGTGGCAGCTAGTTCAGTCTGGACAAACGTGCCTGTAGTCAAGTGGACTTCACGTCTCTCGGTTGCGGTTGGTGCGGTAGGAACCACAAGGTCATCAAGGTAAACTTCGTTGTTGGAGCTTGCCAGTAGGGCTATGAGTGCGCGTTTAGCCTCAAGTTGGGCTGTTAGGTCTACAAACTGACTCAGGCAACTTAAGACCACTGTGCTGGGTCCTTTATCTGACGGACTTGAGGAACTTAAAACTAAGCTCAGGTCATCGTTCACGCTACTGACCTTGCGGGCGGCAGGAGAATGAGTGCCCTGCACGACCGTGGGAGGAGTGCGGGTGCGGTAGAGCGCTATGGCGACTACGAGGACTGCCTGCACGAGCGCCAGAGCCAGGACTAATTGAGAGAGGGCATTCCACTTCTTCATAGCCGTTAGAGTGCCCTGGGCGACTTTGCTCTTCACTCTGGCTGAAAAAACTAAACCCCGAGAGGTTTAGAGCTAGTACTGTTTTATCGATCGTGTTGGGTTGCCGGGGCAGGAATCGGCATGGTGACCGACACACTGCTCCCCGGCAATAGGTACGAGGTAGGGCGGGCTTTGCGCTTTTCCCTACCGCATTGCAGTGAGAGCCTGCAACTCGCACATACCGATGCCGTTCCACCCTCTACTCAGGTTGACGCCAGCTCTCGTAGTTGGAACGTTGAAGCCTCGGTACATTGGGGTAAGTCACGCATGTAGCCAATCGCCATACCGGAAGGTCAACAAGGACTCCGACTGACACACGCGATGCTGGGTCGTTTTCCCTTTGTGAGGGCACGCCCAGTCTGGAACCTCAGCTTGTCGGCTCAGACCCGAAGGCGTAAGTTAGTCCGCTTTGGTATGCTCCAGAACCCACTTTCCTGCGCCGACAGGCGGTGAAAAGAAAGGGGGTAAAGGAGCTAGCCCCTCCCTCCCTCTGCTTCTGTTGCTTTCGTTGTTTGAGTTGGCACGCTGGCAACGAACATAAACCCCATTATGTTTACAACAGTGTTGCTGAACCACGCGAATTTCCCTTTGCGGTAGTTCTTTGTTTGCATACTCTAGTAACAGCGGGTTTTGCTAGCACTTCTGGCGCTGTTCCTTGCTTGCCTTCACGCCTGAAGCGACGTCTGAGTGCACGCCTCATAAGCTTCAGTTCTGCGCTTTTGTGGCAAGTATCCCGGTGTCGGCACCGCTTGATCCAACTGCGTTTGTTGTTCTCTAGAAGCGTTTCCACTACACTGCTGACACGTTGAGCGTGGGTTACAGGTTTGGTATGAATTGAGTCGTTATTGGTTGCCACTCTCTGTATTGCTGGCTCTGCGTGTCAATTGTGTCTAAGGAACGAAACCGAGAGCCAACAACACCGTCCAGTGGTCCGCCTTCGAGTACAGTGCCAAGAGCAGTTTCATACTGCTGAAGGTGCCGCCAGACCGCACTCACTTCTATTGCGTCAGGGTCATTGCTGCCAACACCCCGTAGAGTCTGAGTCTCTCCTAAGAGGGCGATCGCTACCTTTTCCTCAACGGTCGTAGCGTACATAGGGCTTCTAATGTAGAACCGGAACAGCAAGTAGTAACGCCACTGCTGTTGTGGTTGCAGCTCCAGGAATCGTTTTTTACCTTGTTCACAGAGTGCGTTTTCGTCCTTCAGGACGTGAGCGAAGCTGTCTAGGTCAGCGGCAAGCGCGACAATCGGCTGACCTTGAAAGGGGTCTCCTACCTGCACACTGTCCGGGAAGGTTCCAAGGTTGTCTGAAATTCTCAAAACTTTGAGCCACCCCTGTACGTTTTGGTGGTCGTAAACGAGCGCATAGCGGTTCTGTGTGGTTTTCATGGCTTCTCCTACCAATGTTGTCCTAATGCCACGCCAGTACTGTGCTAACGCTCTTGAGGTTGCCCATAACAAGTCCGTGTCGCCGGACTAAAACCGCGTAAAGACGACGGACAAAACCCCGCTTGTCAGCCTCTAACCCCCACCTAACACACGAAGGCAACACAAATAGTAGTTTTGTACTACTATGTTCCTAACGTCCCTGTAAATCGTCTGTAACTCACTTTTCGGATCGAGGTTTGCCTTCGGTTCTTTTGCCACTTGAGGACGATTATGAAAGTTTGCTATTTAAAGCTGCTGAGCTTACTGCTGAGTCTGGCTACACTTTTTGCTGCTGCGCCAGTCCGCGCCGAGAGCGGTGCGCTAGATTTTGGTGTTCGTGCAACTGACACCCCTGTTATTGTGGCTGTTTTACCGTCTGAGGAGTCGGAGCCGTTACCCAGCGACGTGGTTGAGTCGTCCGCTCCGTCTGAACCTCAGTCGCCTGCTGTAAGTTTTGACCCTTCGGGGGTACAAGGGTCGTCGGTAGCAACTGCTGCCCCAACTTCAGCACCAAAGCCGGCAACGGGAGAGGCTGACCTTTTCGCAGGTGGTTCTGACTCCTTAGTGGCTCGTACCGTCGGACACGCTGAAGGCACCCGCACACCCAACGGTAGTAAAACTCGTGCCTATTACGGGCATTCTGACCCTGGCAACGGGGTGTGGAACTTGGGCAGCTTTTCGTACCAGCATGGAGCTAGTTCGCCTGAAGCAGCGGACGAGAAACAGCTACGGCGCTTAGAGCGGCAAGCAGAGGTGATCCGTCAAAAAGCAGACGCGCATCGCTTAAACCTGTCGCTGGAAGAAGAACTGAACGCGATCGACCTGGCAAATCAGGCTCCTTTGGCAGCACTGGACACACCTGGCTATGTGGACTGGCTGAAGAAGGCACACGAACGTGGTTTAACAGGTTCAGACGCTGTGTTGTGGGCACGTACACAGTCCTACTGGAACCCACGACGTAACCGTTGGGAAGCACCGGGGTTGGGTAATACAGAAGACGGCATTAGCCACGACCAAAATCGACGGCTAACGGCGATCGCACGAGCGCTAGACATTTACCAACAGCAAGTAGCGGCACGTCGCAAAGAAGAAGAGCCGCCGGTGCAAGTGGCAAACAAACCACCGGAAGAGGCGGTCGCTGACCAGATCATTTTCCAAAACCTGTCGTCTACTTCGTCTTCTGAACCCAGTTTAGTTGTCGTCATTCCCTAACAAAAAACCTCTCCACCATGCGGTAGAGAGTCTCTGAATGTTTGCCAGTCTAGTTATGCACTACCGTAACGCCGGGTGCCCTCCTAGACTGGACTTCAAGCTTTTGCTGCGTCAGCAGTCTTAGGAAATAGGAACTAATAGCCGTAATGCCCTAACCGGTCTTCCAGGTACTGCTGGTACTGGTCGTCAATTGACGGTCCTGTAAGCGTTGGGAATTGGACTGAAACCTCTTGGGCTTCTGGTTGGACTTTCACGGTTGTGGTTGTACCAAGGTTGACGGTCTGTGGTACTCCTGTCGCGGCGACTTCTGTGCTCATAGGTCAGTTTGTTTTACTAGCAGTGCATACCCATGCCGCGACAGCGGTGCGCTAGTTTGTTGTTTGCTTGACTCAAGCTGTGGAGTGACTGCTGTGAAAAAAACGTAGCCTTTTGAGGTGCTGGTTAGCCTGGAAAGCACTGTGTTTGTACTAGCCCCTACCGCTGTGCTTGCTCCTGCAACACCCGTTCAATCGCTTCTAGTCGTACCGAAGCCCGAATCAATGTTGTCTGATCCAGCATGTCCAAGTGGCTGAGTTCCAGGTCAACAGTGACACCAGTTTGCACAATGAGCAACCACAACACGTCTGATCGCAACGCTTTTCGTTCCTCGTAGCTCAACGCCTGGTGTAAACACGCCCTCAACTGAGCAGGCAAAGCACTGATTGATTGAGCGATCGCTTTATCAACTGCTATCCACATGCGTCGACAGTAGTGGTCATAGAGCCATTGCAATCCCTTTAAAGCTGCTGTGGGCGGCGGTATTTTGTTGACTGTCCAGTACTGCGGTCTGTCCATGAATTTACTTGAGAACTTGAGACAGCTGGCTTAGAGGCTAAATTACTACTATGGGCTTGAGTGGCAAGACGTTAAGACAAAGCTACTGGATCTGGGTATCGGTCGAGCCGACCCAATAGAGGGCAAATGTTAGATGACCTCTGGCGATCGCTTCAAACTGCCATCACTAAACCCGAAGCCGCTAAACTTGCTCCCCTCTAGCAAGCGCTCGAAGCTGCCCTAGTACCACTGCCACAAGAGAATCAGCTGCGAGTAGCCGCAGAGGCGATCGCCCAGCTTGCTAAGGACTACACCGCCCGTGCTGACGCGCTACTCAAAAGCCTGGATTGAGAACCCACACCCACAGAACCAGTTCTAGGCGCTGACTTCCTTGCTGTCTTGGTCAAACAAAGCACGGCACTCAACTTAGAAGCCCTGGTTGAAGTAGCTCCAGCCAAGCGGCGATCGCGGGTAAGTAATCCGATTGATTCTGTCATCGGAGTGATAGACAAGCAAGCCCTACTAGATGCGCTAGACGCGATGCAGCCGTTGTCTATGGCTCACGCCGAAAATGTGGGTGCTTGGTCAAGTGCGATCGCTAGTTATCTGCAACAACATCCAGCCACATCGCTAGTAGAGGCACAACAAAATCTTAAAATGCTGTTAGTCGCACTCTGAATTGGAGCCTTGCTCTCTGGTCAGGTCAAACTAGAGCAACGTAGCAACTTTTATCAAGCTGATAGTGTTTGGCTGGTGCATCAATGAAAGCTCCGAACACTTACATCTGCATCGACTAGGCGACTCAGACGATCATGGTTTTCTTTCCACCACCAATGCCACCGTTAAGTTTGACAGCAGAGGAAGCTGAGGCGTTAGGGCAAATACTGATTAAACAGTCCCAGTTTTTGAAGGTGCAGCAGAGTAACTAGAGAGAGTGATTTCAATAGCTAATCTCTGCAAGACCTTTATGAATTTATGAACAAATTTCCTGTGTTCAGGCTTTTACCCTGAATTACTGCTTAGAGCTAACAAATGGGTTCCTGTACTAATGAAGTTCGACGAACAAAATACTGTATTTCAATTAATTGACAGAACCAATCTTGAAACCACTAAAACGAACCTACCAATTGATTCGATTGGATCAATTATTCATTTAGACGATAGTGATGATATTTTTATCGTTCGTCATATTGAAATTAAGATTGAGCATAAAACAGAATTCACTCGCAAGTATTCTGATGATATTACGCCAAGCTGGGATGATGTTGATGACTATTATGTTCCTGGTCATACTACTAACAAGATATGCCAAAACACATATATAACTGTTGAGTTAGATACTGAACATCGTAGACTGTCCCTAGAGAAACTGGAGCAAAAGAAAGCTGGGATTCAGCTTATCTTTTGGTTTAGCGTTACAATTTTTGCACTTTTGTTACTTCAGTCCAATTCGCATCCCAATAAAAAAATAAGAGAGTTTACTTCATTTGATAGATTCATGGGTTCCGTTCAAATAGCTTGTTTTTTTGGGGCAACAGTTTCAGGCATGGCTCTTTCACTCAGCTCTTTTTCACACAACTTTACTAAGTTAATTGAGTAAAAGCAGGCTTTGAGTACTAATTGTTTGGTTAATCCCTATAATCTTCATAATTAATGAGAAACTAAGCTGATTCTGATAGCTTCAAACAACCAATACAACCTTAGAACAATCAATATCCCCAACTAGCATTGCTCACACCCCAGACTGGGCGTTCCAGCATCGATGCCCAACCATAAACCACTGCATCACCGCAATCGGGCGATCGGTGCAGGCGCTTGCGAGTCTTTTCCTTATCTCCAATCTTGGTTGTGCCCTTACCGGTCTCTTCGTAATACGTCCCGGCAAGGTCATCCATCACCTCATCTTCGTACTCACCCAACGGCGCGATCGCCACTTCCCCTTTCCGCATTGCCTCGCGTAGTGTCCAGTAGAGTTCGGCTTTGAGGTTCTCAGCCATAAACGTTTCATCGTCTTCAGGATCGACGTGGGAGCGCCACCGAAAACCACTTCAAACGCCATATCCGGATCGAAACCTTGCTCACGTAACGAGCCATGCAGTTCAGACAGAGCACTGGAACCCACCCTAATTTTGTCGATACCAATCGAACCTGGATGCTGTTGCAGTGCCTTATAGCCCCACTGAGCCGCGCGACTGATATCCTCCTCGTCGCCCTTCGTTGCCATCTTATCGATCGCATACAGCACGGGTCTGCGCCAGGAGGACAGTGCATGTCATCGTTGCCATCGCCCACATCAATGCCATGCCGCCAGGACTGGAGTTGTGCCAAACCATCCCAATAAGAATCAGGGCAGATTTTGCAGTGCTGGTGCCAAGGCAAATTTTTGAGGCATTGTCGATCGTTCTTTGCTTTTGAGTAAACTAAGCCAATCACGAAAATGGAGCGTGAGCCGCCTGGACCTTGGTCTTTATCCGCATCCCCTTCAGCACAAACTTCAGCAGATGAGTATGGAAGCCGTTGCCTGACTCTTCCACTTTGGGCTGAAACACTTGATATTCAAACTGTGCGAAATATTCACAGCCTCCACCAGGTAGGCTTGCTTCTATAGCACCAGTGGCCAGCACTCTTGTCAGCGCGATATCTTCCACCACGGAACTAATTAGGTTGTGCACAATGATGCCAAACCCTGCTTGCTGAGGGCATCGTTTGCGTTCCGATCGCTGAAAGATTTGTAGTAGAGCAACTCTGTCTGCCTCTGTGCCAAATGCCCCGATCATCAGCACGCGCTTCGGTTCGTACAAAATGCCATCAACTAGCGGCGTGCCGTTGAGTGAATAGCTCAAATCGGCACTATCCGCAGAATTATGCTCATAGCCATTGACGAAAAAATCAGTCAGTTTGCACTCGATACCGTCAAGGGTCAAAATCAACACAGCAGGGTAAGAACGCGTCCCTCTGTAGCTTCGTCGTTAGCCTGCTAGCAAAAATTTAAGGGCAAGCACGTCGCTGCTATATATCTGACTGCTAGTACCGTCGTTTAACATTTAATTCTCGTTCTAGCAAACCCTTCTTTAGGCTTATTACTGACGTAACTGGCATAAGGGATCTGAGTTTCCATCTCTCCCCAATGCTGGTCCAAAGCTTCGCTACTATCGAAATCTAATCGAATGCTAGCAAGAGAAGGCAAGAGGAAAATACCTCTTGCTCTAAAAAATTCTAGTTAAATCCCTAATTTTTGGAAAAATATTTTGTTTCGCATATCTGCGTCTTTTAATAACTTGTCCCAACTTACAACTTCCATATATAAATTAATATTGTCAATCCATAAAAACCAGCCCATGTTATCTGGCATCGGCTTAAAATTTTTATCGCGTTTCAACCATTCTTTAACTTTCTCAGTAAGGGTACATACTACATATCCATAGAAAGGAGTATTTATAGCAATATTAATTTCCAAGCCTTTGGGGGTTTTAAACTTCCCATCTCTTATACTGTTAACGTAACGAACAGTTTGTTGGATGGGATCTTCTTTTGAAGACGGATTAACAAAATCGTCTCTACCTGGTTTTTTAAACTCGAAAATTGTTACAGGATTGCTGCTCTCATTATCGCCACGAAATGCGACCCTTCTATCATAAACAAGTAAATCAGGAATTTCTGTTCGCTTTCTACCTGAAGGCTGATCAGAAGAAATATAGCTGGTAAAGTTTAATCTTTCGTCAATAATCCATAAGTTGTGCTCTTCATATTCAAGTGTATTGCTACCCTTCTTTCTAGGAAAAATAATGTCATGGACAAAACCTTCTGATGAATACTCTCCAGCAACATTAATTTCTAAACTTCTCCTAAAAATTTCTAAGACAGCACGCCGTAATGAAATGTAGTGGATTAAATCGTTTTTACTAGACTCCGAGATCTTTTCGGTAATGTCCGATATGTTTTCCTTGAAATTCTCTATGTTTTTGCTTTCTAATATGACATTTACTTCATGTCTTATTGCAACCTCTCGCTTAAATTTTTCCTTTTGTAATAATGCTTCAATCTCTTCATTACTAGAGTTGTAAGGAAAGTCAGACAAATCAATGCTACCAACAATATTTTTGTGCCAAGGCGCTTCTTCTTCCACGTAAGAGAGTATGCGCTTCTGTTTCTTTTCTATCCTTATGGAAATGTCATCAATAACAGCTTTCTTTGTAAGATTTGCAGCTCTAGACTCAATATCGGATTGAGATACGCCATATACAATATCGTTATCTTTTTGAAACTCAAACTCTCCACGTTCAGGTGATACGTTGTCGTCTAGATACTGGCTAAAAACATAAGATTTGATTATATAGTTTCTTTCTAAGTTGTTAGTTCCATCCTCTCTTTTGTCATAAAACTCTTCAAAAAATTCAGGAATATAATCATGTATCGGATTAGCAATAACTTCACGCTTATGAGCTACCAAGCTGATTTTACTTACTTTGTTTTTTGGAGAATAAATCTTAAATACTCGAATATAAAAAGCATGAGTAGTTTCACCTTGACCTAAAAAGAAACTGTTTTCATCAACTTCCAACTCCTTGATAACGGCGAAATCTTCCCTAAGGTAATCATTTAAGACAATCGAGTTCGAATCGTCTTCCTCAGTTAATACAATCTCAGGACAAAAATAATCTTTGGTGATGAAATAAGGTAAGATTTTTTCAACAAGGCTCCTAGCTACCGTTGATAGTCTTTTGTCAAGAAAGCTGTTGGTTACTAAAGCTAAAGTTACTGAAGTCTTAGAAGTATTTAGCTCAGAATCACTAACCCTTTCATTAACAATAATTTCTTTCTCCCTGCCCATAGAAAACCTTCTTCGTCGATATCGTCCAGACTCAAAATAGGTACTATCGACATGAAAGTCTTTAAAGTATTTAAGGCAGGTAAATCTTCCGAAGCCTTTCCCACCTTCTCGGATCTTATATTCACTATATAAAGTGTCGAAAGAATCTCTATTTTCATCGGTAAATCCAATACCTTCATCTATTACTTCAATGCTCTGTATAGATGGTAGTGAGCCATCTATCTCAATTTGTGGAGAGCGCTTGACAACAACTTTAATGCTTCCTTGCCCAATGTTCGTATTCTCTACAGCCTGAATTGCGTTAACAATTACTTCAGCGATTGGCGTATAAATAGTGGTCTTAGATCTAATGTTTTCAACCACTCTTTTGATGTTTACATTGCTCATTTTAAAACTAAATGTATAGATTATATAACTACCCTAAACCCTAAAAATACATCAAGATTTGAGTAGTGCTTCTCCTTATGCTAAGTAAGTCAATCATTTTCTAATATTGTAATTGCCCTCACCATTAACGTAATTGACCGTCTCTACTTCTAGTGTAGGTGAGCTAAACTGGCATCAAGCAGATAAGAGTACTACTTTGTCATACTAAGCTAGGTTTTAATGGTTTCGCTTCTTTGGCTTAGATGTCAGTGCTGTTGAGTTGGTAACTTTCAACTGGGCTAACTATCTTAAAAGTAGCCTAAACGTTTTCTAGCGAATCACTTTATTTACCTTTTAAATAGAACAGAACGGAAGTAGCTCAAAAGGGTAGTGCTAGTTCTGTAGGTCTTGCTACTCGGTGTTATTCAACTCCTCAGCAGGTTGCCAGTATTGCGATTCTGATGGTCTACGTAATCGTCTACTGGAGCTTGAGAATAGAACGCCAGTGCTCTAGGGGTGTTTGCCAGCCGCTCGATGTTTGAGTTCAACAGATCAAGCTTTTGCCCAAGGAAGCCAATCAGTTCTGCACCCACCGATTCAGCTCTGCTTGCTTTTGGTTCTGTGGGTTCCAGCCTAGCTTCATACTCTTATTCAGCAACGCCTCCATTGCCATAGAGATCGTGCAGAATCGCTCTTAATTCAGCGCTCTCCCTGGTGTTAATCTCCTGCTGTGCGGCTGTGCGATCAAGTGTCGCTTCGGCTTGCTGGTCATCGCTTAGACTTTCTCGGTTAGGCAACTTCCGCCAGCGTCGGCAACGCACAGGGCAAAGCATAGCAGGCATGGATAGCAGTGTAACTATGATTGCCTGAAGGCCGATAAGTTTCAACTGCGTCAATCATCCAGGCTAGTGGGACGGGGTTCAGCAGCGTCGGATGCTCGGTTGGCTCACCGCCATATAGCCGTCCCATTGGTGGGTTGCCCTCCATGTTTGAGCCGTAATACTGCACGTCTCCGTTGGGCATAAGCTTGAGGTTTAAGCTGATGCTGGGGTAATCGTCGCGCCATTTGGTTTGATCCCAATCGGAGCGATCAGGGACAGGCTCTGCCGCCGGATGCACTAGCGCCAACGTGATACTCTGCGAAGCGTTTGAGTAAGTTTGAAGTTCAACAACTTGCCATTGACGCGCACTTCCCATGCAAACCATGTCGCCAAGTCTGGGCACTGTGTCAGCGCGAACAACTTGCTGCGAATTTTCGCTGCTTTCGTGATCGATGTGGCTATCGGCGATGACTTCATAGACTGTGATCATCTGCTTTACTCCTTTGCTAATTGCCGTATTTTAATTGCTATACCAGCCGGGTATAGCGTCTTCGCCTTCAAAGATACACTTCCACTTCAGCACTCCACCCACACCAACATCGTTTGGCAAGGTTCTGACTAGCTTGACCCTACGCCCTGCCCTTTTGAACCGTGCCGCGATCTGGTTGCAGTCTGACCGATTTACAGCGCCGTGGATCTCCTGTTGCGATCGCATCTCTGGACGTGGACCAGACTGCGGGATAGGCTGCGTGTGGATCTCCATCTGGTTTGGATGCAGCCGATACTTCTGCCCTCTAGCGTTAAGGATATAGTAGCCAACGCCTCCCAAAAAGACGATACCTACGATCGCGCCACATCCTACAGTCGCGGCACAAGCGGTTGCCCCTACATAGGTTTCAACCACTTGGGCGCGGCTGTTCTGCGGTAAAACAATAGGGCTAAAGCAGGCGGTAAGTGCGATCGCCAATGCTCTTCTTTGCATTAAAAACCTCCTTCTTGAACTATTGCTGCAATTTTTTAATGAGGCGGGAACAAAGTCTTGCTTTGGCTCAGAAGCATCTGCCGATGCTTGACTTGGAGACTATGGCGGTAGTGGTCCGCTATTCCCAGCGCTTCAGGGGTTGGTCATTGTTTTCTAGCTTGGATTCCGAACTGTTCAGAAAGCTGATCGATTGCTCCAAGCCTTTAATCTCCAAACTCGCCAAAAAGACAATTTCTCAAATTTTCTGCCAATCTTGGAAAGGTTTCTTTGTCTCCTACCTTTAGCCAAATTGTCAGCTCGAATATGTCTTGCGCTTGACCGCCTTGAGACGGTTTCGGTACGACTTCGTTGAAGCGATCAGTCACTTTTGTAGAAAAAGTGAACGGCTGATCCAGTACATTGCCTAGCTATCAGTTCGTAACCAGAACATCATCACCAGCTCGTAAGCCAGGGTCACACTCAGATTGGGCTATGACAATCTGGAGCGGCGTGTTAGCGGGAAGCTCCTTGTGTTGCAGCGGAATTGTGAGGCTGATATGGCATTCAAACATGGTGATCTTCCCGGTATTACCAGCGTGGCTTACAGCTTTATTTCGTCTTCGTATTGATAGACCCTAGCTGAGATAAAGGCTAAACGCCTCTCGTTGTGATAGGTCAGCCAAATACAATCAACCCCGGATTCAAGAGACTCCCAAGCTGAGTTGAGGTTATCTCGAAGGTCTATCAACCCCATTTCCTGCTCAGACGAAAATTTAAGGGTTTCCGCGATTGCGATTGGAACCAGGTAGCCTATGCGGTCTTTGTAATAATCAATCGGAACGATGTCGCCGTTCTGAACTTGACGGCGATAGCGAGAAAGATTTTGTCTGAGCTTTGAAAGAGGAACCAAGTTGACTGGCGGGCTAAGGGTCGTGAGCATGTTTTACTTCCTTGACTTTATCAACTTGTGTCCATACTAGACAGTGTTGTACATTATGTCAATCATGTATTTGTTGATAATGTTGTACGTTTTAGAGTAGATTAAAAACACGAGAGAAGACGATCACGCCTCGCAAGCAAGTAACCGCCTTCTCTCTTTATTACAAACCCTCGAAAAGGTTCTTGAAGCAATGGTATCAACAGTTCCTCTAACTGAACACAGAACAAGCCGAATCTCTCCCTTGCAGGTATTCGACGCAGGCTATCGCGACGGTCTCAACGGACGGACAAATTACGCACTCTGCTCTAACGCTGAATACAGTCAGGGTCGCCTTGCGGGCTACCGCGCTAATCCGAACAGCCTCTTCAACCGTGAAACCCCTCAGCAAACTCCTTTGGAGCAAGGTTGGGGTGAAGAGCGGTTAAACGCTCTCTAGCGAGGATCGCCCCCATGCAACCAAACTGCAACGGGGCGGTTTCGACCGCCCTTATCCTCTTTCACAAGCACGATTCGTTGGATGGCGCTCTCTACAGCTTCCGCTGGTGGGAGTACAGTCAGTCCGTTTTAGGCTTCGGCACGATCGCCCTTAGTTTCGACGGTTACCACTGGCTTGTGCTGGTTTCAGCCGACTTGATCGAGAAGGCGTTACCGTTCTAACCGTACTTAGGTAGTCATCCGGTGCAATCGCTTTCAAGTTTTTAACCTACTGCCACAAATGCAGCCCCATTAAGCTCCAGCGGAAATGGCTGGCTTACGTAGAAATGGTTGAACGCCTGCAAAAAGCTCAAAATTCAACAGTTGTGAAACATGTTGGAGCAAAAGCCGTGAGAGACGCGATCTGCTTAATCAACAAAATTAATTGAGTTAACCGCAATAGATAAGCAGTAGAGCATAGCAGCGCTTTATGCAGCAGCCAATAGGCTCGGCGGATGCAGGCAAATACAACATAACCATCGAGAAGCATTCTGCTTGATGAAAGATGCAACTGACGACGGCAGTAAAGTGGAATGGCTTTGGAACACTCGTGATGGTGTGACACCCTTCTGCGTCTCCAACCGTGCTGGGAATAAGATGATGCAGCACGTTGATTGGCAGATCGATCGCTGCCTGCCCAACTATCAACCGTACCCTGGCGAACACATCTTCATTGACCTGACTCCAGAACGGGCGCTGCAAAGAGCAACGGTCAAAATGGAGTATTGGTGGGAGCATCCAGAGCACCCAATGTGCACAAGGTTTGCCTCCAAAGAAGCGGCGATCAACCTCTTCCTCAACGACTTCAAAATCGGGGAAGCTCCAGATGTAATCGAAACTGGTACGGCACAACTCGTTGACTCAGCCAAGACAGGCAAAGCGCTCTGGAATTAATGGGGCAGAGCTTCAATACCCGGACGATGAAGACGTTTGAGTGCGGTGACCGGGGCTGTAGCCATAATTGTACCCAGAATAAACAGAGCGCATGGTTGCGTTATAGCCAGGCGAGGCATACACCGTAGTCGTCACCGTTAACCCTTTTCACCACAGACCGAACTCCCGTGTGCGAGCGAGACGAAGCGGGACGGCTGTAGGAGGAACGTGTTTGGGTCAAACGGCTGGCAGGCTAAGTGCGACAGAGCGATTGCCTCAGGTCGAGCACTTGCCCAGACGCAGTGGTCATGTAACAAGCACTATCAGACTCCCCTGGTAAAGCCTCGGCACGCAAAGCAGTGAGCGTCATGGAGGCAAGTCCAACAGCAGCAGCGATTGACCAAAGATGGCGGTTCATGAAGGCAACAGGTATAGGTGCTCTTCAACCATGGATCCACAGAACTACTACAGACAGTCCTAGTACTCAGCCTTCACTTGGCTAATCTTCTTATTCTATAAGGGTTTCTGGCTAATCACATAGAAAAGCAATGGCTCATGCTTGGTTAATCGCTGTAGTGTGCCAACTCCTGGGTTACTTCCTTCGCAATGTCTTGTCTTAGCGACAGGGGCGCAATAACTTCGCCATTAGGTCGCCAGTCGCGCAAGCGCATCATGACGTTAATATCACCGGCTCGAATCCACACAGCGTAATAGGCATCGCTGGCAGAGCGGCGAGCGATTAACTTCAAGGTTTCCTGCTGCTCCAAGGGATCAGTGATTTCCTGACGAACCAAATCCGGCAGGTGGCTGTAAGCGATTGGGCAAAAGGTTGGGTGGCGCACGGTATGGTCTACATACCAATGGGCAAATTTGGCTGGGAAGCGCAAGAGTAGCAGTTGACGCGGCAGGTAGAAATTAAACCCCCACGCCTCGTCCAACTTTGCTTTGACAGCTTCCGGTGAGGGCAGCTCTCCAGCATGCCGCAGCTCTTTCAACCCCTGGGGCACCCCCGGATCGCCCCAGGCTAAAACTTTCAGCTTTTTTGACGCAACGCGATCGAGCCTGTAGTTGTGCCAAGCCAGTTTGCCTTCAGGGTCAAGTCCATAAGCGCTCAGATATTTTGCCCGCCGCGCATAGTGCAAACAGACCGGATAAACTGTGACCGGCACCTGACGCTCTTCCCTGGCAAGCCAGGTCTTAAATTGAATCACGCCACCATCGGGCGTACCCCACAGTTGTTCGATCTGTTCCTGGAAGTCATCCACTTTTTCCTGCATTGCTTCCGAGAGGATGTAATCGAGATGGATGAAAATGCGTTGACTAGGTTCTTCGCGTAGGCGATGGGCATCGATCGCCGTTAGCTGTTCCCACAGCGCCTGAACCACCAGTTGCAGGTTGGGTTGCACAAAGGCAAGTGCCTCTAAAACGCGCAGCATTTCCCAGGTTTGAGCAGCGGAGAGGGAGGCGAACAGGGCAGAGTGAGCGGTGAGCGATGCAGCAGGTGGCGGCGGTAATGGCAGTTTAGCGGTCGAGACGCAACGATAACGTCCCTGCGGGAGTGCTTCCAGCCAACCTTGCTGGCTCAACAGTTTGAGGTCGTCTCGCAGGGAGCGGTGAACGGTGGCAAAGGGGCATTGATCGAGGTGCTGTTCCAGTTCTGTTGTAGCCAGTCCGGTGAGTTGTGCCATTTCGGTCAGCCACTCCGAAGCCGTTAGACGGGGACTGACCTCATGCAGCCAGGTTTGCAAGGTTTTGTGGCAGAGACAGGTTAGGTCAGCGCAGGTTGCTGTTAGGTCTTGGGCTGAAAGCGAGTCAGACCGTCCGTGGCTATCGGCAAACAGTCGTTCGCGTATATCGGGATAGCTAAAGGGCTGGGGTAAGGAGGTAGACCAATGGGGCTGTACCCCATAGAGCCTGTGCAGCAAGACCCATAAGCGCAGAGTCCGCTGTAGCCGATTCGCCAATTGTCCGGCACTGAGCCAATGCAGAATGGAGGGGCTAGGCGGATAGAGAAAACCAATGGCTGACAACGCTCGAACTCCCCTCTTCAAGGTCGAGGCGATAATAGCACGGAGACATCAGCAGGGAGAGTAACGCCGATGGAAGCGGTAGCTGAACCAGCCATCCGTTTACAGTTAAGTGAGCAGCACAGGGTGCAGGGCTTGCCCTACCAGTGGTTGACCATCGCCATGACGCGGCGCGATCGCATCATTGCACCCGCTGATTTGAGCAACTTGGCATTACCACCTGGCATTGATACCACAGGCGGCGTGGTGCTCTCTGGGCGTGCGCCCATTTGGCTTTACAGCTACCTGGTGCAGGAACTGCATCCGACCGCTTGGGTTGCCTGTTACGACCCGCGACTGGGTGCGATCGTGGTCTCTACGCACTCTCGGCTCGCAAGCATTGGTCAGGTGTTGCCAGTGTCACTGCCTGGTGGTGCTGCTGCGTCTGCCCTGTGCCCCGCGCTGTTAGTGGTGGGACCGCCAGATAGCGGGAAAAGTGTACTGTCTCATGCCTTATTCCAGTCATTGCTGCCGGATGCCCCAGATGTTTATCTGCAACGGGCGCAGTGGGATGGCGAGGGCAACTACATTCTGGAACTGGGAGCGGCATTTGCTGACGACGATCGCGAAGCGTTGAAGGCGATCAATCGTGGGCAGTTGACCGATCGCTTCTTTGCTTATCATGCCCAGGCGATTTTGCAGTTACGCAGGCAAAAAAGCCTGGTGCTGGTGGATGTGGGCGGCATGGTGCAACCAGAAAAGCAACCGATACTGGAAGCGTGTTCTCACTACCTGATTATTAGTTCGCAGCCAGAGGCGATCGCGCCCTGGCATGAATTTTGTCGCGATCGGGGGAATCTCACGCCGCTGGCTGTGGTGCATAGCACGTTGGAACCATGTGAAACCATCCATACCAGGGAACCCTATCTAGAGTCGACCTGTGGACCCTGGAGGCAGGGACAGCCCCGAGCAATACCAACCGCCTTACTGGAGACGGTGCAAGGACTGATCCGCTTCACCTGACCCTGATTGCCTAATGCCCTTGCTCCGTTAGCCATGTTTCTAAATCAGACAGGCTGGAGAAATCTAGCAATGCTTCGCCTAAGGCTTCTAATTGGCTGATGGATAGTGCTTCGATTTGCAATCGCATCGGTTCTGGCAAAGCGCCCACTTGACGGGTAAGCTGGCGCAGGATAATCAAACGCTCCCCGTCTTCCTTCGCTTCCTGATAAAACCGCGTTTGCTGCAAATTCAGTCCTAACATCGCTTCAATTCCATGATGGCACGACCAGGTTCTGGCGGTGATGACTCCTGTACACGCGCTAGTAACGTTCGGGCGGCTTGCATTGCCTGCTGCTCTTGGAGTGTGGTCAAGACCATTAACCCTACGCCAAGTGGCAACTGATCGATCGCACCGAGTGTGTTCAGATACACACGATGAACTCGATCGCCTGACAGCAAATCTTGATAGGGAAGCGTGCAGCTTTGTTCGGTTGTCTGTGATGGATAGATGATGATGGCTTGCCAATCACTGAAACGCTCACGGTTGCGGTAGAAGTACAAAAATGATTCGCCGAATAAGCGCTCGTAAAGTTGCTCGTCCTTTTGGAATTGCACCTCACAGAAATACACTACTCCGGGGCTGTCAGACTCTGGTGGCAAGAACACGCCGTCAATTTCAAAGCGGGGTTCTTTGACTGCAACCGAATCAAAACGATAGCCTTGGGCATTGGCTGGAGGGTTGTCGAGTAGCTCAAACAGTAGTGCGGGAGACTGTTGAAACAACTGATAAAAAATGGAATCTCGTCGCATCGGTAAGCGTCTGGGAAAGCTGAAGCAATTGTACTACTGAAAGAAACGTGGAAGGGCAGTAGTGGTACACGATCGCCCCTCAAATGACACGCATCCATGCCCCATTGATCGCAGTAAGAACAATCCGCTTTGAGGTTATTGGCGAACTTTGCAAACAAAAGACCTCCGAGTTTCAAAGAATTCGGAGGTTTGCATTTAGAGCAAGGCTTTCCAACTAATACGATTTGGGGGAATCGGTAAACGATCTCCGTAAGTACAAGTCCGTCGATTATCAATATGGAAATGCGTTTCCAACTAACCCGATTTGAGTAATCGGTAAGCGTGAAGGTTAAACAGAAGTAGGCTTCTTCGTTGGCACGTTTTCAACTAACCCGATTTGAGTAATCGGTAAACCCGCGATTGATTCGGGCTAGGGCTTCCTAGCACCAAAGGGTTTCCAACTAATTCGATTTGGGGTAATCGGTAAACTCACCAAGATGATGGTTCAGTTGTCTTTACCCATTATCAGTTTCCAACTAATCCGATTTGGAGTAATCGGTAAACTCCTGCTTTTGGTACTGGGGCAAAACAGGTGTTGGTAAAGCAACATTTCCAACTAATCCGATTTGGGTTCATCGGTAAACGGGCGACCAGGCATCAATGTCTGGCGAGGGAAGGTATCAGACTGGTTTTCAACTAATCCAATTTGGGTTCATCGGTAAACTCGGTCAACCTTAAAGCAAAGATTAAGCTGCCTGAGTTTTCAACTAATCCGATTTGGGGTAATCGGTAAACTATCAACAATTCGGAGAACTAACCGATCGCGCTGATGGCGAGTTTTCAACTAATCCGATTTGGGGTAATCGGTAAACGTAGAGAATGAGGTAACGATCCCATTTGGTGACATTGCAGAGTTTTCAACTAATCCGATTTGGGGTAATCGGTAAACCGTCGAGACACGAGTTATTCAGCGCAAGTACCCAGAACTTAAGGCAGAGTTTTCAACTAATCCGATTTGAGTTCATCGGTAAACACGCAGACTGAAACAGTTGTTGTCGGGCATCAGGAGGTGTTTTCAACTAATCCGATTTGGGTTCATCGGTAAAATGATCCTTCTAATAGAGATGACTGGCAAGCCATCTTAGAAATGTTTTCAACTAATCCGATTTGGGTTCATCGGTAAACGTATGGTGGATCTTGCAGAAGCTTATCGCAAGGTTTTAGGACGGTTTTCAACTAATCCGATTTGGGTTCATCGGTAAACGCCAGTACGCCATATGACTGGTATGATTACGGCTCAAAGTTGTTTTCAACTAATCCGATTTGGGTTCATCGGTAAACCACCTCAATTAAAAAACACATAGAGCGCGAGCCTGTCTCAGGTTTTCAACTAATCCGATTTGGGTTCATCGGTAAACACAAGCAAGTAGCAAAACAGCTTGGGACGCTTGCCTAGTTTTCAACTAATCCGATTTGGGTTCATCGGTAAACAGGTGAATGGCAATTCAATGTACTTCTTCCTTCGGGGGAAGTAGTTTTCAACTAATCCGATTTGGGTTCATCGGTAAACCTCTGGAAAAGGTCATTCGTACTGAGGAATGGAAAGAGTTTTCAACTAATCCGATTTGGGTTCATCGGTAAACGTACAAGTTGATGTCGAAAAAGCAAGGAGTGCTTGCGATGCGTTTTCAACTAATCCGATTTGGGTTCATCGGTAAACCACATCGACAATGGTTTAGTTTTCTATATTACAGATAAGTTTTCAACTAATCCGATTTGGGTTCATCGGTAAACCTAAGGTTGTTTCGAGTCTAGGTGGATTGGTTGCTTATCTTGGTTTTCAACTAATCCGATTTGGGTTCATCGGTAAACGATTCCAGTCGGTCATCCACACATACACTTACCTTCGTTTTCAACTAATCCGATTTGGGTTCATCGGTAAACCTGGAATGTTGAATAAATACTTTACCGAACACGGTTATAGGTTTTCAACTAATCCGATTTGGGTTCATCGGTAAACCTTCGAGCGCTTAGGCTTGGGTTGGTCAGCTAGCGATTTAGTTTTCAACTAATCCGATTTGGGTTCATCGGTAAACAAGCGTTGGGCATGTCCAAGCAGAACGTTTACGTTTGGTTTTCAACTAATCCGATTTGGGTTCATCGGTAAACCAAAGGAGTATGGCATTCCACTCACAAAGGAGGTGATCCGTTTTCAACTAATCCGATTTGGGTTCATCGGTAAACGTTCATGGTAGACGCTGTAGAGAATGACTCTACCATTACTCTGGTTTTCAACTAATCCGATTTGGGTTCATCGGTAAACTCAGACTGTACAGGCATATTATCAGAAGCTAGAGAATGCCGTAACGTTTCCAATTAATCCGATTTGGGTTCATCGGTAAACGCGCCAAGCACGCAAGACGACCAAAACGGCAGCGAAAAGTTTTCAACTAATCCGATTTGGGTTCATCGGTAAACCCCTACACCTGAGTCTTATAGCCAGATCTATCATCAATTCTGGGTGTTTTCAACTAATCCGATTTGGGTTCATCGGTAAACGAATTAACGGAGGAAGAGTTTGCTGAACGCTACTTCATGTTTTCAACTAATCCGATTTGGGTTCATCGGTAAACTCTCTAGGGCAGATCTCAAACCTCATGGCAGAAGTGGCGGTTTTCAACTAATCCGATTTGGGTTCATCGGTAAACTGGGCTGCCAACGTGCGTATCAATGGTCAAAACGTAAACGTCTCCAACTAATCCGATTTGGATTCATCGGTAAACGCGCGAGCGTGTGGAATAGCACCACTTCCAGCCCCAAGTTTCCAACTAATCCGATTTGGGTTCATCGGTAAACACTATTGACAAGTGTCTTGATAGTATCGCTGAAGAGTTTTCAACTAATCCGATTTGGGTTCATCGGTAAACCTAAACAATGGATCAAGTCCGTGCCAAGCATGGCTCAACGTTTTCAACTAATCCGATTTGGAGTGATCGGTAAACGAGTCTGGATTGATGGCAGCCAGATTATTGTGCCGCTTCCAACTAATCCGATTTGGAGTGATCGGTAAACGCTCTCTCCAGAGAGCCATACCTGAAGCCAAGTTCAAGCAGCGAAACTTCATAGGGGGTGATCAGACTATAGCAAAGCCTTGTTTGCCTTAATTACTCCTCTAGGGGATCAAGGACACCATCTCTGGTCAGTGCTAAATCAATGCTCATTCTGTCTATGGAGGATTGGGTCGATGTCAATGACAACTGGGCTCATCTCACCCTGACGCAACGGATTGCCATAGCGATTTCGTGGGGTATCCATATACTGCATTCGCCGTCCGGGGGGAATACACGCCATCGCGATCGCCACACTCATCATTTTGTTGCCCCCAGTAATGTCTGCCAGCAGCATGTCATCCTTATACCCAGACTGCCGGAAGACAGCTTCCACAATGTGCCAGAGGCGGGCATAGTCATACTCCCGCACCGTTAAGTCCGGGCTGCGATGAATGTCAAATTGCTGCGTGCCGTACTGTAAACGCAGGTACTTTTCTAAAAGGATGGCGGCAACATCTGATCCTTTAACCGTCTCGTAGGTTTCGGTGGCAAGGCACCAGACATCGCGCAACTTTCCCCCTTGAGCGTGATACTCTACCGCCTTAATTTGCGGCAACAGGTTAGAACCAAGCAGGTTAATGGCAGCAAAATCTGCTTCTGTCGGCGCATCGGCATGGAGAATGCGCTCAATGAGGGGGTTGAGCACCGCTGGGTTGTTCAGGTCTGCACTGCGAGGACTATAGGAACTGAGCAACAAAAGCAAGCCCTTTGCAGGACAGGGAGGCTCTTTGGCAATCGAATAGGAGGTGGCTGAGGCAAGCTTTTTGCTGCGCCAATGGTCAAAAGACCACCAGGCGATCGCAAATAGCGGCACAAAAACTAGCCCAATGAGATTACCCGATGACAGTAACCCCAGCATCCCTGTGACAAGGGCAAACCCCACAAACTCAAGGGGCGATCGGGGTGCGAAAATGCCTTCAAGCTTCGGCTGGCGTTTGGGGGTGAGCATCGGGAAAGCCAAAATGTGTGGAAGTGCGTAACGAATACTGTGCCCTAATGCGTTCGTCCAATTAAAACGCGCTGCACTTTTTCTGCTAGCTAGGAGAAAATCAGTCAATTTGGGAAAGGTTTTGTCTTATTGCTTGGGCACTCTAGAGCGAGGGCATGGGCTGTGAGGGGAACCTCCTTAGAGTGAACATCGCTCCATACTTTTCTAGCGTGTTGCTGGAAGACCCCTCTTCTAACCGCTGTTAAGATACGTTCAAAGCCGTTTCCTTGCTGAGCTTTCATGATGCCTGACGACGTAAGCTGTTACACCGCGATCACTTTTGCGCCTGTCCAGGGCTTTATTGAGAAATCTCGTAAGCTGCGCGACCTGTATGGCAGTTCCTTCATCCTTTCCTACCTCGCACGTGCCCTCTGCGATGCGGCACATCAACAACTGTACGATCGTCAAACAAACCCTGAGCCTGTTATTTCCCCTGCACTGATCAACTTGACGCAAGGTACGCCCAACCAAATCATTATCCGGGGCAATTTCCCCGAAGCAGTCGCCAGAGCAGTCTTTGAAAAAGCCTGGACAGATGTTGTTGAAGCCTGCCGTGATGAAATTGAGACACGCTTGCCAGACTTCCAACCCTATCGCTGGCAACGCGCCTGGAATGCCTGGAGCAACCACACCTGGGAATTCTTCTGGGCACAGACTCATAAAAACGATGACGCATTGCCCGATCGCATTGGGGATGTTCGCAGACGCTTAAATGAAAAGAAGCGATCGCGGGGCTGGTCTGGTATCAACTGGGTGGGCGAGAGTTCTACTCTTTCTGGTGCCGATGCCATTGCCTGGTATGGCATGGCAGACAAAGTTGACCCCAAACAATTGCATCTGTCTCAGCAGACTGAGCAAATCAGTGTCTTCTGTCAGGCATTGAGCCGAGCCTTTAGCGAAGCCATTATTGCTGCCAATGAACGGCTCAGCATCCTCGAACTAATTAAGCGACTGATTACCCTCGATGCGATCGCAGAGCGGCTTAACCTTCAAGCGAACGATCGTCCCAGTGTTGAAATTCCCCTCAGTTTCAGAGACATTAATCGCCACCGAGACAGACCGGAAGAACGCCGCTGGACAGGTTGGTTTCAGGGTGACGGCGATCGCATTGGAGAATATCTCAAGGGGTTGGTGGAAACTGGCGAACCTGAAGCGGTTGCCTTGCACGATTTTAGCCAAGCCATGATTAATTGGGGTGGTAACACGCTGCGGTCTTCTCTGCCAGAGGGTGGTGGACGAATCATTTACGCGGGTGGAGATGACTTTCTGGGCGTGCTTTACCGCAACCATCCTGAACCAGCTTTAGCTGCCAGAGAATGCGTTGACTGGTTCGATCGCTTTCCCGCACTTTGGCAGGTTCACGGACGAGAAATTACGGTCAGCGTTGGTTTGGTCTGGGCGGCTCCTGGAGTACCGCAGCGCGATGTCTTGCAGCACTG